>LJZT01000006.1 GCA_001314905.1 Phormidium sp. OSCR
TCGTTCCTCCTGATACTGACGTAGCTTGCTATCAAAACTCTCCTGCAACACCGACGGCAGAGTCATCATCCAATCCAACACCCGAAAGAAGCGAATCATCGTCACTCAAAACTATAAATCATCAGGGTTCACGCCCAATTGCCGTAATCGCTCCGCCATTTTCTCTGATTTTTCCCGTTCCGCTTGTCTGGATGTCTCGATTTCCCTTAAACTCCCGAGCCGTTCTCCAGTTTCAGGATGATAAAAGCGAAAACTGCCATCCTGCAAACGTCGTAACTCTAACCCCAACACCTCCGAAAACAGGATTAAGCTGGGTTCACTCTCTCGGGGAGGAATCGGAAAATAATTACCATCGACCAAACGCAATCCTTGAAGTGAAGGACTTAAATAATCCGAGGTGGGGTCATACTGAAAATACTCTTGAACGCCCAAATAGGCATAAAGTCCTTTTTTAGTGCCTTGGTCTTCACTGCGGGTACTTTTTGAGGTGATTTCCAAAATGAAACTGGGCAGTGTATAATCCTCTTCCCAGACTTTATACGATAACCGTTGTTTATCCTCAACCCCAAACACCACAAACACATCAGGAGCAACGACAGCTTTCGGATTACCCCGTTCATAGTAAACAAATAAGTTACCCGAAACATAGACATCTGAGCGGTGCTGAAAATGCAGTTTCAGGCTCTCGGTTCCATAAATCAAATAATCCCGCGCCGCGTCACTTTCCGCCATGGGTAATCCATCACAGTCAGGATACTCAACCTCATTCAAAATCTTGTTCAGGGACGTAGGCATGGGGTGTTATCCTAAAACGCCATATCAGAAACAGCCTAACACAAGACTCACTCAATCCGCCTGCCCAAGACAGCCTCAGCCGCCCTAACTCCCACCGTTGCTCCCCGCCAGCGAGCCAACGCCTCAACCGCCTCCACCGAAACGTATCTCCCCGATTAGCCAGACAACTCTCTAAGAAAATCATTGACCGCATCATACTGGTCGTGATAAACAATATACTTCCTCAACAGACCCAAATCTAAATCCGGCAACAGACCACTCCTCTCGACCTGACAATACTCCCCTTGCCAAGAATAGACGGCCAACACACCATCCTCCCAAAACCAAACCTCTTGAATCCCAAGCCTGCCATAGATTTCTAGCGAATCAATTCCACCACTGGACATAACCACCTCGATCGCTAGATCGGGAATCGCCTTTCTACTACCAAAACTATAGGACTCATCAGGTTCCTTTTGAACCCCAACTCCCTCATCTCCCAATGTCGCACTGCCTTGACTATAAAAGCGAATTCCTTGACATCTAAAATAGGCTTCTAATAACAAGCTAATCGTCCGTTTATAATACTCATGCTCATCCCCCAAAATTACAATTTGTAAAACCCCATCCAAATAGACTAATCTGACCCCAGCAATGGGAGCAAACGACGACTCCAAACTCTTAAACTGTTGCCAGGTAATACCAGACAGAACTAAAAATTCTTCGCGACTTTCAACAAAGTCTTGCCCTTGTCCTCCTGGTTGAATCCTCATCCCAAAACCTCCCGTAGCGTATCGACCACTCTATCCTAAGCCGCCTCCATCAACCCATAAAACAACGGCAAACTCATCGCCTCCCCCCACTCTATCCGGCCACTGGCTCAGATTAAGACACCGGGTGTCTCCAAAGACACCCGGTGTCTGGAGTGACGGCCTGACCTCACCCCAACGCCTCAACAAACCGATCATGTTCAGGCGAACCCATCCCCTCCTGCAACCGGGTCAACACCTGTCCCATCTCCCCCGCCAACAGTGCCTTCACCTCCAACACCAACCCCGGAAAAAAGGGACTACTCAAACATCCCGCCGCGTCCAGTTCCTGCTGGCGATACTCCCCCTCATCGAGAACATACCAACGAAACTCATCTTCGAGGACTACCCACACCAGATATTCCCGAACCCCATTGCGACGGTACGCCTGGAGCTTATCATGGAGGTCGTAAGATGCCGTACTCGCCGCAATCTCGACAATCAACTCCGGCGCACCTTCAATATAATCATCCTCACTAAGCCGCGACTGTCCCCCCACCGACTCATCCAAACGCAAGAGAGCATCGGGTTGGGGTTCGTTGTCCAAGTCCAGACGAACCGTCGTGTTATCAAACACCATAACAGTCGGGGTAGCCGCTGCATAAACCATTAACCAGCCCATGATGAAGCCGTGAGGTTGGCCATGTTGTCTAGCTCTAACTGGCGATGCCATATAAACCACCCCTTCGACTAATTCGGCTTTCTTCACCTCTGGCAGCAACCCATAGCGTCGCTCGAATTCAGTCCGAGTGAGGCGATCGCCACTTTCCAAAATTGGCATGAGTTTCAACGTCATTGATTTTTCTCAACCTCTTGTGGGACTGTTTTATTGAAAACTCAACCAAGAAAATAGTTCTTGTGCCGATAGTTGTAAATCTTCCAGCGTCTCCAGGGTAGGCAAAATGTCGTCCCCAAATTTAATCTCAGGAAACAGGTTAGGTTTAACGATCATGACTGACTCATCTGTCGGGTCAATCAACCAGCCAAGTTGAGTTCCATGATGAATACAAAAAAGGATTTTCCGAATAACTTGATTAGCAGATTGATCAGGAGATAAAATCTCAATGACCCAATCGGGATGACTCTCAAAACGATTGGCTATTTTTCCCTGTTCAGTTTTGGGGATGCGCTCCCACGTAAAAACACTGATATCTGGCACAACAGAACGTCCTGCGAACGTACACCGTAACTCAGTAAACGCATGAGCCAACTTTTTGGCTAAAGCAGCCTCGTTAATCACCGTTCCTAAACGAATTTGTAACGTACTCTGTTCTCCCTGAGGCATTGGCTTCTGCTCTATTTGTCCTTCAACATATTCCCGTGCGGGTTGAGTTTCAGGAAGCGCCAAAAATTCCTCTAGGGTAATTTGGATTTCAGCTTGAGTAACACGAACCATATCTGTTCTCCTAACCGTTTATCGGCGATTGATGGTCTTTTCCAGGAATAGACATCACCGCTGCGATCAATGCTTAGTCCTGGGGATGCGATCGCCCTATTCTCAGCCTAAAATCGTATTGTGGCGAAGATTAAACAAATCCAAGCTGTAAAATCTTGAACAATACCTAACGAATAAAACGTTCCCATTTTAACGACTTAAACCCACCCTAAACAGTCTATAATAACAAGTTTAACCCAAATCTTTAGAATCTGCCAAAGCCAAGAGAAAATCAACATACCCCTGCAAATCCGCGCCAATCAAAGGAACCACCTGGTCATACACCGACCTGAGATAATCCAATCGCCGCCAATCATAATCAAACTCATAGTAATACCGCTTAAAATGGCGAAAGCGCCGCAGTTCATCGAGCAAGCGATAGGTTTCTCGCGACAAAACCGCTTTACGCACACCCGGAACCTCAACCCGCATTTTTTGCAATAACTCCTTGTGCCACTGCTGCGGGTCTAAATGATTCTCAAACTGGCGAGCAATCCGAAACAAAATTGTTTCGACACAGGTGTAGGTATTACACAAAATCTCCGCCAACAAGACCGCATCCCGCACATCCCGTTGACTCGGGTCAGCAAACTGGCTCTCATAGGACTCATAAAGCCCTTGCAGCCGTTCGAGAACCGACTGACTCTCACGAATTTCCCCCACCAACAGCAACAGGTTATCTCTCACCATACAACACCTCACCCTTGGCCAAAATGATCTTCTGGAACGACGGGTCAATCTCCTCCCAGCGCAGCAAATCCAGCGAGAAGCGCGTCAACTCCTCCGCCTCTCCAAACAAGCGCATAAACTGGGGAAACGCTAACCCCGCCACCGCCAAATCAATATCCGAGGCCTCGGAAAAATGCTCTGGCTGCAATACCGACCCCCACTGAATTATCATCCGAGGTTGATAGTGGTCAAGGGTCAACTGCACAATCCGCTGAGCATCGTCCTGCGCCTGTTGCCACAAACTCAACCGTTGCTTCTGACGAGCCTCTTGTCGAGCCTGCAAACGCCGTCGAGCTGCTGCATAATCAAACATAGGTTTACCTGGGCTTTGTTTATCGCTTAGCATAAAACTATTACAATGTCAAGTCTTATTCAGGCGATCGCCGTCCCATGGTGAACAGCCTGTCTCCTGCCCCTGAGCCTCATTCAGCAGCGATACGTTCTTCGGTGATGGGGTTAAAACAGAGGAGACTCTCGGGGGGAAAGCGGACCCACAGCACCTCCCCCGGCTGCGGTTGAATGTTGGCGGGGACAAAGAGATTGAGAGTCTCATTGTGACTCGCAGCTCCCTCAGAGACGATCGCACCCCGCACCAGAGTTTCCCGTCCGAGAGGTTCCGTGAGACTAACTCGCACCCGCAGACTTCCCGGTTGCTCAGACGAGAGTTCGATCGCCTCGGGACGAATCCCCAGATTAACGGTAATCGGAGACGTTGAGTTGGGCATCTGTTCAAGCGATCGCCGCAGTTGAGGAGCCAGCGGCAGCGCATAACCACTCACATCGAGACTCGACCCGCTATAACTCGCGACTAACAGATTCATCGGTGGACTGCCCAAAAACGTAGCAATCACCTGATTATTAGGTTGGTTATACACCTGTAACGGCGTACCAATTTGTTGAATCTTGCCCTCATGTAACACCACCAGGCGATCGCTCAAGGTCATGGCTTCCGTCTGATCATGAGTCACATAAATCGTCGTAATCCCCAACTGTTGATGTAACCCCTTCAACTGCGATCGCATCTCATCCCGTAATTGCGCATCCAAATTACTCAGAGGTTCATCCAACAAAAACACCTGAGGTTGACGAGCAATGGCCCGGCCCAGGGCCACCCGTTGCTGCTGACCTCCCGAAAGCTGTTTCGGCTTACGCTGCAACAAATGCGCAATCTCCAAAATCTCCGCCACCTGCGTTACGCGATCGCAAATCGTCTTCTTGTCCGCTCCCCGCATCCGTAAGCCAAAAGACAAATTCTCGGCCACCGTCATATGGGGATAGAGAGCATAATTCTGAAACACCATAGCCACATCCCGATCGCGAGCTGGGATATCATTAGCCCGGCGATCGCCAATATACAGATCCCCCGACGTCGCCTGTTCCAAGCCAGCGATAGTTCTGAGAATGGTGGATTTCCCACAACCGGAGGCCCCCACTAACACCCAAAACTCGCCATCAGGAACCGTAAAACTAATATCTTCAATCGCATTTGTGGCATCAAAGCGTCGTGTAATCTGATTGAGTCGAACCGTTGCCATAGTAGTTGTGGGGGTATCGAGAAGCCGGACCAAACGTTGGGGGTCATCTGAGTTCCCCCAGAGTTCACTGTAACGCGATTTCCAGCCTCCCATCCCCCCCAATCCTCCCATCGTCCTAGCAGGGATTGAGCCAGAACTTGCGCTATCCTAGATTGGGCGTATAAGAACAATCCCTTAATAACCGAATCCATGACTTCTACCGTTTCCGCCGCCGATCGCACCATTCGCATCGCCTCCCGTAAAAGCCAACTCGCCCTCGTGCAAACCCACTGGGTACGCGATCGCCTGCAAGAATCCCACCCCAGTCACCAATTTGACGTTCACACCATGAGTACCCAAGGGGACAACATCCTCGACGTGGCTCTGGCGAAAATTGGCGACAAAGGCCTCTTCACCAAAGAACTCGAAGTGCGAATGCTCAGCGGCGATGCGGACTTTGCGGTGCATTCCCTCAAAGACTTACCCACCAATCTTCCCGACGGACTCATTCTCGGCTGCATCACCGAACGAGAAGATCCCGCCGATGCGTTGGTGGTGCATGAAAAACATCAAGACAAACAACTGGCCACCCTCCCCGAAGGCTCAGTCATTGGCACCTCCTCCCTGCGTCGTCTGGCTCAATTGCGCCATCATTACCCCCACCTCACCTTCAAAGACATTCGCGGCAACCTCAACACCCGCCTAGCTAAACTCGATGAAGGTCAATATGACGCCATTATCCTCGCCGTAGCTGGCCTAGAACGCCTGGGAATGGGCGATCGCGTCCACCAAGTCATCCCCAGCGACGTTTCCCTCCACGCCGTCGGCCAAGGGGCCTTAGGCATCGAATGTCGCGACGGCGACCCGGAAATTCTCGAACTCCTGCAAGCGATCGCCCACACCCCCACCAGCCAACGCTGCTTAGCCGAACGGGCCTTCTTACGCAGTTTAGAAGGGGGCTGTCAAGTTCCCATCGGCGTGAATACCCGTATTGACGGCGACCAACTCAGCCTCACCGGAATGGTGGCCCGTCTCGACGGCCAAAAACTGATCAAAGACAGCATCCAGGGGCCAGCCAGCGACGCCGAACAACTCGGAGAACAACTCGCCAACATCCTGCGCAACCAAGGCGCAACAGAAATCCTAGAAGAAATCTTCCAAGAAATCCAGCGAGGATCTTAAGTTCCACTAGAGCCATCTAGGGAAGCCATCTAGGGGAGCAATTTGCCCAACCGCTCAGGAGCAGCGTTATCGTAGAGGAGATTGGCGGTTCCTGACAGTGGCCTATGTCTCCTCCCATTCCTCCTCATCCCCCTCGTTCAGCTAAACAACTCCTACAATTAGGACTGGCCCAAATGCAACGGGGCCAGTTTCAAGCGGCGATCGCCTCATTCGAGCAAGTCTGTCGTCTCAGTCCTCATGCCGTCCAACAGTTCAAAGCCCAGCGAGCCTTAGTCTCGTTATATCGCAAAACCGGCCAAGACCAGACGGCGATCGCCCTCTGTCAAGACCTATGTCAACATCCCCATCCCAAAGTCCAAACCTGGGCCAGCCAGAAACTCCAACAACTCAGCCCCAACTCCCCGGAACCGCCCTCAGAAGCCTTGGGGTTTATTCCCCTAGACACCAGCCCCGAAGCGTCCACCCCCAGCCAACGGGAAGTCTACAGCCCTCCCCAAAAACCAGCCACAGAACCCGAATTAGCCTTTACCCTCCTAGACAACGCCACCCCCGACGCTCCCAACCCGGACAAACCCCAACCATCTCCCGAAGCATCTCCCGAAGCATCTCCCGAAGCATCTCCCGAAGCATCTCCCCAAACAACCAGTAGCGAAGACTGGCAAGAGAAGCCCCTAGAGCGTCCCCAAGAGCGGCGATCGCTCAAACCCCCTCCCCTCGGACGACTGCGAGGACTAGAGGTAGTGACCGCCATATTGGTCTTTATCAGCATCTCCCTGCCCCTGCATGGGCTGCTAACGGCAATCAATGAACTTTTTATCAGAACGGGTCTCCTTCGTCCCATTCAAGCCTTTTTCAATAACTACAACGGTCAGATTATCCTGTTCTTGATCGTCTGCACCGCCATCTCCCCCTGGCTCTTAGACGCGATACTACGTCTCAATTGGGGCAGCCGTAGCTTTTCCCTAACTCAACTCGGGACCTTTAGCCCCGAAGCCAAACAGGCCCTGCGTCAACTCTGCCGCAACCATCAAATTGCCATCCCGCAATTGCGCCTCATTGCCGACGACGCGCCGATTCTCTTTAGCTATGGAACCCTGCCCCGTTATGGCCGCCTAGCCATCAGTCGCGGTCTCCTCAACCGCCTCAACTCCGAGGAAATTGCCCTGTTAGTCATCGCCGAACTAGCCCACATTCGCCATGGGAACCTCCTGGCCCTGTCCGGCTTCGGGGCTATCTTGCAACTGCCCTATACCCTCTATCTCCAGAGTAGTCGTTTAGGAGATTGGCTGGGCGATCGCGCCTCAAACAGCTCCCAAACCGCACTGGTGATTCTTTATCAAACCGGCTTTTGGCTGACAGCCATCCTATCCAGCCTCAGTTATGGCCTCTTCAAACTCTGGCGCTATCCCATTCTTCCCCTCTCCCGCCTGCATCACAGTTATCGCGATCGCCTCGCCTTGGACTTGAGCGGCCATCCCAACGGCCTCACCCGAGGCTTACTCTCCCTGGCCCAAGCCATTGGCGAACATCGACGCCAGCACCCCGAATCGGGCAGCCTCTACGAAAGTTGGGAACCCCTAACCCCCATCGGCGATCGTGATGGCCAAATCTCAGGCCAATTACTCCACCACTATCCCCCCGAAACCCTCTTTTCCTGGCACTTAAAAAGCCCCTACGCTCCCTGGCTGAATCTCAACCAAACCCATCCCCTCCTCGGGCGGCGTTTATATCGTTTCCAGCGTTGCGCCGAATTTTGGCAAGTCTCCCCCCTCCTCAACTGGGCCGACGCCACCCCAGTCAAACCCCATCTGCGCACTCCCGGCCTCTTTCGCCTGCAAGGAGCGCCCTTTTTCGCCACCGCGATCGGCATCGGCTTCGCCCTCGGTCCGGCCCTCATTGGCTGGATCGATCGCCTCTTTAAACTCCGCTACGTCGGCTGGCTGTATACCGATCGCTGGTGGCTTTTATTGGGGCTAACCCTGGGTGGATTTGCCGTAGGAACAGTCCTTCGCTTCAACGCCTTTTTCCCCGAGTTAAAACCCCAGCTTTTCCATGACTCACCCGACTGGCACAAATGGCTCACCAACCCCCAAGCCTTGCCCATTGATAGTTTCCCAGTGAAACTCTCAGGACGATTGCGAGGACGCAAAGGAACCGAAAACTGGCTCGGTCAAGATCTCGTGTTAGACCTCGACGATTGGCAGATTCCTCTCCATATCTGTAGTCGTTTCGGTCCTCTGGGGGAGGTTTTACCGCAACCACTACGCCCTCTGGAAGCCTGCGATCAGGAGGTAGTCGTCACGGGTTGGTTCCGTCGTGGGGTTAGCCCTTGGATTGACGTGGATCAGATACAGTGTTCTCAGGGAGAAACTCCGCCCAATGGACATCCTGTTTGGTCAATTATTGTCGTCTTGTTAGGTGCCGTTTGGGGGGCGTACTTTCTCGTTCGAGGTGGATTATAAGACCTAGGGATTAACCCCTAATTCAAAACGGCGATCGCCAATGATTTCCCCTATACTCTTTCCAATACTTTGAGGGTACAGTAACAGAAATACTTTTGGAATAATCGCAGGCTTGACACTCGAAGGTCATCTGTTGAAGTCCACTACTGCGACGGTTAACATGAACCAAAACCTCAGTGCTACAAGTTACCGTCAACTCTTGACAATTTGGACATTCTTTAAACTTGTTTTTAACTAAGCGATAACCTCTTAAATGAAAGTGAGACAAAATGGGCGTACAATTGGGACAATTCAAGCCTTGAAATGAGGTACTTCCAAGTTGTTGAGCGACCGTTTGCGGCTGAGTTAATCCATCCTCGACTTGCTCCTTTGCAACAGGTAACAAGTCCGCCTGACAGGTTTGACAAACAAAGTGAATCTTCGACTGAATCCAATATTGGGTAATGTCATAGACAATCCACATGACTCCCAATGAGGTTATACCATAGAGAACCGCCATTAGGAACATATGTTCTCCCCACAAAATATACAGGAGAAATAGAAAATTGATGAAGATTACCAAAACAACCGAACTGATAACAACCAAAGCAATTCCCCGCACCAGTAAGCGAATCGGGAATACCGCTAAGCTGAGAGTTCGATAAAATCCCTCTCGATTCAGAGCAATTCTCCAGTAATGACCCGTCGATTTAGCAAGAGTTTGACCCCAAACAATAAGAACTTTGATGATAAGAATCGCCAAAATACCTAGACATATAATCCCGGCTAAATTATAATAAGGGTCGATAAAAATTGTTGCCGTCAAGAGTCCCATCGAGAGAGAGAACGCACAAAATCCCAGTTTAAGAACCGCTGAATGATAGAGAGCGCGATCGCGGTGTCCGGGAACCTGCGATCGCCCATTTGGGTCTAATTCAATCTGACCCCGTAGCTGAGGAATAAGATGTTTTATCCCCGAAATAGCGACTCCCCAAAATGCTAAAATCACACAACCGAGTAACCCAACCTCAAACAAATTGAGTTGAACAGGCTCTTGAGCGGAGCGTAACAGCATCAAGAAATTCTTGAAGATTATAGCGTTGTCTGTAAAAGTTCTGGGTGACTCGATTATCTCTTCAATCTCTTCAATCCGTTGTTCACGATTCTCAGACTCAAAACGTTGTAGCCGCCACCGTTGTTCAAACTCCTGTTGTTCCCAATTCTGACTCATCCTCCCGGTGGAGTCCTCCAGCCAACGCCGAGATAACGACTCCTGAGAAACCCCCTCTGGCGTCATCCATCCATAACTCAGCCGAGGGAAAAGAACCAGGCTTAAACCCAACACAACACCGCAAATCACTATCAGGGGTTGATAATTTCTCCCGAACCCTCCCCACCACAAGCGACGCTGGCTATTCCGTCTCAGCCTTATAAAAAGCCTGATAACTTTGCAGCCATTTCCATAAACCTCATCAAGCCAACCCAAAAAATTCAGCATTTAAACACAATTTTTGAAAAATGGTATCACTTAACCGTCTCTGGCTTTATGAGTTGATACTATGTTCTTCTTTAGAATAACCACAGATTTGACAGTTATAGGTCGTCTGCTGAATCTTCCTGTTGGAACTCAGAGAGGGTCCTAATGTCGATAATGTCTTAGTTACGGTAAATTCTTGGCAATTTGGACAGTTGTCAAACATCCAGGGATTGATCACACAGCTTTGCAAATGAAAGTCAGACCCATGACCCGTACAACTCGGACAGTTCCAGCCTTTAAATTGGGTACTCGATAAGTCTTTAGCGACCCTTTGCGCTTCGTTGAGACGGTCATGAAGCCGAGAGTCTGCAACGGACACCAATTCAGTACCACAAGTGTTACAAATAAAATTCCGATTCTTTTCGATCCAGCTTTCGGCTAGAACCGCTGTCCACCAACCATTGACGGAGGAGGCGACGACGCTAAAAAACAAGACGAGGTTAATTCCATTTCCCCACATTCTAATCAGAGAAAAGGAGGGAAATAAGACGAGCCAGATAAAGATAAACGGAATGATACTGTAAACAACTAATGTAAATATGCCGTTGAGGAGTGCTTGAGATGGACTGACTCCCTGTTGCTCAATACTTTTTGCTTTGGCGCTAATAACGACGCTAATACTGGTACGAATTGCCTGAATTATACCGAGTCCTAAACTGATGGCGATCGCAACCACTGCTATATTTACATTCAGGAGAACTAGAGGTAAAAATACTCCCAAAGACAGAAAAAATCCCACAATTCCCGCTTTGGCGAAAACCTGGAAATAACGCCCATGATCAACAGAAGCCTGGATACGAGATTCTCCCCGAGGAGCGATTTGAGTGGGTTGCTTTAATTTATCCTGGGTACTCGAATAAACCGACAGAGAAATAAGCCAACCAACGGCGGCTATACTCCCTAAAATCCAAACCGCATCAAAGTCAAACCAACGCAACCGGTTAATTTCCGCTTCATGATCGAGAAATTGGAATGTTCCTAAACCAGACTCCCTGGCTAGTCCAAAATCTTCCGCCGCAGTCAGTTGAGGAACCAGCACCAGGCTTAAGCCCAAAATAACGGCTGCGATCGCCCTCCAGAGTTTATCAGGCCTCCTGAACCTTCGACGACGCAATATGCGACGGGTCATGCTTGAGTTGAGGCTTTGGTTGAGGCTTAATATAGACTTCATGACGGGGCGATCGCCACCAGTCCAAACCCAGTTAATCCAGCTTAGAATATTCAGCATTAAGAGCAGTTGCCAGATTATATAGGACAAATGTAAGGTAGGACGTTTAAGCCACAATAGAGGCTACCCTATTCTTAACGATAAATCATCAACTGTCAATCATGAATTATCAATTGTTCATAACTCTAATAGCTACCACCAGCACCGCCACCGCCGCTATCACCGCCGCCAAAACCGCCGCCGCCACCGCCGCCGCCGTCAAAACCACCACCCCCGCCACCGCTAACTCCTCCCGTAGAAGTAGTCTGTCGAGCAATGATAATCTCTTCTTTTTTCGAGTAATCACAGACCTGACAATGATACGTTTTTTCTTTCAATCCTGTTTTGTAAGGGGTTGGTTCAACCACAGTTTCCAGCGTATGAGTAAC
Source organism: Phormidium sp. OSCR (assembly GCA_001314905.1). Classification (GTDB taxonomy): domain Bacteria; phylum Cyanobacteriota; class Cyanobacteriia; order Cyanobacteriales; family Geitlerinemataceae; genus Sodalinema. The sequence goes on from LJZT01000006.1 coordinate 12,018, forward strand.
CGTGAACTCCTCATAAACAGGACATTCATCAAATTTCTTCGGCTTGAGACGATAGCTTCGTAGATGAAACTGGGACTCTTGCGGGCAACAGTTGGGACAACGCAAACCCGTAAATTGAGTACTTCCTAACTCTTTTGCCACGGTTTGCGGGTGATTGAGTTTTTCATCAACCCGATGGTCTTCAACCGGGACAAGTTTCCCCTGACAGGTTTGACAAACCATCGTGAGTTGTTTTTGTATCCAAGTTTTCGCCAAATCATAGGCCAGCCAAGCCACAGAGAAGGAAGCCAGACTCGAACAGAAGATAAGGGGGGCGACTGTTGGTTCCCCGGGGGTAGAGGATCGAGCGGTCAACAAAACAATCAAGCCCAGGACCAGTACCAGAGCAATCCCGATGATGACTAACTGCACCAGGGGGTTGAGACGTTCGAGATCGATCTCATCCCACGCTAGGTCAAACTGACCGTCTTGCGAATCCTCGTAAAATTGATTCAAGGCCACGTTCGCCTTAGCAACACCAATTCCTAAGAGCATCACAATGACAATCCAGGCGATCTTGTCATCTAGGATGATCAGAGGAATTAACACCCCAACCGAGAGTGTAAACCCAGCGATCACAGCGACAACTAACAAGCCTTTATAGAGAGTATAATCTCCAAGTCCCATCACCCGCGATCGCCCCCGAGGATCGAGTTCAATCGGGCGACGCAATCGTTGGCGAATCGTCCCATAGCCTAACGCCGAGACTCCCCAACCGACTAAAGCGGCGAGCCAAAAATCGCCCCGGTTATCCATGTCCGCCAACCGATCCGAGACAGAATTGGACAGATTCCCAGGACGATTTCCAGGAACTTGGAACTCCTCCTCCGACAGAACGGCTATCAACGCCTCAACCCCCGCTAGAGTTCCCCCATCGAAATCATCCTCTCGAAACTGGGGAATGATCACCTCATCAATAATCCCGCCAACTTGAGCATCCGGTAAAATCCCTTCAATCCCATAGCCGGTTTCAATTTCGACACGGCGATCGCCCACAGAATGCAGCCACAACACCCCATTATCCACATCCGCCTTCCCCACACCCCAATGGTTAAACAGTCGCGTTGCAAAGGCTTTGGGAGTAGCCTCAGATGACGTATCCCGAACCGTCACCACTGCGATTTCGGTTCCGTTTTGGGCTTCTAACTCACTAATTTTCTGATTCAGTGCCTGTTCCGTCTCCTCACTCAGAACATTGGCCCTATCCGTCACCCAACCGCCATACTGTTCTTGAGGATTGGGAACCTCCTGCACCGTCAGGGCCTGACTCACCAAGGGAAAGCCAATCACCGCCACCGAGAGAAGTAGCCCCCAGATGAGCCTCCTCACCCGTTGCCGATGACGACTCCGCCGCCGTGGCTTAATCCCTTGCCACAAATCTGTTAATGTCCACATGGCCTTCACCTCAAACGGGTTTATCTTCATCAGGGCTAAGAATTGCCGCCAGCACCGCCGCCGCCACTGGCTCCTCCGCCAAAGCTACCGCCGCCACTCCCGAAGCCGCCACCGGCCCAGCCATCAACCCCAGTATGACGATCTAAATCGGCAGCGGGACGATGAGAGGAATCAATACGGTCATAACTTAATTTTCCCTTAGCCGCCATCAGTTCCTCTCGCTCCTCCTGATAGCCGCAGGCTTGACAGGTATAGCCCACATGACACATCCCCGGCCCCGATTCCGTCGCCTCGTCTTCCATCGTCTGGCTGCGAGTCATGGTCAGTTCATGACAATGGGGACATTCCTGAAAATCGATGGCATCCAAAATGTAGTCCCGGCGGTGAACTCGCGAGGAATCCTGGGGGAAACAATGGGAACAATGCCACAGTTCAAAGCAGGGTTACTTTAACCCCTATCTGGAACTTGACATCCATCGGAGGCTATTTCCCAGTAGCTTAACATTTCGTAAGTTCAAAAAACGTTATAATCTTGCTTTAAAATAAAACCAATCTCCAGCCAAGAGCCAAACCGTTAAGTAGGCAACAATACTAAAATGAAAAATAAGGAAAAATGGATAGAAAAACCCCTAAAATACCCGATGAACTCGCACCCGAAATCCTAGAAATTGCCTCCCGTTACTATAGCGAATCTCAGAACAGCTACTCCTTAGCGGAACTGCAAGATGCGGGAGCCGAAGTTCAGATTCCACCGGAATTTATTGAAAAGGCCCTTCAAGATGTTCAGGCCAAAAAACAGCAGGAACAGCAACAACAGCAACAGTCCCAAGAGCGGCGCAAAACCGTACAATGGATTGCCGCTGGAGTGGCCGTAATCCTCTCACTCTGGGGCATTGCTGCCTATAACGGCTTAACCAGTCGCGCCCAAAACGTCGAGGCCCGCTGGGCGCAAGTGGAAAACCAACTGCAACGGCGAGCGGATCTCATCCCCAACCTCGTCACAGTTGCGCGAAGCCAAGCCACCGCTGAACAGGAGCTGATTGAGGAATTAGAGCGATCGCGCCAAGCCTATCTCCAAGCCGCCAGCATCGAGGAACAACAGGCGGCGATCGCCGAAGTCGAAGCCGCCATCGGCCAATTTCAGGAGGCGATCGCCCGTAATCCCGAATTACAAACCTCCCAAGCCTTCCAAAACCTCAGCCATGAAATTGCCGGCACCGAGAACCGTATCGCCGTCGAACGAATGCGCTACAACCAAGCCGTGCAAGCCTATAACCGCAGTTTAAATCAGTTTCCCCAATCCTTCATCGCCAACCTCGCGAGTTTAGATGAAAAGCCCTATTTTGAGGCTCAAACCACAGAGGTTCCTGACGTAGATGCCATCAATTAAACCATTAATAAAACTACTATTTTACCCTAAAAAAACACTGAAGTGCAACCCCAATCCATCTCGTTACTGAGGAGCAAAAAACGAGTAAATCAAGCGAATCACAAGCCAACCGAGTAACGCATAAGCCCCCATTGCCACCAACACATTAACATCCAACACATTGGTTCCCACTAAATCCGTGGGGTTCATAAATAGATTATCAAAAGGCGCAAAAAATGGCTCCGACAAATCATAAATAAAACTAGCAAACATATTCTCAGGATTCGCTCCACTTAAGCGGAGTAGAAACCGTAAAAATAGCAACACCAATAACGCGCTCACCAAATAAGAAATAATGCGAATAATGCGGGAGATGATCAAAGAGAGTTGAGAGATCTCCACCCGGTCTTCCTCACCGTGAAGGCGATCGCGCTCCTCAGGCGAGAGATTGCTGTTCGGATCAGGATTAGGATTCATAACCATGGCACTCCAATGGACTATCTGCCCAAATCATAGCCAGTTTGGCCCCAGGCAGACTAACTCAGTCCCGAACTCAGTCCCTAACAGAGTTTGCGGCGGAGTCATGACCCCATCCCCATCCCGAATCGAGTCTCAGCCAACTCGCCCCAATCCCGGGTCAGATTTGCGTTAGGATCAAAGAGTTCTCTAACCCCTACTTACATACTCGTCCATGGTCGTTTCCCAGTCTCCTGTCAGCGAACACGCCGAACAGCCGATTCGCCTTCCTCGTACCAGCGAGTCGGACTCCATCAAACGGATTCGCCACACCGCCTCCCACGTCATGGCGATGGCCGTACAACGGTTGTTCCCCGGAACCCAAGTGACCATCGGCCCCTGGACAGAGTATGGCTTCTACTACGACTTCGATCGCCCCGAACCCTTCACCGAAAAAGATCTCAAAGCCATCAAAAAAGAGATGGTGAAGATTATCAAACAGAAACTCCCCGTCACCCGAGAAGTCGTCAGCCGAGACGAAGCCCAAAAGCGCATCGAGGACATCCAAGAACCCTACAAACTCGAAATCCTCGCCGACATCAAAGAAGAACCCATCACCGTCTATCACCTCGGCGACCAATGGTGGGATCTCTGTGCCGGTCCCCACGTCGAAACCACCGGCGACCTGCACCCCAAAGCCATCGACCTCGAAAGCATCGCCGGGGCCTACTGGCGTGGGGATGCCAACAACCCCCAACTGCAACGGATTTACGGAACCGCCTGGGAAACCCCCGAACAACTGCAAGAATACAAACGGCGCAAACAAGAAGCCCTCAAACGAGATCACCGCAAACTCGGCAAAGAACTGGGCCTGTTCGTTCTCAACGATGTCGTGGGTCCCGGCTTACCCATGTGGACCCCCAAAGGAACCCTGCTGCGGTCAACCCTGCAAGACTTCCTCAAACAAGAACAACAAAAACGGGGCTACCAGGACGTCGTCACCCCCCATATCGCTCGTGTGGACCTCTTCAAAACCTCGGGCCATTGGCAGAACTACAAAGACGATATGTTCCCCATGATGTCCGACGAGGACTCCACCATTGAAGATGAGCGGGGATTTGTCCTCAAACCCATGAACTGTCCCTTCCACGTGCAACTCTACAAAAACGAATTGCGCTCCTATCGAGACCTCCCCATCCGTTACGCCGAATTTGGCACCGTCTATCGTTACGAACAGTCCGGGGAACTCGGCGGACTAACACGGGTGCGTGGCTTTACCCAAGATGACTCTCACCTGTTCGTCACCCCCGACCAACTCGAAGCCGAATTTCTCAGCGTGGTGGACTTGATTTTAACCGTCTTCCAAAGCCTCCGTTTAACCAACTTCAAATCCCGCCTCAGCACCCGCGACGCCGACTCCGACAAATATATCGGGTCCGACGCCGCTTGGGACAAAGCCGAGAACGCCATCCGCCAAGCCATGGAATCTCGGGGAATGAGCTACTTTGAAGCCCCCGGAGAAGCCGCCTTCTACGGTCCCAAACTCGACTTTATCTTCCAAGATGCCCTGGAACGAGAATGGCAGTTGGGAACCGTGCAGGTGGACTATAACCTCCCCGAACGCTTTGAACTCGAATATGTAGCCGAGGATGGCTCTCGTCAGCGTCCGGTGATGATTCACCGCGCTCCTTTTGGTTCCTTAGAGCGTCTCATCGGGATTTTAATCGAAGAGTACGCCGGAGACTTCCCCCTCTGGTTAGCCCCCGAACAGGTGCGTCTGTTGCCCGTCAGCGAGGAGTTTTTACCCTTCGCCAAAGACGTAGAAGCACAAATGCTGGCCGTTGGCGTTCGTGCTAAAGCCGACACCAGTAACGAACGCTTGGGGAAACAGATTCGCAATGCTGAAAAAGGGAAAATCCCTGTTATGTGTATTGTCGGGGCGAAAGAACAAGAGTCCAACTCTCTCAGTGTCCGCACTCGCGCCTCTGGGGAGTTGGGAGCTTTGGAGATTCCTGAGGTAATCGAGAAACTGACCACGGCGTTACAAACTCGCGGCGACTTCTAATGGGTTGTCCTCGTTGAGTTGGTCAAGTTCAGAAACGGGGTGTCCATCCAGAACACCCCAATTTCTTGGGTTAACCAAAGAAGATAAAATTCAGTACAGCATTGAGTCGGATGGACAGGGTTTTAGTTTCGGTAGCTCAAAACGACAATAACGATCCGATTTTAGGAGCTTTTTTAGAGTTTCTAGCCCGGGATATTGCCAAAAATCCTCAGTGTTTAGAACCGGTTAGCACGAATCTCTTAAGCCGAGTTCAATCCTTACTCGGGGATGTCGATGTCTCTCTTGATGAGCCTCTAGCAGACGAGGATGAGTAGGGGGGCGGATGATGCGACTCGCCAGGACAGCGGCAACGGTTGACTGAGGTGCGGGCGAAGATCGAGATTTCCGTACCAGATGCCTCTCCCCGGTTGATCCCCTGAGCTATAATGACCCTTGGCGTTACGGCTGCCTCCTGGGGCTGGCCGAACTTCTTTTCAATCATCAATTTTCTTATAAAAGCCGTCACTTAATCCATACGTATGACTGTACTGAAACGCTGGCTGAAACTCGCACTCCTCGTCACCCTACTGCTTCCCCTCTCCCTGGGACTCAGTGCCGCCTGGTGGGATGGCGACGACGCGGGGGGAGACCGCCAGAACTATCGCCAAAGCCGGATGCCCCAAGGGGATGCGGTGACTGATCCAAAGGCCCTGCTACAATATGCTCTCCCCATCGAGAACGACTCGGTGCGACGGATTCAAGAACAAATTGAGGACATTGGGCGACAGCTTCGCGCTCGTAAACGCTGGTCCGCTGTGAGTCGCGATGTGCGCGGAGCAAAGTCAACGCTGGCCTATCGCCGCGATGAAATCCTAGAGACGGTGGTTCCCTCGCAACGGGAGACGGGACAGGAGTATTTGCAACGCCTTGATGAGCAAATTCGTGACTTAGAAGCCGTTGCCGAAACGAAAGACCGAGAAGAGGCTTGGATTGTTCGCCGCAAGATTCTCAACACCTTGGGCGAGTTGCAATCGCTCATGGTGGGTGAGTTCCCCTTTGAGATTCCCGAAGAATATGCCGATTTACCCCAACTCAAGGGACGCGCCACGGTGGAAATGACCACCAGTCAAGGAGACTTAACCATGGTCGTCGATGGCTACAATGCCCCCATCACGGCCGGAAACTTTGTGGATTTGGTGCAACGAGGTTTCTATGATGGCATCGACTTTGTCCGGGCTGAAGCCAATTATGTCTTACAAGCGGGAGATCCGCCGGGACCTGAGGATGGGTTTGTGGACCCGGAGACGGGTGAGTATCGCACCATTCCCCTAGAAATTCGGGTTCGCAGTGAGAATGAGCCGATTTATGGCTTCACCCTCGAAGAAATTGGCCTCTATCGTGAACAGCCGGTGCTGCCGTTTTCGGCCTTTGGGACTCTGGGGATGGCTCATCGGGATCTCGATGCCAACAGTGGCTCCTCTCAGTTCTTCTTTTTCCTGTTTGAACCGGAGTTAACGCCGGCGGGGTTGAACTTGCTCGATGGTCGCTATGCGGCTTTTGGCTATGTGGTTGAGGGAGCTGAGGTTCTCGAAAAACTCGGCCGGGGCGATCGCATCGAATCGGCTCGCGTCGTCGATGGCGAGCAATATCTGGTCACCAGTCAGTCGTGAACAGTTCTAGGTTGAGAATTGGCCCTTAATTAAAGAACCGGTCCCATTGACTGATGAACAGTTGATTCCCCTCCTAATTATCCTTGAGTCTCTATGCACGCAGACCCTTCCCCTGAGCAGACGATTCTGGAGGTTCGCAATCTCCAGGTTCAATTCCAAACCAATGAACGCCTGGTTCATGCTGTCGATGATGTCAGTTTTCAGGTTCCTCGGGGTCAAACCTTGGGCATTGTTGGGGAGTCGGGATCAGGGAAATCCGTCACGTCTCTGGCAGTGATGGGATTGGTGCCGAGTCCTCCGGGTAAGATAGCAGGAGGGGAAATTTGGTTTAGGGACCCAGTCGTCGGCGATCGCGTCAACCTTTTAAATCTCCCCCCGAAACAGCTACGACGCTATCGGGGCGGGCGCATCGCCACCATCTTTCAGGAACCAATGACCGCCCTAAACCCGGTCTATAGTATCGGGTTTCAGTTGGTTGAGGCCATTCGCCTACATCGTAAAATCTCCAAAGCCGAGGCTCAACAACAGGCGATCGCCCGGCTGCAAGAAGTGAAGTTACTCCCCCCCGAAGAGCAGCTTCAGGACGAGGCCTTAGCGGCTCTCGGAGGCGTCCAGGCCGCTCCAGGACGGCGAGAGGTCTTGCAAGAGGTCGAACGGCGCAAACAGACCCTCCTCAACCGCTATCCCCATCAATTCTCTGGGGGACAACTGCAACGGGTGACCATTGCCATGGCGATCGCCTGTGACCCCGCCCTCCTGATGGCCGATGAACCCACCACCGCCCTTGATGTGACAGTCCAGGCGACCATTTTGCAACTGTTGCGGGAGCTGCGATCGCGCCATCAGATGTCCATGATTTTCATCACCCATGATCTCGGCGTCATTGCCGAAATCGCCGATCATGTGGCCGTCATGTATCAGGGTAAAATCGTCGAAACCGGTAGCCTCAGCGACATTTTCTCCCGCCCACAACATCCTTACACCCAGGGACTTCTGGCCTGTCGCCCCCAAACAGAACTACGATTGCGCTGTCTCCCCACCATTGCCGACTTCATGACGGCCCAAGCCCAGACCTCACCGCCCTCCGTCAACAACGAGCAACCCCAGGTCGCAGAGCGAGATAGTCCTCCTCCTAAAGACTCTCAGAGCGACCCTCCAGCGACCGAAGAAGCCTCCCAAACTGATGATTCCGACACAAATGTCATCCAGTCCTCGCCCCTAACCTTACTGACCAATCCTGAAAACCGCATCTCTGACCTAGAGATGGCCCAACGCCTGGCCCATCTACAACGGCAACCTCCCTTACTGCAAGTTGAGAACCTGCAAGTGGGGTATCCCGTGCGCGGCGGTCTCTTTGGCCAAACCCAACGCTACGCCATGGCCGTCAACGGCATTTCCTTTCATGTCTATCCCGGAGAAACCCTCGGTCTCGTGGGAGAGTCCGGTTGCGGAAAAACCACCCTGGCTCGAACCTTATTACAGTTGATTGAACCCACCAGTGGCCGGATGTTCTTTGAAGGTCAAGAGATTACCCATCTCAAAGGTAAACAACTGCAAGGCCTGCGCCGTAACATCCAAGCGATTTTTCAAGATCCCTTCAGTTCCCTCAATCCTCGCATGAGTGTTGGGGCGGCGATCGCCGAACCCCTGAAAATTCACAACGTCGGTGGCACCCCTCGCCAACGACGAGAACGCTGCATTTGGCTTCTCGAACGGGTGGGACTCAGCGCCGACTGTCTCAAACGCTATCCCCACGAGTTTTCTGGCGGCCAGCGGCAACGGATCTGTATTGCCCGGGCCTTGGCCCTCAATCCCAAATTTGTCATCTGTGACGAATCCGTCTCAGCCCTCGATGTCTCCGTACAGGCTCAAGTTTTAAATCTTTTGCGCCAATTGCAAGATGAGTTTGGCTTGACCTATATCTTTATCTCCCATGACCTGAGTGTCGTGAAGTTTATGAGCGATCGCATCATGGTCATGAACCAAGGCAAAATCGAAGAAATCGGGGCCGCTGACCGAGTTTATCGTGAGCCAGAACGCGAGTATACCCGGCAACTGATTGCCTCAATTCCCAATCCAGCGGCCCTGCTGCAAAGTGCCTAGTCAGGCCCCCCAATATCTCAAATTGCTACAGTTTGCTCCCAGATTCACCTAGCCATCCCCAAGAGTCGGTAGTATCTTGGGTGTAACCTGATGGTATTTCCTGGAAACGCCTCAGACAATCCATTAGAACCTGGTTAGGGGAGTGACTGTATGCCCATGCAACTCAATCCGTCGAAATTCCCAATTCATTGGGGAATTGCCCTCGGTGCGATCGCCTGCACCCAGCCGGCGATCGCCTCGACGGTCTCATCAGCGTCCAATCTGCCCACGTCATCATTAAACCCAACCTCGGGACATGAAGCCCCCCAACTGGCCCAAGGCTTCAACTTTGAAACCGAAAGTCCCACGCGCTTCATCCCCATTCTCGGCCCCATTCCCAGACAACGGCCAGAAGTCTATTCCCCCGAAATCCTAGAACGCCTCCGTTCCGGCTTTTTCCTCGGTGGTGACTTTGGCATCGAAAGTGCCGAAGGGATCTTCGCCGGATTACGTCTCGGCTACCGTGACGAAGAAGGACGTTCCATCGTCTTTACCGGCGAAGGAGGAGAGTTTCTCGCCGGGGCCGATGTCACCTATACCCAAGCCGCCTTCAGTGGCGATGAAAATGGAGACGGCCGGCGAGTCGGCTACCGCCTCTCAGCCAACTTCAACAATACCCGCGACAACGCCTTTCTCAGCGACGACGATGACGAGGATGTCCGCGAAGTCTTCCTACCCATTGGTGACGAACATGAACCCTGGGTGAACCGGATTGGCTTTGAGAGCCAAGTCGTCGTCCCCGTCAGCCGCACCACCGTGCTAATGCCCGGACTCAGCTACGAGAAAATCCGCATCCAAAACCGAGCCTTCGACGACGACCTCTTTCCCCTCGATGAAGAAGGCAATCAACTCTCCGCCAGCGACGATGGTAAAGATGACATCGTACTGCTGAGTCTCTTTGCCCTACAAGACAACGCCAGTCGCGACGAGTATGGCTTTCCCCTATCGGGTAACGTCTTTCAATTGGGAACTGAACAATCGATTCCCACTGGAAACAGCACCCTTGACTTCAACCGTCTCAGTGCTGGTTATGTCCAATATCTCCCCGTCAACCTCTTCGGATTTGCCGAGGGACCCCGCACCCTAATTTTAGGACTGCAAGGGGGAACCATTCTCGGAGATGTTCCCGGTTACGAAGCCTTTAACCTCGGGGGATTTAACTCCGCCCGAGGCTATGGCCAAGGTGACGTCGGAACCGCGAGCAGCTTCATTCAGGCCCGGTTAGAATACCGCTTCCCCATCGCCGTTACCCCCGGCGGTTTTTTTGAGGAATTACGCGGTAGTCTAGGGGTTCAATATGTCTCGGATTTCGACACCGCCTCTGATGTCATCGGTCGTCCGTCTGAAGTACGTAACGAACCCGGAGACGGTTTCGGATTTAGTGTTGGTTTCCACTTCTTGGACCTAAATGTCCCCGTTGTCGACACCTTACGGGTCACGGCTGGGGTCAACGATCGCGGTGACTTCCGGGCCTATTTCTCCATCGGCCCAGCGTTCTAGGCCGTTATTGGTTTTGGCAACACCCCCTCTAAGTCGCTAGACTCAGAGGGGATGTCGATTACGCAAAGCGATTGAATTGAGAACATTCGAGTTTACAGTCGATGGTCCCCCTGTGTCTCAGCAAACTCGGCGACGACAACGACTGAAAGTATGGAAACAGCAGGTTCGTCAGGAAGCTGAGACAGCGTGGCCAGACGCTTCTCCTCCCTTGACGGGTTTATTGGGGCTGCAAGTCATTTATTTTTATCAAGATCATGACTTGGATATTGATAACATCGTTAAGCCAATTCAAGATGCCTTAATTGGACTGGTTTATGATGACGATGTCCAAATTACGGATATTCTCATTTGTAAAAGACGACTGGATAAAACGTTTAGAATCACCAATTCATCGTCAGTGTTGGAAAAAGGATTATCTAACAATCAGGAATTTTTATATATCTTGATTAGTGAATGTCCCAAGCAAGAGGTATTAGAATTATGGACTCTTTAACCAACCAGAAGCGAGATACAGAACTGCTCGACTTGGAACAAGACTATCGCAATCAAGGATATGAAACCGTTTCAGCCTCTGAATCTCTCCAGGATGCCTTTGGGTTGACTCCCGAGTTCGTTACCACCCATGCTCCTGATCTCCTCCTGCGTCGAGGTCGTGAACTCGTGATCCTTAAAGTGACCTCCCGTAACGAACTTGGCTCCCCTCAACTGGCCCAACTCACCCAAGAGATAGAACAACATGACAACTGGAGATTAGATTTACTGGTCTTAGCCGAGCCACCTAAACCTCAAGACAGCGACTCCAGTTGGCAAAAGGACGAGATTTTAGCCCGACTCAAGACCTTAAAACCTTTAATTGAGCAAAACCCAGAACCCGCCTGGCTCTACAGTTGGGCTATACTCGAAGCCACCCTTAGACTCATCGCTGAGCAAGAGGAGATTCGGCTCAAACATCAGGATTGCGCCTATCTGATTAAAATTATGGTGTTTGAAGGAGTCTTATCTCGCCAAGACTACCAGGACTTGCACAGCCTGCTTCCCCGACGTCATCAGTTCAGTCATGGCCTCAAAACCCCTCCGATTGAACCAGAAGCCGTTCGTCGGATTGTGGAGGTGATTGAGAGCCTATTCGTTGAATTTATCAACAACAACCCACAGGGCTGCGGTTCGGTTGAGATGGACAACAGTCGCGACGATGCTGAGGTTGTCAGGGGCTAATTCTGAGAACTCGCCTCTACTCACCCTTCAACGCCGTTTTAATCCGTTTCCGCCGCCGCAGGGGAATGGCCTCAAAATGCAACTCATTCTCCCGTGCATCGGCACAAATCAGCGAATGGGGCGAAAATTGACCGCTGAGAATCGCTCGACTCAGAGGACGCACCAATAGCCGTTCTACGGTGCGCTCAATCTCCCGAGCGCCTAACTCGGCATTGTAGCCCTGTTCCATCAGTAACTCATAGGCCGTTTCCGTCAGTTTCAGCCGTAGATGTTGCCGTTGTAACCGTTGGTGGACTTGCTCAATTACTTTCTCCACAATTTGCCGTAACGTGTCCACTGAGAGAGGATCGAAATAGACAATTTGCCCGATACGGTTGAGGAGTTCGGGCCGCAGAGCTTGGCGTAAACTCTTGAAGATGCCCTCACGATAGCGTTGACGATCGCCCGCCTCAAACTCCCCAGACTCTCCAGACTCTAAACCAAACCCTAACGTCCCCTGAGAACTCACACTCGCTCCCAAATTGGAGGTCATGATAATAATCGTCTCTCGGAAGGACACCTGATGTCCGTGGCTATCGGTGAGCCGTCCCTCATCCAAAATTTGTAGGAATAAATCCAACACCTGGGGATGAGCTTTCTCAATTTCATCGAACAGCACTACACTGTGGGGATGGGTGCGAATGGCCCCGGTTAACTGGCCCTCCCCTTCATGACCAATGTATCCCGGCGGTGCGCCAATTAAGCGGGAGGTGGAACTCGGCTCCATATATTCAGACATATCCACCCGAATCAGTTTTTGGGGACTGTCAAAGAGAAATTCCGCCAACGCTTGCGCTAACTGGGTTTTGCCGGTTCCCGTCTGTCCCACAAATAAAAACGCTCCCACAGGCTTCTGAGGTGCTTTTAAGCCGGCCCGAGCGGTCCGAATGGCGTCGGCTACTGCGGCGATCGCCTCATCTTGGCCCATCACCTGTTTTTGCAGGGCGCTTTCGAGTCGCAACAGGCGCGATCGCTCATCCTCAGAAATCTGTTGCAGAGGTAAACGACATTGATGGGCCACCACCCGCGCAATATCACTGCGACTCACCGAACGTGGCCCCGACAGAGGTACCCCTTTCTGAGCCAAAATCCCCCCGGAATCCAAGCGGGCCTCAGCACAGGCGCGATCGATCACATCAATCGCTTTATCCGGGAAACGGGCATCACTCACATAGCGGCCCGTCAACTCCACCGCCGCCGTCAAAGCACTATCGTGAATTTTCAGGTCATGGTGACGCTCAAACTGCGATCGCAACCCCTGTAAAATCGCCTGAGTCTCCTCAGCCGTCGGTTCCGACACCCAAACCACCTGAAAACGCCGTTCCAAGGCTCCATCCTTCTCAATGGTCTGGCGATATTCCCGAACCGTCGTCGCCCCAATACAGTGGATTTCCCCCCGGGCTAGGGCCGGCTTAAGGATATTAGCCGCATCACTGGCCCCCGTTCCCCCAGCTCCCAACACCGTATGGATTTCATCAATAAAGACAATCGTATCCGCCGCCGCACTCGCTTCGCGAATCAGGGCCTGAATCCGCTCCTCAAACTCGCCGCGATATTTAGAACCCGCCAACAGCGACGCCATCGACACTTCCACCACTCGTTTTTGTCGCAGGGCTTCCGGTGGCCCCGAAGAACTGGACAGCCATTGCGTTAAACCCTCGACAATGCAGGTTTTCCCCACACCGGGATCTCCGACGAGAATCGCATTGCGTTTGCGCTTCTGCATCAAAATACTGGCCAGGGCTAGAATCTCCGTTTGTCGGCCCACCACCGGATCGAGTTGACATTTACGAGCCAACTCCGACAAATCTCGACCAAAACAGTCGAGAAGTGGCGTAGCCGGTTTTTCCAAATCCTGATACAGTGGGTCGCCATCGAGGATTAAATGAGGGTCCGCCGGCAACGCATCTAAGGCCCATTCCGCCCCATCGCCGAAGGGAGTATCCACACCACAGGCGCTCATTTCCGAGAGCAGATCATCCCAGGGCGTATTACTGAGTTCACAGAGGGACTGGAGGAGGTGATAGGGACGCACCACCGCTTCATCGAGGGATTGTAGGGCCGAGAGTTCCTCGGCTCGGGCAAAGACTTGCCGCGCATGGGCATCCCGGTGCATAATCCCCTGATGGACTGGTAACGGGCTGGCCGATGAGATTTGCGATCGCAGGCGACGGCGAAAATTGCTGCGATCGAGTCCCCAAGTATCAAACCATTGTTGCAACACTTGGATATCACTGCGGAAATCGCGCTTCTGCATCGGGTTATCGCGAATTTGTCGGGGACAAAACCGTTCTAAATCCAGATCGCAGAGTTTACAAAGTCCCAGCAACAGATGTGCTGGAGAGATCTCGCTCGCATGACCGGATTTTGCTTCGATCGCAGCGATATTCCAAGCGAGAACAGTGCTAGGCGCGTAAACAGCCATTCGCCAATTCCGTGAAGGTCTAAGGGGGGGACGGGACGGGAGCCAGACTGGGGACAAGACCACGAGCCGGGTTGCTAAACCCACCCTTCTCTACACTACATCTTGATCTGAGTCTCGGCAGCACTCGGGCTCAATTCTCCCCGAAAATTCCCCCAAATCGGATTCCTGGGACGATTAGAGATACGTGTCGGGGTTTTGGGCTACCCACCCCAGTTCTGAGTTATTACGAACTTCAAAATGCAGATGGGTTTCAGCCACATCGGGCGTTCCCGTGTTCCCCACGGTTCCCAGGGTTTGTCCCGCATCGACAAATTCTCCCTGTTCCACATCCAGCCTCGCCAGATGAGCATAGCGGGTTTGGCGACCCCGGCTATGGTTAATCACCACGAGATTACCATAGGGCTGTTGAACGCCGGCAAAAGCGACAATGCCATCCTCACTGGCCCGGACTTGGGTTCCGGCTGTTGCCGGTAAGTCCCAGCCACTATGGAAGACAGCCGACGAGGCCCCAGGGGGCAGCACCCAACCGTAGCTTAACAGTGGCTCCACCACAGTCGGCAAGGGATATTCAGCCAACACGGAACTGGCTGAGGGATCGTCCTCCGTTGGAGTCGCATCGGGGGTATCTCGATGGGGATACCAGTTGGCACCGGGGATAAAGGCGACATCGGTGGGCGGATTGCAGTTATTGGCTTCAAAGAGAACATCGGCTCGCACGTTATACTCTTGGGCTAAATCGCTCCAGAGATCGTCGGGGCTAACATTGACTTCAATGCCATCGTAGGGGGGGATGCGCAGCTGCATTCCTGGCCGAACCATGCCATTTCGCACCTGGGGATTCATCCCCATGAGGGTGGTGGGAAACAGATCATACTCGTCGGCGATCGCCTCTAGGGTTTCTCCTGGGGCCACGGTATGCGATCGCACCCGTGACAAAGCCGAGGGAGGACACAAATTCTCACGGCGGGGGCTAAGGCGCGGGAAGCTCGGCCCCCCTGGATCTTGAGCCAGGGTTGGACTTTGACGGATAGTCCCTAAACTGACGGCGAGTAGGCACGATAACACGAACCCACACCACCATCGCCCCGATGGGGAACGACTCCATTGCCACAGGTTTAAAACTCGTTTCATGTCCTTATGCAGCTCAACTGCACGATCAATACTCCTGTGTTAACGTCTTGCGGCAGCGCGATCGCCATGGGATCGGCCTCTTGTTTGAGGGCCACAAGTCCTCCCTTAACTGCCCGAACTCCGCCCCTACAGATTGCGGTGGCGAAAGGGTTTAGCATCCTCACCGCTATAGGTGGCAGCAATATGACCATTCCCCACCACTTGATATTTGTAGGTGACGAGGCCTTCTAACCCCACTGGCCCGCGAGGAGGGAGTTTTTGGGTACTAATGCCCACTTCCGCCCCGAAACCGTAGCGGAAGCCATCGGCAAATCGAGTCGAACAGTTATGGAAAACTCCCGCTGCATCCACTTGGGCGAAAAAGCTATCCACGGCCTGGGGGGCTTCGCTGATAATGGCTTCGGTATGACGGGAGCCATAGGTGTTAATGTGGGCGATCGCCTCAGCCGGGGAATCCACCACCCGAATTGCTAACACTAAATCGCTATACTCGGTTTGCCAGTCGTCTTCTGTTGCGGCCTCCATCTCGACGATTGATTGGGCGATCGCATCCCCCCGCAGGGTCACGCCTTTTTCCTGCAAGGCCTCAGCCAGCGGTGGCAAAAAGGCTTTGGCGACCCCCTGATGAATTAACAGGGTTTCGACGGCGTTACAGGCGGCGGGATATTGGGTTTTGGCATCGACCACAATGGGGATGGCTTTATCGAGGACGGCACTTTGGTCGATGAAGATATGACAAATCCCATCGGCATGGCCTAATACGGGGATTCGGGTGTTTTCTTGCACAAACCGGACAAAGGCGTTGGAACCCCGAGGGATAATTAAATCCACCATGGAATCGAGTTGCAACAGTTCCAGGATTTCCTCGCGAGTGGTCAGCAGTTGAATGGCATCGCTGGGGAGTCCCACATACTCTAAGCCGCGATGAATGGCCGCAACGATCGCCTGACAGGAGCGACTGGCTTCTTTACCCCCTTTGAAAATGACACCATTCCCGGATTTCAGGGCTAGGCTGGCGATTTGAATCGCCGCATCGGGGCGGGCCTCGAAAATCACCCCTAAGACCCCTAGGGGACAGGTGATGCGTTTGAGAACCAGTCCATCATCGAGTTCTCGGTGGAGTTGGGCGACACCGACGGGATCGGGGAGTTTGCCCACATCCCGCACCCCGGCGATGGCCCCTTGCAGTTTGCTTTCACTCAGTTTGAGGCGATCGTAGAGAGGCTTCGCCAGGCCCTCCTGTTGGGCCGCTTCGCAGTCAGCGGCGTTGGCTTCTAAAATCTCCCCAGCGGCCAGGTTCAGGGAATCTGCCACAGCCGCAATGGCTGCATTTTTGGCATCACGGCTGAGATATCCTAACTGTTGCGCCGCCTGACGGGTTCGATGGGCGCTCTCAGCCAAGGACGAAGACGCTACAGTAGAAACAGTCATTCTTACTTCTCCGATTGGGTTAAAGGATCGCTTAAGCTCCTTTCAGTGTACCGTTTGCCGGGGAACCCTTCGACTGGGGCGATCGGTCCCTTGGGGATTTTTTGCCCCTCTCACGTCGATTTGGCTGAGATCTTCGCTACAATTAAGGACAGCTTTACAAAAGTTTAAGAATAGCGCCAACGCAACCATTCACTGAGTCGCCCAGCGAAGATTTATGGACTGTATTATCAACCGTCGCGCCCAATTTTCCGCCGGTCACCGCTACTGGCTCCCGGAACTGAGCGAAGCCGAGAATCGCCGCCAGTTCGGGGCTTGCGCCAATACCCACGGCCACGGACACAACTATGTTCTCTATGTATCAATGGCCGGAGAACTCGATGAGTATGGCATGGTGCTGAACTTATCGAACATCAAACATGATATTAAACGGGAAGTCACCAGTCAGCTTGACTTTTCCTTTTTGAACGAAGTTTGGCCCGAATTTAAGGAGACTTTACCCACCACTGAAAATGTGGCGCGGGTCATTTGGCAACGACTCCAGCCCCATCTCCCCCTCGTCAAAATTCAGCTTTCGGAACATCCTGATTTATGGGCCGATTACTTTGGCAACGGCTGGGAAGCTCATTTAACCACTTGCACTCATTTTAGTGCCGCCCATCGCCTGGCCATTCCTGATGCCAGCGACGATGAAAATGATGCGATTTATGGCAAATGTGCTTATCCCCATGGTCATGGTCACAACTACAATTTAGAAGTGACGGTGAAGGGAGAAATGGATCAACGCACGGGAATGCTAGTTGATTTGGGGGCATTAAATCAACTAATCGAGGATTTGGTGGCCGAACCCTTCGACCATACCTTCCTGAATTATGACATTCCCTATTTTGAGAAAACCGTCCCCACTACTGAGAATTTTGTCCTACATATTCGCGATATTTTGACGCAACCGATTCGCGATTTGGGAGCAAGTTTATATAAGGTGAAACTGATTGAAAGTCCGGGCAATTCCTGTGAAGTGTTGGGAGAAGCGGATGCCGAAACTCCCCCGTCGGAAGCGGAATTAGTGGGTGCAGTTTAACAGCACAAACATACGACAGCGAAGAGGGCGAACCGCCGTTCGCCCCTACAATTGCACTTCCCACTCTCCCCCTCTCGTGTCATGGCTGAAGCCGTGACACGCTCTGGGGGAGGCTCCGCCTCCCCTAAGCTGAACAGCAAAAAGAACCGGGAAGCCATGGCGAAACCCATTACCACAAAAACGATAAAACGTCAAGAGGCGACTTTCAAATCCTAGAATTCTTCCGGAAACTAGGAACGATGGAGATTTCTCAGCCAACTACACCCCGGCAAACTCCCAGAGGACGTTATTGCCGTAGTCGAGGGGATCGGTGACGATGCGACCGATGCGATCGATCTCGGCAAGGTCGTTGGAGGAGAGGTCGAGTTCGGCGGCTTTGGCGTTGTCCTGCGCCTGTTCCGGGCTGCGCGCCCCGACGATCGCAAACGACTCCGGCTGTTTCACCAACCAGGCGATCGCCAGTTGTGCCAGGGTGCAGTGGTTGCGTTCGGCGACGGGACGGAGTTTGTCGAGGGCGGTTTGCACGCGATCGTAGTTGTTGCGATCGGCAAACAGCTTGTTTTTCGCGCGGTGGTCGCCCTCCTCGAACTGGTGATCGCGTCCGAACTTACCCGTCAGCAACCCTTGCGCCAGGGACGAGTAGGCCAAAATTGCGATGTTGTGTTCGACGCAGTAAGGCATTACCCCGTCCTCGATCTCGCGCCAGAACAGGGAATAGGGCGGTTGCAGGCTATCGATGCGTCCGTACTGCGACGCTTCTGCCAGTTGCGCGGCGGAAAAGTTAGACACGCCGATCGCCCGAATCTTACCGTCTGCCTTCAGCTTCGTCAGCGCCGACATGGTTTCTTCAAGGGGAACCACGTCGCTGCCCCAACAGCCGGAGGGCCAGTGAATTTGGTAGAGGTCGATGTAGTCGGTTTGCAGGTTCCGCAGCGATCGCTCGCAGGCTTCGAGTACCTGGTCGTACTTAAGATGGTTGGCAAAGACTTTGTCGGCGTACACCACCTTATCGCGCACGTCAGCCAGCGCCCGCGCCACGATCTGTTCGGAATGTCCGTCGCCGTACTGTTCGGCGGTGTCGATGCTGGTGATGCCCGCATCGTAGGCGGCGCGAATCGTCCGCACCATCTCCTCGTCGTCGATTCCCGTCCACATGGCTTTGCCCGCCTGCCAGGTTCCCAGCAAAACGGGGGTCATTTGCACGTCAGATTTACCAAGTTTGCGCGTGTTCACGGTGAAGTCTCCTTGCAATGAGTTGGGACAATTGAGGGGGATTAGCTTACGATTTCGGTCTTCAGAATCGGGATATATTAGGCTGATGCAGAAACCCGGTCTCTAAACGGTGTGTTCTGGTTTGAGCGTCTCGTTCTCAACGGGAAGCCGGGTTTTTCAGTTTAAAATAGCTCGATTTTAGTCTGGGTTTTGAACGCGATCGAGACTCAGGCTAGACTATCTTTTCAAAAATAGGACGGTTTTAAAAACAGCGCATCCTACTTTGGATGGATAGTGCGATCGGCTCGATGCCGAATCTCGACGACGACGCGGCTGACAATTCCTCGGAGGCGGCGATCGTCAAGCAGCTATGCGGAGGCGATCGACGATCTGACGCTTGCGGCGGAGAATGCCAGTCTCTACAAGGGCTTGCAGGAGCTGAACGAGCCGAAAAGTGTTCAACCTCTGGTACTCCCATAACGTAAGTTTGTTCGGTACGGTAGGAGTAGTGTTTGACTCGGATCGCGTCGCGCAGGCGATCGGGCAGCTTCTTGGGAGGAGGTTGCATGATTTGGGAATGCTTGTGCTGGGAAGTATTAAATTAATCCTAATGCAGCCTTGACGTTCGATCAAAATGGTAGTTATATTTTTCCGAAGCAGACGGGCTGTGAATGCGTAAGAAGTGCGGCGGCTGTGTTCCTGCGGAATAAGAATCCGTCTACAAAAACCGTGCGAATCCTTAAATTAATAGGGTCTTCGGGGTTTAAGGCATAGAATGTGTAGTATAATAAAAAAAACAGGATTTTGATCGCTAAAATCCCTGAAGTTTCGTTGGCTTATTTTTTCTTTCACCCTAAACTCGGAAGACCCAATTAACAGGAGGTTCAAGATGTATCAAAAAGAGATAGAAATTAAAGCAGATTTAGAAACTCGTCCAGCAGCACAGTTTGTTAAGGAAGCAAAGTCATTTGACGCTGAAATTGTCGTAACCGCTAATGGAAAGAGTGCAAGAGCAAAGAGTCTTTTTAAACTGCAAGCTCTTGGGTTGGTAAAAGGTACTGTAATTACCATTTCTGCAGAAGGACGTCAAGCGCAAGCCTCAGTTGACCATTTAGCTGATCTCATAGAACAACTGTGTTAGCTCGAGGTAAGGTAAACTGACTTGGCTGTGTTCCTGATAAATAAGAAGCCATTTAAAACGAACCGTGCGGAACCTTGAATTTCAGATGATGGCAAGGGGACTAAAGTCCCCGAGTCGCTTTTCCACCCCGCTCTAAAGAGTCGGGGCTATCAAGCTCCCGAATCCTGGCGTATCCAGGAATAAACGATCGCGACTCATTCGTTTCGATGACTTTAGCCGTAATCGAGTTACTCATAGGGTTTGTTTTTGACACTCCCTGAAAATGGGAAGGCAAGGGGCTTGCTGAGGTGGAACTGATGGTTCAGTGCCAGTCGGAACAACCCGGCGCTCATCCGCTCATCATTGATATGATAGATGATAGAGCGCGGGCAAAACCAAGTGGAGGGTTCCCAATTTCTCGGCAACTGCCTCAACTAACTATCCTTATTCGCCTGAAACGCCTCGCGATCGCTCATCTCCACATCAATCCGAATCGACTCAATCCCATCCCGAGCCGCCAAAGACAGCATCGAATCTAATTGCACCCAAACCAGAAGTGCTGTGGGAATGACAACAATTGCACCTAGGGGATAGGCAAACAGGGGCGGAACTTCAAAGGTCGATAAACTCGTACAAACGCAAATCGTGGCAAACAGACAAGTGAACAGATAAGCCAGCTTTAAATTTGGCGTTTTATAGTGAATTTCTGAAGGATTGCCCTTCGACTTCCATAGAGCAAACTGATATTCCAAAATATCTTTAAAAACAATCCCGCAGAGAACCGCAAAGATACAACTAATCACAACAATCGTGTAACTCGGTAAATTGGCTAGGCTGGAAAAATTCATAATTTTTAGAAATTTATTGAGTTCTTCGCCAATTGTAACACAAATCTTAACAAAAAATAGCCCTTAACTCCTTGACAAAACGAAAAAAGCCCCCCAAAAAATTAGGAGGGCTAAATCGGCAGAGCCAATCAAGATGATTAGGAGGCTAAAGCAACCTGTACCATCTGCTGAAGCTCACCATTTTGATAGAGTTCGATCGCAATATCCGACCCGCCAACGAACTCCCCATCAATATAGAGTTGAGGAATCGTCGGCCAGTTAGAATACTCCTTAATCCCTTGGCGAATGTCAAAATCCTCTAAAACATCAACCGTTTGATAGGGAACACCAAGGCTATTGAGCATTTGCACGACGTTATTCGAGAAGCCGCACTGGGGCATCAGTTTATTTCCCTTCATGAAAACCAGCACTTTATGCTGTTTCAACAGGTCGTCGATTCGTTGCTTAACATCTGGGGTCATGGCAATTCAATAATGTGAGTTTCGTGTAAATGGAGTTCAGAGGACTGGTGAAAAAGGGGCCGTTTATACCTTAGCCAACTTGGCCAGCGGCCGCCCACTTTTCTGGAGTGTAGGTTTTCAGCGCTAGGGCGTGGATGGCTTCTGAAGCCAATTCACCACGCAACGCACCGTAAACCAGTTGATGCTGTTTGACCAAGGATAGGCCAGCAAATTTTGGGGAAACCACGACGGCTTCGAGGTGATCTCCGCCACCCGTGAGGTCCCGAACCTGCACTTCGGCTTCACCGAGTTCCGTTCGGATAATGTCTGCGACGCGATCGAGGCTAACCATGCCTACTCCTTACAATTCGTTAGGGCTTTTCAAACTTCTATTAAGACATTTTGACATCCTCCCACGCTAATTCAAAGAATATAGCGTGGAATTCCCACCATCACTGATGAGGTTTCCTCTTTCTACGACTCGGCTTACCTTGAGGAGTCTCCCCACCAAGGCAGAGGTCGATATCTCCGGAGGCGTGAGTTTCCGTATGCCCTACGGTACTTACTTATTGACTGAAGATTGTGATTCCTTACCCGGTCCTGCACCTTCAAGTCTTCATAGGCGACCCAGTCGTTAGACTGGCTGACGCACGATGCCATCTTAATGGCAAAGTTTTTACGCTGCCTACTTACCTTGAAGTATTTCCCGATTATACTACAGTGGTTGCCGCGATTCATCTCAACGGACGTTGAATCGAAAGATTACAACGTGAGCCTTCTCGCGGGGTAGGTAAAGGAATTGTCGTATCAGATCCCCCGAAGCCTAAGTTTTTTTTGCCTAGAGTGACGGCGAGGCCCCAACCCGCGGCCCTCAGCCTCCAACCTCAGCGCCCTATCAGAGAGCGTGAATCACATGGGTGACTCGCCCCAAAAGATAAAACTCGATCGCCTCCGTGAGCCAGAGAATCGGATACTCTGGGTTTTCGGGAACGAGAGCTAGGCGATCGCCCTCACAGCGGAGTCGTTTCACCGTCAATTCCCCATTCACCACCACAATCACAATATCCCCATCCTCGGGTTCAGGAACCGTATCCACCAGCAGCAAATCCTCCGCCTCAATCCCCGCCCCAATCATCGAATCCCCCATCGCCCGGACACAAAAACTCGCCTCCGGGTGAGCCGTTAAATACTCATGAAGATCCAAATTTTGCTCAATCTCATCGGTGACTGCACTCGGGACCCCCGCCGCCACCCCATGAGAATAGAGCGGTAAACGGGGCCAGTTCTCCCCCCTCTGCCGCAATCGTTGCAGATGTGGCACAATAGCCTCGAATCGTGAGCGATCCCAGGTAGCCAAAACCTCCCGAAGTTGCTCAGCTAGACTGATCGGTAGGCGCATCGCTGTCGTCGGTTCCCCATATTTTCCCGTTCCTGGGGGACGACCTGCGCCAGCCCGTTTGCCTCCACGACCCATACAACTCCCTTCCGGTCTTACATTTAAGTACAATAATCAAAATTATAGTCTGTCCTCCCCCAACTCGCACCCCCCCCAGACCATGACTGAGCCAATCACCATTGTTGTTAAACTTTTCGCCGCCTATCAAGAGGCCTATCAAGTTGACCAACTCACCTGGCAATTTCCCGCCAACAGTCCCGTCTCCTGCGTCTTAGATCGCTGCCTTGCCGAACATCCCCAGCTTCAGAATTGGCGCGATCTAACCCGCTTTGGCATTAACCTAGAGTTTGTTAGTCCACAGACGCTTCTACAAGACGGCGATGAAGTGGTTTTAATTCCTCCC
This sequence comes from Phormidium sp. OSCR, assembly GCA_001314905.1. Classification (GTDB taxonomy): domain Bacteria; phylum Cyanobacteriota; class Cyanobacteriia; order Cyanobacteriales; family Geitlerinemataceae; genus Sodalinema. The sequence continues at coordinate 35,371 of LJZT01000006.1, forward strand.
GTCAGCGGCGGCTAACCCCAATCCACAATCAACCAAACTCCTGATGACTGTCGTTGTTTTCACTGATCTCGATGGAACCCTCCTCAATAGCCATGATTACCGCTTTGACGAAGCCATCCCCACCCTCGTCCTCCTAAAACAACAGAACATTCCCATCATCCCCGTCACCAGTAAAACCCGGATTGAAGTGGAATCTCTACTTCAGCAGTTGCAATTCAAATCACCCTTCATCGTCGAAAACGGCAGTGGCGTCTTTATTCACCCAGACGATCGCCGCTTTGAACTAAAAGAGACCGAATCCTGGCAAGGGTATCAACTCAAGCGATTGGGGGGACTCTATCGGGAGGCTCGTTCAGCCTTAGCACAACTGAGTCAACGGCTTGGGGTGGAGTTACAAGGATTTGGCGATTTGACCGTTGCCGATCTCACCGCCATCACGGGCTTGTCTCCTGAGGCGGCGGGGCAGGCGCAAACTCGTGAGTTTAGCGAACCCTTCGTGACCCCGCGAGGCCTCTCCCCGCAAGAGATTGAGGCGGCGGCGGCTGAGTTGGGGGTTCGGGTTGTCGTCGGCGATCGCTTCTCCCATCTCATTGGCCAACAGGCCGGCAAAGGCCAAGCCGTTCGCTGGCTCATTCAGCAGTATCAGCACTCCGGCCCGTTGACCACCGTCGGACTGGGCAATAGTCCCAATGATTTAGAGATGCTGCAAGCCGTCGATCGCCCCATCATTATCCCCAACAACAAAGGCCTCATTCATCCCGGACTGAGCCATCTCAAGGCTCAAATTGCCCCCCATGCAGGCGCTCAAGGCTGGGCGGCGGCGATCGCCCCCATCGGGCGTCAATAGTCCACGAGCCTCCCCTTACAACTCCCGAAACCGATAGACCACCGCTCCCGTGGTCTCATCATTGCCCACATCCACATATCCCGTTTTCGCCAAGTCCATCAAGAGCTTCTCGGCCCGCTCAAAGGACAACCCGGTCGCCATCACCGCTTGTGTAACCGTCAGTTGTCCCCCCTGGCGTTGGGCCACCTCCAGCAGCTTCATCACCTGTTCATCCTGAGTCGCCTTCGGTAAAACCCGACTAATTGAAGTTTGGGGTGTTAGCGGCACTCCTGAATCAGATACCCCTAATTTGGCCCGAATTTTCTCCTCTTGCTCCTGGGCCATCCCTGGAATTAGAAATAAATCAATTAAGCCGCCAATTTCCCCAACCCCTGGAACCATCCAGAGAAATCCTGTGAAGATTTTGCCGTTATAAAACCGGTGTAGGCCCTTTAGGGGACGAACCGTAGAGCCGACAAAAAAGGCAATTAACCACAAAAAATAGCTGGTGCGAACGCGAGCTTGATATTCGGGGGTTTCTTCCGTCTTGGCTGAAGTCGGAGCCAAATTGGACGAGTCAAACAGGGAATAGCCTGGCCCGGGAGAGTCGGTTGTCAGTGAAACCGGACTGACTGAACTCCCCTGAGATTTTGGCACATAGCTCGGACGCGGATTCTCTAAGTCCGAGAGAATCGCCGCCGGGGAACGGTAACGTCGGCCTGTGGCGGTTTCGACCATTTTGTCTAAGACCTTCAGCAAATGGGGGTCAACCCTGCGTCCCTGATCGAGGTAATCCTGCCAACGTAGTTTGCCATCGTTACTGTCATACAGGTCAAAGGGGGCAATGTTGGTTAACAGATGAATGCAGGTGACCCCCAGACTATAGATATCACTGGCAAAGGTGGCTTTGCCCATCGCCTGTTCTGGGGCGGCATAGCCGGCTGAACCAATGCTAGTTCCGGTCAGGGCTAAACTGGCAGCGGTAGCGAGTTTGGAAGCGCCAAAATCGACGAGGTATAGCCGTCCGTTCTGACTACGAATCAGATTGGCTGGTTTGATGTCTCGGTGGATGACTTTGTGATCATGGACAAACTGAAGCACCGGTAGGATGTCTTTGAGAAGGGCGAGGATTTCGCGATCGCTCAAGCAACCGGCGTTTTGCAGTTCTTCTTCAAGGTTGCAGCCGTTGATAAATTCTTGAATCAGGTATTGGCGTTGGTTCCATTGGAAATGGGCCAAGAGATCCGGGATTTGGGGATGGCTGCCGAGTTCATCGAGCCGTGTGGCTTCTTGCTGAAACAGTTGCGCCGCGCGATCGCGGTTCTGACTTCCCTGTTCCCGTGGGCTAAATTGTTTGATGACACAGGGGGGTTTCGAGGGCTTATATTCATCAACCCCGAGAAAGGTGCGGCCAAATCCACCCACGGCGATCGCCCGCAGTGGACGGTAACGCTCCCCCACCAAGAGCGGAGAACCACAGGTCGCACAGATCGAAGCCGTGTTACTGTTCTGGGGCTGAGGACAGTCGGGGTTGAGGCAAAACGTCATTGCTGGTGCTGATACAGAAAACGTCAAGGGGAAGTGTCAAGGGGAAACGTCAAGGGGAAGCGTCAAGGGGAAGTGGTGAGCCAAGAGACTGTCTATCGATGTCAGATGATTGAGGTTAGACAGCGGGCGATCGCCCTCAACTCCCGCTCAACTCCCGCTCAACTCCCATTGTGACAAATTGGCCGCATTTCGGTTTTGTAACGGAATGTTGCAGATTGTTATAACTTTTAACGAAATTCCCGCCGTCTCCCTCTCCCAACATTGGTACACTGAAAACCAATAGTAATTTCGGCGCAATTTCGGCAAACCTTTAGCATTCGCCGACCCCTGGCGGACTCAAACTCCGTTCGTCACGGTCTAAATCTAAAACAAGCCCCCGATCGCAGTGATAGGAAACGAGTAGAAAAATCCTATGGTAGATTCCGTTCAACGACCCGTCGCCGATGAGATTCGTCCTGGCGTCAAAGCCCCCGCCAAAGACACCATTCTCACCCCTCGGTTTTACACCACTGATTTTGAAGAGATGGCCCAAATGGACATCTCCGTCAACGAAGATGAACTACAAGCCATCCTCGAAGAGTTCCGAGTTGACTACAACCGACATCATTTTGTTCGGGACGAGGAATTCAACCAGTCTTGGGACAAAATCACAGGAGAGGAACGCCGGCTATTCGTTGAGTTCCTAGAACGCTCCTGCACGGCTGAGTTTTCTGGATTCCTACTCTATAAGGAACTGGGACGGCGGCTTAAGGATCGCAGCCCCGTTTTAGCCGAGTGCTTTAACTTGATGTCGCGCGATGAAGCCCGTCATGCTGGCTTCCTCAACAAAGCGATGTCTGACTTCAACTTACAGTTAGACCTCGGCTTCCTCACCAAGAGCAAGAAATACACCTTCTTTAAGCCCAAGTTCATCTTCTACGCCACCTATCTCTCCGAGAAAATCGGCTACTGGCGCTACATCACCATCTATCGCCATCTCGAACAGCACCCCGAAGACCGGATTTATCCGATTTTCCGCTTCTTCGAGAACTGGTGTCAGGATGAGAACCGCCATGGTGACTTCTTTGATGCCATCATGCGCGCTCAACCCCAATATCTCAATGATTGGAAGGCCCGTCTCTGGAGTCGTTTCTTCCTGCTGTCGGTCTTCGCCACCATGTACCTCAATGACATCCAACGGTCTGGGTTCTATAAAACCATTGGCCTCGATGCGCGTGAGTATGACATCGAAGTGATTGAGAAGACCAACGAAACCGCCGCTCGGGTCTTCCCGATTAAACTCGATGTGAATAATCCTCAGTTCTACGGTCGCCTCGATCGCTGTGTGGCCAACAACGAGAAGCTACGGGAGATTGACAACTCCAACGGGCCAGGTGTGGTTAAGTTCTTCAAGAAACTGCCTCTGTTGGCTAACAATGGTCTGCAATTCGTGAAACTCTATTTCATGAAACCCATTGACATGGAAGCCAGCCGCGAAGTCGTCCGTTAAGCCGGTTGATGCTTCTACCTGAGCTAACCCTAACTTAGTCAAAGACAAAAAAGGAGATTCCCCAGTTGAGGGAGTCTCCTTTTTTTCTGGGCCATTAACTCTCAGAGGCTTGGGGGAGTCGCGCCAGGGCCGATTGATTCACCTCAATTTGGAAGTCATTTTCATCGCCATCGGACTGCGATCGCCGCACCTGACCGACGTAGAGTGGCTCCGTCACCCCCTCTTCTGGATGCAGAAGCACACGACCACGAATTAAGAGGTTTTGCCCCATGCGCCCCGGTGAGAACTGGTTAATGGCGGATTGACGCAGCGTGGCCTCAAGTTGGCTTTCGTTGATGTCATTGGGAAGTTTAATCACCACCTGTCCGGCACCGTTGTCATAGACGACATTATAAGGAACAGAGCCGGGAACAACGGTTGTGGTAATGGGAAACAGACTCAGAGAGAACAATCCCACGGTTAGCACAGCCATAAAGCCGGTGATGCCCACCAGTCGAAAGCGAATGCCCCATTGCAAGATAAAGGCCAGTAGAGCTAAAACCGCAAACAGGCCCGTGAACCCTAACGACCAAAGGGTCGTTTGCAAAAAGTCCGCCGGAGTCAGAAAAGCTAAGGAGAGTTGGGAATACATCACATCGATAAGGGTGTAGTTGCATCGCCAGGAGACCCCTGGCAGAAGTTAGGTGACCTCTTCCTAGATTACCTCGAACCCATGGCCAACGCTTCCCTAGGTTGAAACCCTGGCCCAATCCCTGCCTCAGCGAGGTTTGCCCCTGACACCCGTCCCAGGATTGACCCTGGCTTTGTAACGGAATGTTACAGTTATGCCGTCAAACCAGCAATACGTCTTGACAGTCCCGGAAATCCCCTTTAGAGTGTTGAACATACCTGGGTCGAACAACCCGAAATCAAATGCAAGACAAACAGAAAGTAACCTTATATCTATCGTCCGAACTGCACCGCCAACTCAAAATTAGAGCGGCGGTTGACGGGGAACCCATGTCAGCCCTAGCTCAAAAGGCACTCGTATTTTTTCTCGAACATCCTGAAGTGGTTGATAGCTTAGACGCTGTATCGGGCCATGCCCATCAAGTCTATAGTTGTCCGAGCTGTGAAACACAGACGGTCGTCCGAGATGGGGAACTGGTAGCCGTCGGGCAAAGTTCTGAAGTCCTCGAAGGTGATTTAGTAGAACAGGTCAACGCTGGCCTGGAGCAGTCCTCAGAATCTGAAGAAGATTTAGTGACCTGTTAAAATCACGCCAAACTCCCTGAGGTGAGCATTTCACCTTGAGTCTGTTAATCCCTATTTGCTCCGTTCACATTGGTCGATGGTTATGAAAGAAGAGCTAAACATTCTCATCCAAGCTCAATACCCTTTAATATACCTCGTGACCTTTGAAGAGGAGCGATCTGAACAGGCGATCGAGGTGATTGCACAGTCGGTTAAACCACAGCGTCGGGTCTTTACCTGGACATCGACCAAAGGGTTGATTGATTACAGTCAATCCGGTGGGGCCAATCCTCACAACACCTTATCTCCCGAAGCCGCGTTAGATTGGGTCATCCGCCATAAAGAGCCAGGGATTTATATCTTCAAAGATTTGCATCCCTTTCTCGAAAATCCCAATGTGACTCGGGCCATTCGAGATGCGATCGCCTACTTCCGAGGCACCGATAAAACCATTATCCTCATGTCGCCACTTCAGACCGTGCCGGTTGAGTTGGAAAAGGAAGTCGTCGTCTTAGACTTTCCCCTTCCCGATCTCAAAGAACTCAACCGAGTCCTCTCTCGACAGTTGGCCGACTCTCGGAACAAGCGCATCAGCACCGAAGCTCGCGAAAAGCTGCTCAAAGCCGCCCTAGGACTCACCAAGGACGAAGCTGAGAAGGTCTATCGCAAGGCTCAAGTCACCGCCAACCGTCTGACGGAAAGCGAAGTTGACATTGTTCTCTCGGAGAAAAAACAACTGATTCGGCGCAATGGCATCCTAGAATACATCGACGAGGATGAAACCATTGACTCAGTGGGGGGTCTTGAGGAACTTAAACGTTGGCTTCATCAGCGCTCCGATGCCTTTACCGAAAAAGCTCGGGAGTACGGCCTACCTCAGCCGAAAGGGATGCTCATCCTCGGGGTTCCCGGTTGTGGTAAATCCATGATTGCCAAAACCACCGCTCGTCTCTGGGGACTCCCCCTACTGCGCTTGGATCTCGGACGGGTGTATGACGGCTCCATGGTGGGACGTTCCGAAGCGAACCTCCGCAATGCGCTGAAAACAGCCGAGTCCATCTCGCCGGCTATCCTCTTCATTGATGAATTGGATAAAGCCTTCGCCGGGGGAGCCGGTTCCGGGGACTCCGATGGCGGAACCTCTAGCCGCATCTTTGGCTCCTTCCTGACTTGGATGCAGGAGAAAACCTCTCCCGTCTTCGTCATGGCGACAGCCAACCGGGTTGAACGCCTCCCTGGGGAGTTTCTCCGCAAAGGGCGTTTCGATGAAATCTTCTTTGTGGATTTACCCACCAAAGAAGAACGACAAGAAATTTACCGCATCCATTTACTGAAGCGACGCACCGATATCAGCCGCTTCGATCTGGATCAACTGGCAAAAGTTTCCGAAGGATTTTCGGGGGCAGAAATCGAGCAAGCAACCATCGCCGCGATGTATGAGGCCTTTGCCCAAGATCGCGAGTTCACCCAGCTCGACATTATCGCCGCCGTCAAATCCACGCTCCCGCTGTCCAAAACCATGACCGAACAGGTCACTGCGCTACGAGATTGGGCAAGACAGCGAGCGCGTCCGGCTGCGTCCGCCATGGCTGATTATCAGCGCATGGAGTCGTAGTAAAAGGCTTTCCCCCCGAACTCACCTTTCGGGGGGGAGAGGCTAACCCAACCGGTTAGCTGTTCAGACGACACGCAAGTGTCATTTATCTAAACCAACCACGTTGTTCTAAACCAAGTTCCACACGGAGGAAACTACTCATGTCTCACTTTAGCACCCTGCGCACCAAAATCACCGATGCAGAAGTTTTAAAATCTTCTCTGCGTGATCTCGGAATCAATGTTAAAACCGAAGCTGATGTGCGTGGTTACAACGGTCAACGTGTTCGCGCCGACCTGGTGGCGGTTCTCGAAGGCGAATACGATTTGGGCTGGTCTCGCAATGGCGACGGCTCCTTTGACCTCATTGCTGACCTCTGGGGTGTTGCTAAGAAACACAATCAGACGGAACTGATCAACTCCATCAATCAGAAGTACGCGGTTAACAAGACTCTGGCTGAAGTCCGCCGTCCGGGTCTGCAAAACGCGAACGTCAAACTGATGGTTCAAAAGTAAAATCGTTGCGCGTTCCCAATCTTGCGGGCTAACCTGAACTGAACGGGTTAGCCCGTTTTTTCTGGGCCATTTTTCTGGGGGGAATTTCTGGGGGGAATTTCTGGGGGGAATTTCGGGGGAGTTGGGGCGGGACCCAAGTTTGTTAAGATAAATTAAGCATACATGGGTCGCTCTGAAGTGACCCCAAACTTGGGAGTCTCTGTGGAAATTCAGCGTGGAAATTCAGCAATTTTTGGGATTTTTCCTACTTCTGGCTGTGGCGATCGCCGGTATGGGAGTGATGGTTTGGGCTTATGCTGGCAGTGGTAGCCGGGCCGTCTTATTTGTGACGCCGGTTCCGGCTCAGGAGAGTCTGGGAGAAGCATTCAACGCTGGCTGTCAGGCCTTTAGTGAGGGGGAGTATGCTCAAGCGATCGCCGCCTTTGAGAGAGAGTTGCGATCGCACCCGAGCCATGCCGAAGCCTATCACAACCGAGGATTGGCCTTTGCCAACCTACGTCAAGACGACAAGGCCGTTGAGAATCTGCTCAAAGCCAGTCAATGTTACGCCGAAGCCGATCGCCCCGACGCCTTAGAGCAACTGCGATCGCAACTACAGGCCATCAAAGCCCGTAAACTCGCCCAAACCCAATAAGCCTACCTCAAAACCATCGCACCCCCATGCCGAGAGCCTTAATTACCGGCGCCTCATCAGGAATTGGCGCCGAATTTGCCCGCCAACTTGCCCCCAAGGGCTATGATTTAGTCCTCACCGCGCGATCGCAGTCAGCCCTAGAGAGCCTGGCCACCCAACTGCGCCAGAATCATGACATTGAGGTGGAGGTGATCCCCCTGGATTTAACCGAACCGAATGCCCCGAGTCAGTTATATCAACAGACGAGCGATCGCCAACTCCAGATTGATCTCCTCATCAACAATGCCGGGTTTGGAGACTACGGAGACTTTGCCGAAGGCGATCGCAGCAAACTCCTGGCCCTGATGCAACTCAACATCATCGCCTTGGCCGATTTAACCCATCAGTTCTTACAACCGATGCGATCGCGCCACTCAGGAACCATCCTCAACATCGGCTCCATTGCCGGGTTCCAACCCATCCCCTATCTCGCCCTCTACGCCGCCAGCAAAGCCTTCGTTCTCAGCTTCAGTGAGGCACTCTGGGCAGAAAATCAAGCCTTTGGAGTTCAGGTGATGGCCATTTGTCCCGGGCCAACCGAAACTCAGTTCAACCAAACCGCCGGATTTCCCCAATCCGACTCATCCAGTTCCGCCCCCGCCATGGCCAATGTCACCGCAGTGGTGGCCGAATCCCTCCAGGCCATGAAACGCGATCATGGCAGTGCCGTAGTCGGAGGCTGGGCTAACCACATCATCACCAGCCTTCCCCGTCTCTTACCCCGAGATACCCTCGCCAAAGTCGTGGGCGAGCAGTTTCGCCCAGCCACAACAAGCGGCGAGTAATCCCGGCCCAGGGTCAGTTAACCCCCTCTTGGACTTGCGCCCCATGCCGACGGGGATCATCCCCCTGAGCGCCCAAATTGGGGGCCGTCGTCACCTCAGAAGTCCGGCCAGCTTGGCGATTATAGGGCAGTGGCGTGCCGGCTAACAGGGCCTCCAGATTCGCCGCTACAATCTGCCGTGGCTGTTCGCCAATGGTTTGGGCGATCGCCTCTCCCGTCTCATCTAAGAAGACAAAATGGGGGATACCATCGACCTCATATTGGCTCATTTCCGGTAGCCATTTGCTATTGTCGACGTTGAGCATGACAAAATTGACGCGATCGCCATAGTCTTCCCGCAACGCCGCCATATCCCCCGCCATCGCCTGACAACTGGTACACCAATCGGCGTAAAATTCCACAAACGTCGGTTGCTCATTTCCCAAAGCCACCTCCAAGGGAACCGACCTGTCCGCTAAGCTAGACAAAGAGGCCGTCGTTCCCTGAGTCTGAAGTGCCAAAACAATCAAGACACTGAGAACAGCGGCCACCGTAACCACAACCAAATTGCGGATTCGCACCGCTAGAGTCGCCTCTGAAGAGTCAAAATTTGTATCCAATGGTTTCTCGCCCATGAGTTCGTTTGACAGCCATACAACAACACCTTCTCTAGTTTAAAGCCCTAGCCGGGCGATCGCCCTTGAGAGATTTAGTTTTCATGAAAAAGCGCGTCACCCTCACCTTTCCCCGCCAATCCGTACAAATGCCCATCACCTACCGACTGGCCAAAGATTTTAACATCGCCTCCAACATTATTCGCGCCCAAGTCGCCCCCAACCAAATTGGCAAACTGGTGCTAGAACTATTAGGAGACATTGACGAAATCCACGAAGCCATCGAATGGATGCGTGCCCAGGATATCGCCGTGTCCATCGCCAGTGGCGAAATCGAAATCGATGAAACCGCTTGCGTTGACTGTGGCCTCTGTACGGGGGTTTGTCCCACCCAGGCCCTATCCCTGCATCCTGAGACCTTTGAACTACACTTTACGCGATCGCGCTGTATCGTCTGCGAACAGTGCATCGCCACCTGTCCCGTTCAAGCCATTTCCACCAACCTCTAATTGCCCCAATTTGCTAATCTTTGAGATTCTGTGTGGTTAATGTTTTAAGTCTTACCTGTTTAGTGCCATATGGGTCCGTTACACCTGCTCTCAACCGTTAAAACCCGCTCTTGGCTCTCATTTAGTATCTTCCTGCTGGTCTATATTAACCTGGGTTGGATTCTCCTTGAAGACCAAGCCTCCTGGAGCCTTTGGCTTTTGATCTTCATTATGACCATTGCCTTAGCCGAAGCCCTCGCCTCACCTTGGTCTGTTATTCGTAACATCTGTACCCGCTGGTTAAACTCTAGTTTTCGTGGTTTTGTTACCGCCATGACGGCTGCCTTTCTGGCGGTAATCTTTTTAACCGAAATCTCTATTTTTTCTCATTTAGTGCTATTAATCTCGGCTGGATTACTCTACCGACTAGATGCCACCATCATGGGATTGACAGCACTACAGTCCTTGCTCTTAATTTTTGTGACGGCCATACTGGGCTTAGGAATCGGCAGCTTATCCTATTTTATTGTTTACGGATAGTCCTGACTTAAACACTAAAAACACAAAAAATATGACCAATTTCCCCTATAAATTAGTCCGCGATCGCATCCCCGAAATCATCAAAAAAGCCGGTAAAACCTGTGAAATCGAATACCTCGATCGCGAACACTATCAACAAGCCCTACGAGACAAACTCATCGAAGAAGCCCAAGAAGCCGCCCAAGCCAACCCTGAAGATCTCCTAAGCGAACTGGCCGATCTCAGCGAAGTCATTGAAGCCCTTTTAAAGACCCATCACATCAGCCTGGACACCCTGAAACAGGTTCAATCCCAGCGCCAGCAACAACGAGGAGGCTTTGACCAACAAATCCGCCTTTTGAGCGTCTCAAGAGACGACCAATCAATCAACAGCAATATCTCACGCTAGACTTTAACTAAGCCCATGAGACCAACCACAGGATTGAGGACCCCCCTCAAGCCAGTTGTCCATCATGAGCGAGCCGACGTCCTCTTATCCTCAATGTCCCTATGGCTATGGTTTGTCATCCTGTCTCATCCCTAACCCTGAGCCTGGGGCTGCTGCTCGGTTTGCTCAGCAGTCCCCTGACTCCAGTCAAGGCGCAATTTCCAACCCCGAGTCAAGAAACACCCCTCAACTCTCAGGGACGAGCCGTTCAGTTCTCCCCTCCCGATCGCGGTGCCCCCGACTCAACCGAAGGAGGCGCCACTCGTCGCTCTGATTGCATTCATGTCGTCCCCCTGATGCCCACCGACGACGAGCAGGCTTACTTTGGTCTCACCTATCAAGAGCATCCGAGCTTATATTGGTATATCGGTAGTGCTAAAGCCGGCTTAGAAACAGCCGAAATTATTATTGAACGAGATAACAACAGCGGAGACATAGAAGAAGTTCATCGTGTCACGGTCCCCTTACCGCCCAACCTCAACGAACAAGAACATATTTTACGGTTCTCTCCCTCCCCCGATGAACCCGGCTTAGAGGTGGGACAGACCTATCGTTGGTATCTCGAAGTTCAATGTAACCTACAGGACAGACAAGATCCGACCACCTTGGCAATTTACGATGGTTGGATTGAACGCGTCGACCCCGACCCCGAACAGACTGTTGAGCTAGAAAATACCAACAATGCTCAAGACCTAGCCTATCTTTATGGAAGCGCCGGGATTTGGTTTGACTATTTAGACGTGATGGTTAACCGCCTCGATGCCTGGCCCGATATCCTCACAGACTTAGATCTGATCGCGGCTGATACCCAGATTGAGATCGCCTCCCCTGGGGATGGCCCGCGAACCTCGATGGAGATGCCGCAAATCCAGTTTTTCTCCTTCAACCGCGATCGCTCATCAGGCGACAACATTCCCGAAGAGGTCGACGACGCCGGAGAACTGCAGTTTTAGCCGTCAACGCTGAAACTCCAACTCAGAGAATCTAGCGGATTGACGGTTAGGGAACCCGCCATCTTGGGTGCATCCAATGGTCTTCCCGAACTAAACTCTCATGTGGGATAAACTGCGACAACAGATTTGGCGGTGGCGAGGCATTTGGGCGATCGCTCCCACAACAACCCTACTGGTCTTTCTCTTACGAGCCACGGGAGTCCTCCAGGGGCCAGAACTGGCCGCCTTAGATATGTTCTTTCGTCTACGGCCGACTGAACCCATCGATGAACGTATCTTAGTTGTTGGCATTTCCGAAGCGGATCTACAACATTACGGCCATCCCATCAACGACCAGCTTCTGGCCGAGGCCCTGCGACGCATCGCCGCCGCTGAACCTCGGGCCATCGGCCTGGATATCTACCGGGATTTACCCGTCCCGCCTCCCTACGGGAAGATTGTCGAGATGTTTCGGCAACAACCCCAGTTACTTCAGGAAACTCCCCCCCTCGAACCGGGCTATGCTGAGCTAACACAGCTCTATCGAGAGCTTGAGAATCTCATCGGTATTGCCAAAATCACCGGTGGACTCGAACGAGTCGCTCCCCCGCCTGTCTTAGCCGAATTGGGGCGTGTTGGTGCCAATGATTTACCTCGGGATAAAGATGGCCGGCTACGACGGGCCTTTCTCTATCTCACCGATCCTCAATCTGAAGAAGTCGTCCTCAGTATTGGCTTACGTTTGGCCCTACTCCACCTCGAACCTGAGGGCATTTTGCCACAAACCACCGAGGATGAGCGACAATGGGTGCAACTGGCAGACACCATATTTGTCCCTCTTTCTAGTGGTGATGGCGGCTATGGCGCCTTTGACGATCGCGGCTACCAAATTTTTATCAACTACCGCAATAATGGCCAAACCTTTGAGACCATTGAACTACGGGATATCTTAGAAGGGAACATCTCTAGCGATATCTTTTTCGATCGCACGGTGATGATTGGCCATACCGCCGAGAGCTTAAAAGACTTTTTTGACACGCCGTTGAGTATCCAGGCCCAAGGAATTGAGAAAACCTCAGGCGTCGAAGTTCACGCCAATGTCGTCAGTCATATTCTCAGTAGTGTCCTCGATGGGCGATCGCAACTTCTCACCCTCCCCAAACCCCTAGAATGGGCCTGGATTTTTTTCGCCGCCATCTCCGGGGCTGGCTTAGCTTGGATTTGGCGCTATAGCGATCGCGCTATGCGGCTATTAGGGCAACTTCTCTCGGGAACTCTAATCATTGGCGTCAGTTATCTCGCTTTTTTACAAGGATGGTGGATTCCCCTACTTCCCCCCCTCTTGGCTCAAGGAGTCGCCGCCTTGTCTGTCGTCGCCTATGTGGCGCGATCGGCGATCGACATTCGCCATACCTTTAGTCGTTACCTCACCGATGAAGTGGTCGCCACTATCCTAGAAACTCCCGAAGGATTACGTTTAGGAGGAGAACGCCGTAAAATTACCATTCTCACCTCCGATTTACGGGGATTTACCAGCATTTCGGAACGACTCCCCCCCGAAGAAGTGTTATCGATTTTAAACATCTATCTCGAAGCCATGGCCGATGCCATTACCGCCTATCAAGGGACGATTGATGAGTTTATGGGAGATGGGATTTTAGTCCTTTTTGGCGCACCCACTCAACGAGAGGATGATGCCGAACGGGCCATTGCTTGTGCGATCGCCATGCAGCAAGCTATGACTCAGGTTAACCAAAAAATGAGCGAGTTAGACCTGCCAACCCTAGAAATGGGCATTGGTATTAATACCGGAGAGGTCGTCGTCGGGAACATTGGTTCCCTCAAACGCACCAAATATGGCGTCGTCGGATCTCAAGTTAATTTAACCTATCGCATTGAATCTTATACCGTCGGCGGACAAATTTTAGTCACAGAATCCACCTTAAATGAAGTCGATAACATCGTCGATTTTGACGGCGAAGAAAAAGTTTGTCCCAAAGGCGTAATTCAACCCATCTCAATTTATTCAGTCGTGGGAATTGCAGGCAAACATAACCTTAGTTTATCCCGTGAGCAACTTCCACTCCATGACCTCCACCCGGCCCTACCCGTCTCCTTGACTCCCTTACAGGGTAAACAACTCAGCGATCGCCAGTATCAAGGCCATCTCATCAAACTCTCGCCTCATGCTGCTCATATTACCTCAAATTATACCGCCAAACCCTTGACAAATATCAAATTTATGATAAAAACTCCTCAAGCAGTGGGAGAGGGAACCGATGAATTTTATGGGAAAGTCATCAAAGAGGATCACGTACCCCCAGGCTGTTTTGCTATTCGACTTACCGCTGTTTCTATGGAACTCAAAGCCTATTTTGAACAGCTTTATCACGCCAAATGTTCTCAACCGTCCTCGGTTAATCAATCCTTACCCCCGAGCTGAAAAATTGCTTTTTTTTACGAATTTATACCCCTTGAAAATCCGCAATTAACCGCGTCCAAACCGCACATACATCCGGCGTTCCCGAAACTTGCACTTGCCGCGCTTCATCCTGATACAACAAATGCAGCGTCAAATACGAGTCCGGCAACTCCGGTAAACGCTCAGCCCATTCAACCACCATCAATCCCGGTTCAACCTCCAAACCGTCCCAGTACAACTGAGGCTGTAACCCCTGAACCTCAGAAGAATTAAGGCGATATAAATCCAAATGATACAGAGGAATCCGACCATCATCATACTCATTGATGAGCGTAAACGTGGGGCTAACAATGCGATCGCAAATCCCTAACCCCGCACCAATTCCTTGAACAAGGGTCGTTTTACCCGCCCCTAACTCCCCTTGCAGCAGTAACGTAGTGCCGGCAGGTAATCCCTGGCCGAGTCTTTCACCCAGGCGGTGGGTAGCATCAGCATTCGCAAGAAACAGATCCAACGAGGTCATAGAGCAGTCAACAACGAAACAATGAATTTAATCCCAATTTTCAGGCATTCGTACCAGAGATGAAGGCAAACTCTCTCGATGCTCCTACAGAGCAAGGCGCATCAGCCTCGGGTTTGATAGACTCAGACCCAACTACTCACATTAATCCCGTTCCGTGCGCCATAGCTTCATTATCGATCCCGAGGGGATTCTCCGCGATCGCTTCGTCAAAGTAAACCCCTCCATCCACAGTCAAGACGTTCTCGCCCACCTCGACGAACTCCAAACCGCCTCCTAACGCCTTTCTCCTAATCCCCGTAATAGCCCTTTGGGGTAATGAGATAGGTCGTCCAATCCGGTTCAGCCCCCATCTCGGACGGGCCATACCTCGCTAAACGCCAAGTTTTGCCCTCCTTTTGTCCCTGGAGATAAAGATCAAAGGGTTGCTTGGGCCGGATTACCGTTCCTGTCGGCAGATCGATGCTTAAACGATAAGTTCCCTGAAGATGGTAGCCCGGTAAATCTTGAATCATCACCGGTGCATTATCCGTCACTCGCACACGCTCAACCCGCCAGGTGGGAGTTTGCGCCAATCGTAACTGAGAACTTAACTGGGCCTGGGTTTGTTCTAATTGCAGGGAAATCGCATCGGCCACTAAGTCCGTATCAAAAAACACCGGGACCGCCGCACAGGCCGCCAACACCACGATTAATAGGCTCATCAGAAGCCAACGGAATACCCACCTCAAGTTTGCCACCAGAAACCTTAACTTGTGATATCTCCAGGCAAACCTACCATATCCCCATCGAGAATGGACAGTCAGCGCCCAAGTGAGTCAGGGAAATTCAACCCAGAACACCGAAAACCGCGTTAAAATCTCAACGATAGCGTTGCATTTGCGAGGTTGACCGTGAACGATAAAGAGCTAAATTTTTCCCAGACTCGCCCGTCCTGGACACGACTCCCTCATCGATTCCGCCAGACTCTGTTCGTCTTCTGTAGCCTACTGCTGCTGCTGGGAACCCTGTTTTCGAGCCTACCCACGCTCCCTGTGGCCCAAGCGGCCCCGATTCGACAACAAACAGAAGCTCCCGGACAAGTCGTTTACCAAACCCGCCATACCCTCAAGGATAGTTTGGGGAATACCTGGCAGGTCATCTTCTACAAACGGGTTGAAGATTCCGAGCAAAGTAATCTCAATCTACGACTGGCGGGATTTCCCGGAGCGGTTGAGTTTCAGCATCCCAAGCCCCTAAAGTTAACCAGCTCACGGGGCGACAGCTTAGAAGCCGCCGATGACTTTGCCGAAAACCCCCCGGCTCCTAATATCGGTGAATATGATTTTCGCGACCTTGCTAATCGTCTTCCCTCCCGCAGTTCTCTGGAATTAAGCTTGCCCCTGAAGGAGCGATCGGCTACGCTACAAATCCCGCTCCCTGTCGTCCTAGAATGGCAGGAAGTTATCAAAAAATAGCTTATTGCCCAAAACAAGCATATCTTTAGGGTTGCCCGTAGATCTTTTCTGTTCCGGTGTTCCCTTCCCCTCTTGGGAGGGGCCAGGGGTGGGTTATCCCAGTTCCCAGTTGCCTGTTCCGGTGTTCCCTTCCCCTCTTGGGAGGGGCCAGGGGTGGGTTATCCCAGTTCCCAGTTGCCTGTTCCGGTGTTCCGGTGTTCCCAGTTCCCAACCATGCTTAACCCCAAACTCGATCGCCTGTACCACGAAATCAAAGGGGTTATCCTCGCCAAACAACATCCCGTGAGTGGATTACTCCCTGCCAGTACCGCCATCACCGAACATGGCGACTATACCGATGCTTGGGTCCGAGATAACGTCTATAGCATCTTAGCGGTTTGGGGGTTGGCCCTGGCGTACCGCAAAATTGATACGGAACAGGGACGAGCTTACGAACTCGAACAGAGTGTCGTCAAACTGATGCGGGGGTTGTTGCGTTCGATGATGAACCAAGCCCATAAAGTCGAACGCTTCAAACATACTCAAGATCCTCTCGATGCTCTTCATGCCAAATACGATACCAGTAGCGGCAATCCTGTGGTCGGCGATCATGAATGGGGACATCTCCAGATTGACGCCACCTCGGTTTTTCTGGTGATGTTGTCCCAAATGACTGCTTCGGGACTGCAAATTGTCTTTAATTTGGATGAAGTCAATTTTGTGCAAAATTTGGTCTATTACATTGGCCGCACCTATCGCACTCCTGATTATGGAATTTGGGAACGGGGCAACAAAATTAATCATGGCAAGCCGGAACTTAATGCGAGTTCGGTGGGGATGGCAAAAGCGGCTTTGGAGTCGATGCAGGGGGTTAATTTATTTGGCAGTCGCGGGGATCAGGCTTCGGTGATTCATGTGGTTCCCGATGACATTGCCCGAGCGCGAATTACTTTAGAAGCCTTGCTTCCTCGTGAGTCAAACTCCAAGGAAGTCGATGCGGCGTTGTTGAGTGTGATTGGCTTCCCCGCCTTTGGGGTTGAGGATAGAAAGTTGCGCGATCGCACCCACCGTAAAATCGTCGATAAACTCGAAGGAAACTATGGCTGTAAACGCTTTCTTCGCGATGGTCATCAGACGGTCATTGAAGATAGTAACCGCCTCCATTATGAGCCGCAAGAACTGCAACAGTTTGAAAATATTGAATGTGAATGGCCGCTCTTTTTCTGCTATTTATATTTAAATAATCTGTTCATGGGCAATCGGGAAGTTGCCCGTGAGTATGGACAGAAAATTCAAAACATTCTGGTGGATAAAGATGGCTGGAAACTTCTGCCAGAATTGTATTACGTTCCTGAAGAAGCATTAGAAGCTGAGCGAGAAAATCCTCATTCTCAAACTCGATTACCTAATGAAAATATCCCCTTGGTTTGGGCGCAAAGTCTTTATTGGCTTGGGGAAATTCTCGAAGAGGGATTGATTGATCTTGGAGATATCGACCCGCTAGGACGACATTTACACAAACGGAAACCGTATCCTTCTGTGGTTCAAGTGGCGCTGCTGGCTGAAGATGAAGACTTACAAGATGAACTCGCCAGTTATGGAATTGCGACAGAAACTCTTGCTGAAATTGAGCCAGTCAAACTCAGTGAAGCCCAAGAACTCGCTTGGATTTATCATCAAGTTGGGCGCAATGACAAACTTAATCTAACGGGCCGACCGATTCGTTTGGTTCGCAGTTTGACTACGGCTCAAGTCTTCCGCATTCGGGGCGATCGCGTCATGTTTTTGCCCTCATTTGTGAATCCACAGCAGTTTTATTTGACCCTAGATTATCACTTTCTAGTGGCTCAAATTGAAAGTGAAATCTCTTACGTATCACGTCATTGGTATAACTTAGGTCGTCCCACCCTAGTTTTAATGTTAACCCGTAAATTAGTTGAGACGGGTCAAGAACCCTTATTACAACTGATGTTGCAATTACGGGATGGCGATTGCAAAGGAACTCCCGTTCGTTTAGGGTCTCTCAATCAATTGATGTTGACCGCCGGAAGCGAGCGAATCGATGATTTGGAAGACTTTGAATTTTCCCCACCCTCTAAAACTGAAGCCGAACTCCGCAGTTCCTATCTTCTCTACAATCCGGCCCAAAGTCGTCCCCTAACTCCCACCCAGGAGTTTAGCTTAGAATGCGAACGGGATGGCCAAGTGTTGATTCACCGTTTACGAGAGTCTGAAAATATCTACGAACAAGTTGAAATTCTCCATGGCTTAGTTACCCTAGAAGGCTTAGACTTTGATACGGGGTTAGGGGAAGGAACCCCAGTGACTGTCGCCGATTTGCTCGAAGAACTCTATAACAAAGCCAGTCATAGTGATGTAGGCGATGCGGCCGACGTACAATGGTCGGTTGTTCGCTATGCAGCGGGGTTACTCGGTAAAGCCAGTTTAGGCTTAACCGAAGCCGTCACCGATATTGTGGTGCGTCAAAAACAGTTAGCGATTGGCAAATCCTACAGTGAGGAGTCGATGATCACCAGTCCCCTCCCTCATAACGAACTGATGGAGAAAATCAATCGCTTCTGTCATGAAGATGTCCGCGATCGCGTCCTGACTCAAGAAATTGCTATCTATCTCGGCTTAATGATTCAAGCTGAACCCAGCTTATTCGATGGCTTGTTAACGCTGCGAGTTGGCTATCTCATTTTGCTGCTCACCAGTGAAATTGTCAGTGAATTTGCCATGACTCAGGATGAAGCCTACAGTCAACTGATGCAACTGAGTCCCTTTGAGATTCAAACCCGCCTGCGGGATGCGATCGCCGGCTACACAGGCTTTAACCGTCGCCTACAAGAGCAAGAATCCCTCCATATCAAATCCTCCAAAACAACCATTAACTGGCGGGTTCTCCCCCAAGACATGACCGAAGAAACACCCCCCGACGACTGGTTACGTCAACGTCAACGAGATGGGGCCGCCGGACGAGTTCCCAAACAGTTTTATCCCCGAGTCTGGCAAATCCTCCAACATTGTAAGGGCCTCGTCATTGGCGATAAACTCGAAAGTCGCAACCGCATCGAGAGCGAATATATCCTGGCCGAGATGACACCGGGAGAGAAAAACTTTGCCCTACGGGTTGAACGGCTATTAAACAAAATTCCCGCTCCCCAATATCGCCATCTCACCATTGAAGCCTTAATGGAATTACAGGCGATTTTCGATCGCAACCCCGAGTTAGAAATCGACGACTATATTGTCTTAGACATCCTCATTGGTCACGCCGTGCGCCTGTCTTGGCAACAGCGTTATCCCGAACGGATTGACCGCTATGATGAAGACCGAGCCGCCGCCTGGAGTCAGTTCTATGAAGCCTCGCCGCAAATTTGCGCCCAATTCATCGCCCAGGCCTTTGAATTCCTCAGCCAAGAACAAGACCAGTCGCCTCTAGTTGAGTTAGACCCACCAGTGGTCAACCATGAATCCTAGGCCACTTCATCGGCAGCGTCATCCCCCACAATCGTGGTGTTAATAATCTCATCGAGATGGTGCAGCAATTGGTCGGTCTGTTCCAACATCGAGAGGTGGCCGCAGCCGTC
This sequence comes from Phormidium sp. OSCR, assembly GCA_001314905.1. GTDB lineage: Bacteria > Cyanobacteriota > Cyanobacteriia > Cyanobacteriales > Geitlerinemataceae > Sodalinema. Next base: position 54,984 of record LJZT01000006.1, read on the forward strand.
GATTTCGATGACATTAGCGCCGCAACAGCGTTTGAAAAGGGGGTGAAAACTGGCTAAATGATGGACATATTTCGGTTCCATAATCATATCCTTGGCCCCGGCAATGAAATAGACCGGTTGCTGAAGCTGGGAGACAATATGGGGCAGACGATGCACCTCCTCCTCCGTCGTCGAGTCAAGAAGCGCCCCTAGGGCGGCATCCGCATCGGCCATCACCCAATCAATGACTCGTTGTTGTCCCCAAGCAAAGGATAGAGGCTGAGCTACAGCGGCTCGGGTAAACAGCCAACAAATGGCAGAAACTTGACTGAACCAGCGCCATCGCCATTGGACAATCCGCTGGCCGACGGCTCGGAAGCGTTCAAATTCTTCTTTGAGGTAAATTCCACCGCCGGCGTTGACACAAACAACTCCTTTCACCCGCTCAGGGAATAAATGAGCCGTCCACAACGCCAAGGTGCCACCGAGGGAATGGCCCACGAGCCAAACCTCATTGAGATTGAGTTGTTCGAGCAGGTGGTCTAGGTCTTTGGCATAGTCGGCGGGACTATACCCCATGGGAGACGGACAATCTGGGGACAGTTGGGAGTCGCCAAAGCCCCGTAAATCGTAACTTAAGCATTGGTGCGATCGCGATAGGCGATCGATGGCAGGCTGCCAATAGTGACGACTAAGCAGCCAACCGTGAATGAAGACCAACACAGAACCGTTAGGGACGGGATCAGTTAACTCGTAAACGTGTTTGACCCCAAGGATATCAATGGTTGCCATGACTCCATCATAACGCCAAGGGGACCCCTTTTTCCGCTACAACCCTTTGAGGGGGTGAGCTAACTTAGGAATTTCCTTGACGCATCTGTTCCATATAGGAGCGAGGGGTGAGGCGGCGGGCCAGATTCCAGAGTTGGCCGCGAACAGCGGCGGGAAGGTAAGACAGGGTCAGGCCAAACATGGCTTTACGATTGGAGGCATCCTGTTGTCGATAGTCTCGTAAAATCTCTCGCCCTTGATGCAGCTGATTGGCTTCGATGTAGCGTAGGCCGAGTAATAGGCGGGTGTCTTGGAGACGCTGTTGGCGGTTTTGTTCTAAGGAGGCGCGGTCGTGAAAGTCGAAATACTCTAGGTATTTGAGTTTATCTTCGAGATAGCGGATATCCCGCTGAAGATTTTGCTGTTCGGCGTGGACTCGATATTCCATGAGACAGTCATCGAGGTAATAGCCGACGTTTCCGGCCAGGGCCAGCCGCACTAAGAGGTCATTGTCTTCGCAGTTTTGTAAATCGGCCCGCATGAACCCCACCGCGTCTAAGGCGGGTTTGCGAAAGAGGGTGGTTCCCACTTGCAGACTTTGCTGAATAAATACTACTTCTAGCAAGTTTTCGATGATGCCGGTCGAGAGGGAGTCACGTCCCCAATAGCGAGAGTTTTTTCGGGTGGCTTCAGCATCTCGTTGGTTGCTTTCATCAATCAGCCAATGGTCGCAACTGACAAAATCGACCTGGGTCTGGTTATCTAGGATGGCCACCATCTGGGTGAGAAATTCCGGGGTGAGGCGATCGTCGTCGTCAAATTTGATAAAGTAGTCTCCTTCGGCGGCATCAAAACCGGAGCGCATGTTGTTGCTTTTGCCGATATTTTGGGGATGGCGTAGGTAACGGATGCGATCGTCTTGCTGTTCGTAGGCCTGCATTAAGGTGGGGGTTTCGTCGGTAGACCCATCATCACAGACAATCAGTTGCCAATCCTGAAATGATTGTTTGAGGACACTGTCTACGGCAAAGGGAAGCAGGGTTTGCCGGTTATAGGTGGGGATACAAACGCTAACTTTAGGCATTAACAACTTAGCATCAACAACTTAGGGGGCAAACTTAGGGGGCAAGATCGATACTTTGGAGGCGATCGCCTCTAGTATAGTCTGGCAGGTCTGCGATCGCCGTAGCCGGCCGTTAAAAACCCGCGCCAAAGCAGATTGCTTCGTTGCGGGTCGCGTTAGCCTTTAAGCTATTGGGATACAAGACGCTGACCGACTCACTCAGTCAGCGTCGCACCTTAAAAAACTTGTCTAGTACAGCGCTTCTTCTTGGTGGGTTTCGATGGTGCAGTCAGAGGTGGGGTAAGCCACGCAAGTCAGCACGTAACCCGCTTCAATCTGGTCATCATCGAGGAAGGATTGGTCAGACTGATCGATGCTTCCTTCAGTGAGTTTACCAGCGCAGGTCGAGCAAGCACCGGCACGGCAGGAGTAAGGCAGATCTAAACCTTGCTCTTCGGCGACATCGAGGATGTACTCGTCATCGGGAACTTCGATCGTCGTGTTGAGACCTTGCTCTTCGTTAACGAGCGTGACCTTGTAAGTAGCCATGAAATGATCCTCTCTATATCTATAAGTTTTCCTGATCCTACAAATCGGAGTCTGGGACACCGACCTGAGTTGTTTAGGTATCTTCTATCTCTGATATTACGGGAAAAGCTAACGGATGCAACCCCTAGATCGGGAATCGTTGTAACGAAATTTATTATAATAATTCCTAATTCAATGCGGATTTGCTTATGGATCGCATCAGGCTAATCTGAAAATCCGTTAATCCAAGTCTTGGGGTCTCAACAACTCAAGGCTTGGACAGAACTAGGTTACAGTGATGTAATACGCAGGCTGAGACTAGAGAAACAGGGAAATGCTCGAAGAACCGCCGATTCGCGTAGGTTTAGTGGGAACTGGGTTTGTCGCTCGCTGGCGATCGCAGGCCCTCGAACGAGATCCCCGCGCTCAGCTCGTGGCTGTGGCGGGCCGCACCTGGGAGAGCGCCTGTGAGTTTGCTCAAACCTGGGAGGCGGTTCCCTGTCCAAGTTGGCAACACCTCGTCGAACGCGAAGATCTCGATCTGGTGGTGATCTCAAGTCTAAATCATCAGCGGGCGGCGATCGCCCAAGCGGCCCTAGAGCAGCAAAAACACGTTGTGGCGGAATATCCCCTGGCCCTAAATCCCGCCCAAGCTCAAGCTCTTCTCGCTCTGGCTAACCAGCAGCAGAGATTGCTGCATATCGCCCATATCGAACTCCTCGGAGGACTGCACCAGGCCTTTCTGGACTATCTGCCCCATCTCGGCGGGGTTAGTGATGTTCGTTATTGCACCATTAACCCCAAACATCCCGCTCCTCGCCGTTGGACCTATTCCCTAGAGCAATTTGGCTTTCCCCTCATCGGCGCTCTCTCGCGACTGCATCGTCTGGTATCTGTTTTTGGTCAAGTCGAGTCTGTGACCGCCCAGGCTCGTATTTGGCCCGGGGCCGAGTCAGACTATTATCGAGCCTGTCTGTGCAAAGCTCAATTACGGTTCACCTCGGGAGTCTTTGCCGATGTGATTTATGGTAAGGGCGATCGCTTTACCGAGAAAGAACATCTCCTAGAAGCGCGAGGCGTCGGGGGCCTGCTGCATCTGACCCCCGACGGCGGCCAATTGCGTCAGGGTGAGCAACACGAGGCGATCGCTGTCGGCTCTCGACGAGGCCTCTTTGCCCAAGATATGCAGCGAGTCTTAGATTATCTGTGTCAGGGGCGACCTCTCTATCTCGATCCTCGTCAAAGCCTCTATACCCTCAGCGTGGCTGAAGCCGTCCGCCAAGCGGCCAGCCAAGATGGCTCTGTACGCTTAGGGGATGGGGACGGTTTCGAGTAAGCGGGCAATAATCGCCTCTCCCTTACGACCCCCGGCGGGAATCAGACGGTGAGTTAGCACATAGGGAGCCATGAATTTCACGTCATCGGGACTGGTATAGGTCCGTCCTTCTAGGAAGCCATAGGCTTGACTGGCCCGTTGTAGGGCCACGGCACCTCGGGGACTGACCCCAAGGGTCACATCATCATCGACGCGGGTGCTACGGACTAAATTCACCATATACTGCTGCAAAGGAGCCTCCACAGTCACCGTAGCCACCTGTTGGCTGAGGTGGTGTAACTCTTCGAGACTCAAACAGGGTTGGAGTTGGTCCACAGGGATACGGCTGGCTAATCCCTGCAACATTTGTAGTTCTTCGGCCTCACTGGGGTAGCCAAGGGACAGTGAGAGCATGAAGCGATCCATTTGTGCTTCGGGAAGGGGGAAGGTTCCTTGATATTCGATGGGGTTTTGGGTGGCGATGGTGAAAAACGGCTGTGGAACCCGTCGCGATTGGCCATCGACGGTGACTTGTTTTTCTTCCATCACTTCGAGGAGGGCCGATTGGGTGCGGGGGGTGGCCCGGTTAATTTCGTCGGCCAGTAAGACGTTGGCGAAGACGGGACCGGGTAGAAATTCAAAGCTACCGCTTTGGGGGTTCCAGATGTTCGTGCCGGTAATATCGGTGGGGAGAAGGTCTGGGGTACATTGGATGCGCTGAAATTTACCGCCAATCGATTGAGCTAGGGACTTGGCCAGGAGGGTTTTACCGACACCGGGGACATCTTCGAGGAGGGCATGGCCCCCGGCTAGGAGGGCGACGATGACTAAGCGCACGGCCTCATCTTTGCCCACGAGAGTTTTGCTGAGGTTGTCACGGAGTCGTTGTAGGGGTTGTAGATGATCCATGATGGCAGTTACGGGGTGAGGGATGATTCGGGGTTGGGGAGTGAGTCTAGGTGCGATCGCGCGGTTTGGCAGTCTTGGCGAATTTGGGCTGTTAGGGCATCGAGGCCGGGGAACTGCTGTTCGGGACGTAGAAAGGTCATTAGATGCAGGCTGAGGGGGCGATCGTAGAGGTCGCCGTCCCAATCGAGGAGATGGACTTCGACGCTCGGGCGATCGCCGGCGACGGTGGGGCGACAGCCGAGATTCATGACACCGGGGTGGTGGCTGCCATCGTCGAGTTGAACCCAGGTGCTGTAAACGCCCCAGTGGGGTAGAAATTTATCGTCGGGAAGTTTCAGGTTGGCGGTGGGGAAGCCGAGGGTGCGACCGAGTTGTTGTCCGAGTTCCACGGTTCCGTCGAGGCGATAGGGACGACCAAGGAGGCGGTTGGCGTGTTGGATTTGTCCGGCGGCTAGGGCTTGGCGAATGGTGGAACTACTGATGCGATCGCCATCGAGTTCTTGTAGGCCGGTGATGCAGGTTTCGATGTGGTACTGTTGGCCAATCTGTCGCAGCCGCTGAGAGTTGCCAGAGCGATTGCGGCCGAAGTGAAAGTTTTCACCGACGCTGACCCGTTGAGCGTTGAGATAGCGGCGCAGAATTTCTTCGACGAAGGCTTCGGGGCTAAGGCGGGCTAAGGCTTCGGTGAAGGGAAGCAGTACCAATTGTTCGACGCCGAGCGATCGCAACTGCTCAACTTTTTCCTTCACCGGGGTCAGCAACGGTTGCCGTTGCCCGCTAAAAAACTCTTGGGGATGGGGGCTAAAGGAGACGACGGTGGCGTAGCTGCGATCGCCGCGCTCTGGTTTCAGGCGAGATCTCGGGTCAGGGTCACGACCTTCGCCGAGAACCTGAGAGACGGATAAATCCCGTTGAGGGGTCTGATGGAGAATTTTTGCAATCACCGCTTGATGGCCAAGATGCACACCATCAAAATTCCCTAAGGCAACATTAGCGGGACTCAGGGCGGTTGTTAAAGAGGATGTGACCCACACAGGCGTTGTACGGTAAACAAGAACGACGGAACATCCGGGATTGGCTCGACGGGTCTCCCAGTTGAATCAAACTTTAGCATGGGCCGGCATGAAGGCACCGGGTGAGGGAGCAATCACGACGGTCATTCCTTCTCGCGCCAGGAGACTACTACTAAAGGCGGCTTTCACCTGTTCCCCCATGTGATCGAGAAATTCATCGTTATGGAGTGGATCGTGATGGAAAATGACCAGGCGTTTCACATTGGCGGCCTTGGCCACTTTCACGGCTTCTTGCCAGGTCGAATGTCCCCAGCCTTTCTTACTGGTTTTAGGATGATGATATTCGTCATCCGTATAGGTGGCGTCGTAAATCACCACATCGGCGTCTTGAGCCAGTTTGAGAACATTGGGGTCGAGGCGATCGCCATAATGTTCGGTATCTGTGATGTAGGCGGCGGCGTAGTTTTTCCAATTGACTCGGTAGCCAACGGCTTCTCCTGGATGATTCAGATGGGCGGTTTCGACACGAACCTCACCGAGTTGAATCGGCTCACCCACGGTAATATCGTTGAAATCCAGTTGCGCCCCCATAATTTGTAACGGTACTGGAAAGTTCGGGTGCAGCATCTGATCATTGAGTCGTTGCTCAATGGTTGCCCCGTTGGGGGCGATCGCACCATAAATATGAAATGTATTCCCTTTAATGAAGGCGGGGATGAAAAAGGGAAAGCCTTGAATATGGTCCCAATGGGTATGCGTGAAAAAGAGACTGGCTTGGATGGGCATTTGTGACAGGAGATTCTGGCCGAGGACACGTAGGCCTGTTCCTCCGTCAAAAATAAGGCGCTCACTGCCAACGCGCATCTCAACACAAGGCGTATTTCCGCCGTATCGGACTGTTTCGGGTCCAGGACAGGCAATACTACCTCTAACGCCCCAGAAATGAACCGTGAATTGGTCGTTCATGCTAGACATGGGTGGTTTTCGCTTCGGTTGGCGAGAGCGCTTCAACTGTCAAGTCAAGGTCAAGGTTAACGTCAGTAAGCCTATGCGTCAGCTCCAGTGAGCGAGACGAGCCATCGACGATCGCCCTATGATAACCTAGGGGACTCGCTGGTCATCTAGCTCAGCTTACCGGGTTGATGCCTAGATTGAGAGGGTCGCACCCGGCTAAGTCCAACTCAACCCTTAGCGGGTTAGTCAATGAATTTGTTTCTTCACTAGCCTAACCTCGATTGTTCCGGTTATAGCAAACAGATTGCCCCAGACCCGACCTCAGCCGTGCTAACTTGCCAACGCCCAGGGCCGTCTTAGGGCTTGTTTCAGGGGCCAAGACGCAACTGTATTGCTGACCATTTTAGCTTTGTCTAGCTTAGCAGGAGACCTCAATAACTGTCTGCTCAATGTTGACAACACCTGACTCTGGGGTTGGGGACATCGGAACGCAAGAGAGTCAGGACAGTTTATGATGTCAGCTTAGCCCGATTGGCGTTACAGTTCTTCATCCTCAGCACCGACTTGTTTTAGATGAATGTGTTTGCGTCCCAAGGAAATTTCAAATTCATCCCCCGGGTTGAGTCCCATCTGTTTGGTGTAGGCGGCACCGATGAGCAAGTTGCCATTAGACTGCACACTAATACGATAACTTGCACTGCGTCCACCGCGACCATTGGAGGGTTGCTTGCTGTCGAGTTCAATTCCTTCAGCATCAATGAGTGCATTGAGGAATTTCATCATGTTGACTCGTTCTACACCATTTTTCGTGACGGTGTAATAGCCACATTCTCGGGCTTTTTCCTCTTTGGGCAGACTTCCCAAGGCTCGCACTTTGTCAAGCAGTTCATTTCCGGTCAAGGCATTTGGATTGGTGTTACTCATTAATCTTCTCTCTAAAACGATAGACAACCGTTATTGGCTATTGTATCTTAACGGAAGTTTCTTTAGACTAAAAGTCTAACATTAATATCAATTTTCTCAACGTTCGTAGCTGTTTCGGGTCTCTGGACGGGTCTCAATCCTTAACGGTTCGACCGAGAGACAAGCTGGCGAATCTTGCTGCCGAAGATGAAACTAACGACCCAAGGTCACTACAGCGTCAAAGCATTGTTGGATCTCCGTTGTAACGGTTGCGATCGCCCCGTTTCGGTGCGGGAGATTGCCGAGCGGCAACATTTACCGGCCCCTTATTTAGAAAAGTTATTGATTCGACTGCGACAGGCGGGGATCGTGCAATCTGTACGGGGTGCGCAGGGAGGCTATCAATTGGCGCGATCGCCCGCTCAAATTTGCCTCGGCGATATTTTAGAAGCCGTAGGTGAAACCCTAGAGCCCTTACCGCGTCACCATCCCGACGCTGAACTTGCCGAAGATTGGGTCACATTCGTCCTCTGGAATCAACTACACCAAAAACTCAAACAAGCCCTTGATCGCATCTCCTTAGAGGATTTATACCATGATGCCAGAAGTTGGCAAGCGGCCCAGGGAGAACAAGCAAGTTTTGTCGTTTAGCCCCAGATGGCTGTTAATCTTATAGCACCACCGTGTCCCCCTTGCTCCTCCATTGACATCTTGTCATGATGAAAGTTGTGGAAATTCTCTCGGCTGAAGAAATCCGCCGAACCCTGACCCGTCTGGCGTCACAAATTTTAGAAAAGTCCGGTCATCCCGATCGCTTAGTCTTACTCGGGATTCATTCCCGAGGAGTCCCCCTGGCCCATCTGTTGGCCGAACAAATCGAGGTGTTAGAAAACGTCCCCGTTCCCGTCGGTTCTCTCGACATCACCTTTTATCGAGACGACCTCGATCGCATTGCCGTTCGGACCCCAGAACGCACCGAGATTCCCTTCGATCTCAATGATAAAATTGCCCTACTCGTCGATGATGTTATCTATACCGGGCGAACCATTCGGGCCGCGTTGAATGCCGTGCAAGAATACGGTCGTCCCGAGGCAATTTGGTTAGCGGTTTTAGTCGATCGCGGTCATCGACAACTGCCAATCCATCCGGATTTCACCGGCAAAACCCTTCCCACCTCCAAAGACGAGCAAGTGAAATTCTGGGTCGAAGATTGGGATGGCCGCGATGCCGTCGAACTGCTCAAACCCATCGAGGAGGGGGACGTCTCTTAAATGCAACGGCAACCCTTCAAGAATCTGGGATTTTGGCTAATTGCCATCATCGGAGTCCTCGTCGATTATCTGAGTAAGCGTTGGGTGTTAGCTCACTTCAGCCTCGGCGAAACCCGACCCCTCATCCCCAATGTTTTCCATTTCACCTTCGTCACCAACACCGGCGCCGCCTTTAGTCTCTTTGAGGGCAGCGATTGGCTCAAATGGCTCTCTCTCGCCGTGAGTCTCGGATTGATGGCCGTTGCCCTTTGGGGTCCCCATCTCAGTCTTTGGGAACAACTCGGCTATGGCTGTATCCTCAGTGGTGCTGTTGGCAACGGCATTGACCGTTTCCTCTGGGGAGAAGTGGTTGATTTCCTGCATTTGCCGATTATTCCCGTCATCAACTTCCCGATTTTCAACCTCGCTGATGTGGCCATTAACATCGGCATTGTCTGCTTGCTGATCCTAGCCTGGCGACAGCCTGAACCCGAAGCCTAGGGGGAACTCCCGTTAATGATCCACCGCTAACTGAGACTGAGACACCTGCCGCTGGGCCACATAGCCAAAGCCCCGAATCGTCAAAATCAATTCGGGGTTTCTAGGATCTTCCTCAATTTTGGAGCGTAACCGAGCCACATAGACATCAATCACCCGCAAATCCGCCTGACGGGTTGGAGCATAGCCCCAGAGTTTTTCTAAAATATCAGCTCGCGAGACCGGTTCTCCCGCTTGTTCAAAGAGAAGTTCAAGCAGTTTAAACTCAGTGTAGGTCAGCGCCAGGCGATGGGGTCCCTTGTACACCTGTTGGCGATTAGTATCAAGGCGAATCGCCCCAATTTCTAAGGTTCCTGGGGCGACAAAACGCGCGGCTGCTGGATCTCGCAGTCGCCGTAAGATACTTTCGATGCGAGCTTCGAGTTCTCGGGGACTAAAGGGTTTGACTAAATAGTCATCGGCCCCCGCTTCGAGTCCGGCAATGCGATCTTTGATGTCCCCAAGAGCCGAGAGCATGACCACCGGAATATCTGAGTCTCGGCGCAGTTGCCGACAGACCTCAAAGCCATTGACCTGGGGTAACATCACATCTAAGACCACTAGGTCCGCTCCATCCCCCTCGAAGAAGTCCAGAGCATCCTGGCCATCGGCGACGGTTTCAACATCATAGCCGGCCATCGACAGGCGCAGCTCCAACATTTGCCGAATCGCCGCGTCATCATCAACTACTAGGATTTTTGCTTTTGACTTTTTCAAAACCCGCTCCCCTTTTCCTTCTCCGGCTCACCCAAGTCTCGTAAGACGCGGCGGGCCATAAAAGCCAGGCTTAAATGTCCACAAGAGAACTCACCCCGATTGAGGGTCGGGATGATCACTGCGCTGTGGGAGACCCCCTGGCGCGTCGTTGTTTTTATAACAAATGTTTTCAAAATGTTATCATTTGTGACGTAAAGGGGTCAAGTTCTCAGCAAAATAAAAATGGCTGAAATCTTTATTCGGCGGTTTATACGGATGAAACTCGTCGAAATTTTGTCCCTCAACGCCTTGCTCTTGGCTAAGCTTACCCGTAATTTATACATAATTTTTTACAAATAAGGGGGTTGACAAAATGACAAATTTATATTTAAGAAACGCAAAATTTGGGTCATGGGAAAGTCAAATGAAGCTGCAACCGAGAAATCGGGATGTCACAATAGAGCGAGATGTTTGTCCTTTCTCTGCTCGGGTTCTGATTCGCCTGTGACTTCACCAAAACCGCCCCACGATCGCCAACCCCCAACGCCAGGGACCGATCCGCCACCGAGTCAACCCCAAACCTTTCTGGGGAATGTGACCGAGGTGGCCAAACAACTTCATGCCAAAGTCAACTTTGGCCAACTGGCCCTGAAGCCGAAAGCCCGAGTCCCCGAACTCTGGGTACAGCCGAGTGGCGAGGAGATGGCCCAAGTCTACCCCCTGGTGGGCGATCGCTATCTTCTGGGGCGATCGTCTCAATGTGACATGGTGGTTCCGACCCCCCTCGTCAGCAAAACCCACTTCTCTCTGACGCGAGATAGCCGCCAGGGTAAGCGTCACTTCACCCTACGGGACGAAGGCTCAACCAACGGCGTTTACATTGGCAAACGCCGTTTACGCAAACTGCAACTGCAACATGGGGATATCCTCACCCTGGGACCGCCTGACCTCGCCGATGCCGTGCGCGTGCAATTTTATGATCCCCCCCCCTGGTACGTGCGAGGCTTTCGTTGGAGTCTCTATGGCGTTTTCGGGGTCTGCGGCTTCGCCACCCTACTGGTTTTGGCCGAATGGCAAAAATTCACCGTTCGCCCCCTACCCCGTTCCATCACCGGCCCCACCATTGTCTATTCCCGTGACGCAGAACGGCCCCTACGGGAACCCTATAGCACCACCCATATCGAACATCGGCGGCTTTCGGACTTTGGCGAGTATCTCCCTGATGCTGTCATCGCCTCAGAAGATAGTCGCTTCTATTGGCATTTAGGGGTCGATCCCATCGGCATTTTGCGGGCTTTGGTCACAAACCTCCGGGGTGGAGGTATCCGTGAGGGGGCCAGTACCGTCACCCAACAACTCTCCCGCAGTCTCTATCGGGACTATGTGGGAACCGACGATTCAGCGGGACGAAAAATACGGGAGATGGTCGTTGCTCTCAAACTCGAAACCTTCTATAGCAAAGATGATCTATTACTGACGTATCTCAATCAGGTCTTCCTAGGGATTGATCTCTATGGCTTTGAAGATGCGGCCCGCTTCTATTTTGATAAATCGACTCAGGAGTTGAGTCTCTCAGAAGCGGCTACCTTAGCGGGGATTTTACCCGCTCCCAATCGCTTTAATCCGATTCAGAATTACGAGTTGGCGGTTCAATACCGCAATCGGGTCATCGAACGAATGCGGGCCTTGGGGAAAATTTCTCAGGAAGAAGCCGATCGCGCCCGGCGATCGCGCATTGAAATCAACCCCGAAGCCAAAGAAATCCTCGAAAGTACGATTGCGCCCTATTTCTACGATTATGTCTTCGTTGAACTTGAGCAGCTTCTTGGCCGGGAACTCGCCCGAGAAGGTAACTTCATCGTCGAAACCGGACTCAATCAAGACTTGCAGCAGCAAGCGGAAAACAGCTTACAAACCTATGTTCGCAGCCTTGGCGGCCAGGTCGGCTTCTCCCAGGGGGCGATCGTTTCGTTGGACTATCGCAGCGGCGAAATTATGGCCCTAACCGGAGGCGTTGACTATCGCAGCAGTCAATATAACCGGGCCACCCAGGCCCGACGACAACCCGGTTCAACCTTCAAAGTCTTTCCCTACGCCGCCGCTCTCGACCAAGGAATTAGCCCCTCGACGGTATTTTCCTGCCAACCCCTGACCTGGCAAGGTCAATCCTATCGCCCCTGTGAACGCAGTGGTGGCGATATCAATATGTATCAGGGGATGGCCCAGTCCGAGAATGTGGTGGCCCTACGGGTCGCCCGAGAAGCCGGATTAACCAATGTTGTCAAGCTCGCTCAACGCTTGGGGATTCGCTCGGAGTTAGATCCGGTTCCTGGCCTAGCCTTAGGTCAAAGTGAAGTCAGCGTCTTGGAAATTACGGCCGCTTACGGCGTTTTGGCCAATCAGGGCCGTTGGAACCGAGGTCATGCCATTCGTCGCATCCTCGATAGTAGTGACTGTGAGGATGCCAATGATTTCCAAACCTGTCGGGTCATTTATGACTATCGTGAGCAAGAACCGATGAACCAGCCGGTGTTGTCCCCAGAGGTGGCCGGGATCATGACTGACCTATTACGCGGTGTTGTGCAGTCAGGAACTGGGACAGCGGCAGCGTTTGGGGCGGGAGAGGTGGGGAAAACGGGAACCACCGATTTTGCGGTGGATTTGTGGTTTATTGGCTATATCCCCGATGGCTCCTTGGTGACGGGGGTTTGGTTAGGTAATGATGATAATAGCCCCACTTACGGCAGTAGTAGCCATGCGGCGGAACTCTGGCGTCGTTATATGAGTGAGGCGGTGGATTGAACGTTGAGGGGGTTGGGTGGCTAGTCCGATTCGGGGATAATCAGTTTGCGATAGGACTTGGTGAGGTGGCTTTTGGAGGGATGCGATCGCCCACTTTTTGACCCCGAGAGTTCTTTGACGTAGCGGCCAATCCAGCTGTTGACGGTGGCCTGAGATCCCAACTCTTCGGTCAGGCGATGATATTGGGCAGACCATTGGGGATTGGCCTCGATCGCCATACAGACGTTATCGATTAAGTCTTCATCGGGGGGAGAGGTGAAACAATCAAGGACCTGTTGGACTAACTGGCGCACGCCTTCAGTTTTGCTCATCATCTTGGCCTTCTCGCAAGTGAGACAATCTCTAAGTCTCGTTAGAATAGCCTTTTCTATGACGCTGGGCCAATTGCCAACAGTCGCGGGCGATCGCCCAATCCTCCTGAGCGTGAATCACCCACACCTGTACCGAGGAGTTCGGACTAGAAATGAGGCTATTTTTAGCCGAACCCCTGTTTTTGCCCTCATCCAACTGCAAACCCAAAAACTCCAACCCGGCACAAGTCGCCGATCGCACCGCCGAGGAATTTTCCCCCACCCCAGCCGTAAAGGCCAACAGATCCAAGCCGCCTAATTGGGGAATCATTGAGGCGATCGCCCCCTGAAGTCGTCCCACATACATCTCAAAGGCCAACGCAGCGCGAGGGTTTCCCGCCTCTCGGGCCTGTAAAATCTCCCGTAAATCCCCCGAGGGGCCAAAAATCCCCTTCAACCCCGACTCTTTATTGAGCAGTCGATCCACCCCCTGAGCATCTAACCCCGTTTCCTTCATTAAATACAGAGGAATCGCCGGATCAATCGAACCACTGCGGGTTCCCATCATCAACCCCTCCAACGGTGTAAACCCCATGCTGGTATTGATACTTTTGCCCTCACGAATCGCCGCCAGAGACGCACCATTGCCCAAATGAGCCGTAATCATCCGCAACGACTCCAAGGGTTTCCCCGACAGCGTCGCCGCCTGTTCGGCACAATAGCGATGACTAATACCATGAAATCCATAGCGGCGAATCCCCTTGTCAAACCAGTCATAGGGAATGGGATAGGTAGCCGCCGCCGGGGGAATGGAGGTGTGAAAGGCCGTATCAAACACCGCCACTTGAGGAATCTCCCCTAAGACCGCCTCAACGGCTAAAATTTCGTCGAGATGGGCCGGATTATGATTGGGGGCTAAGGGAATCAACTCCTCAATCGTCTGCTTAACGGCTTCGGTGATGAAGGTGGCTTGAGAATAGCGATCGCCCCCATGAACCACCCGATGGCCCACAATAGTAATCTCAGATAAGCTGCCTAACACCTGGGTTTCCCCTTGTACTAGGGTTTCTAAAACCGCCTCTAAACCGCGACTGGGGGCATCACTGGCCAGATGTCTCTCCTGTTTGCTGCCGTTGGCTACCACCGTTAAGCTGCCATAGTCAGGATTCGCCCCCCAATCCACCATGGCCTCCCAAATCGGTTCGGCTGCTGTTTCAGGAAAGGCCGCCTCGGGAATCTCATATAAACAGCTTTTCTGGGAACTTGAGCCGGCATTCAACACTAGAATTTTCATTAAACCCTCACACTTGACAACCTTTGGCAATCTTTGGCAATTTTTGGCAGCCTGGCACAACCCTAGAGTAGTGATTAGAGTGGCGATTCGCTAATCCGGTGTAACTTCAAGAAATTTGTCCCTCGGGAATGTTTGGTGGGAATGCCACCTACAATCAAAATTTGATCACCCAACCCGGCTAGATTGCGCTTTTGTAAGCCACTGTTGGCGTGTTCAACCAGTTCTTCAAAGGTTTCTCCATCATCATCAATGAGAATTGGTTTCACCCCCCAGATTAGATTGAGACGGTGATAGACATCCCGGTTGGTGGTAAACGCCACCACTAAGGCTCGGGGCCGTTCCTTGGAGGCAATGCGGGCCGTGTAGCCGGAACTGGTGAACGCGGCAATACAGCGTAAGTCTAGCAGGCGATCGATGGTATTTAGGGCTTCAGTGAGGGCATGAGTTTCGTCAGTTTCTGAAGGCGGATAGTTGACAAAATCGGCTTCAGGTTCAATTTGACGGGCAATTTTGGCCATCATTTGTACTGCTTTCACCGGATATTTACCCACCGCCGACTCCCCCGATAACATCACCGCATCGGTTCCATCAATGATGGCGTTGGCGACATCACTGGCTTCGGCGCGAGTGGGGCGAGGTTCGCGAATCATACTATCGAGCATCTGGGTGGCGGTAATCGCTGGAATCCCTCTTTGATTGCAGGCTCGGATAATTTCTTTTTGCAACATCGGCACTTTTTCGGGACTCATTTCCACCCCTAAGTCTCCCCGGGCTACCATGATCCCATCACATTCATCGACGATTTCTTGCAGGTGAGCGATCGCCTGGGGTTTCTCGATTTTGCCAATTACGGGAACTTTGGTATCACTATGTTCGCTAATAAATGTTTTGAGTTCCCGAATATCATCTGCGGTTCGCACAAAGCTCAGCGACACCCAATCAATCCCTTGGGATAAGCCAAAGATCAAGTCTTGTTTATCTTTGTCGGTCATGGAGGGAAGATGTAAATCCAAGGTGGGAATATTGACCCCTTTGCGACTTTTAAGGAGTCCACCTTCAATCACCACACAATGCACAGCATGACCGGCAATTTTCGTGATTTCTAACTCCAGCAAGCCATCATCGAGCAAAATCTGTGAGCCAACTTTCGCCTCTTCTGCCAAATCAGGATAATCGATTCCCACGGTTCGGGTTTGTTCGTGATACTCGGCATTGGGAATCAAAATAATTTCGTCCCCTTCCTCTAACGGGATTTCCCCTTGAGGTAAGTTGCAAACCCGAATTTTCGGTCCTTGTAAATCCTGGAGAATGGTGATAGGAGTATCGAGATCTTCGGCGATTTTGCGCAGATTCCGAATGGTGATTTTATGTTGCGCGTAGTCTCCATGAGAGAAGTTTAAGCGAGCCACGCTCATGCCCGCACAAACCATTTTTTTGATCACATCTGGACTGTTACTCACAGGTCCCAAGGTGGCAACAATTTTAGTTCGGTTCATAATGATAACTCCTCGATAATTTTTCTCATGATTGTAGCAGATTGATGCAGTTGATTTGCTTCAGTTTCTGTCAACGAGAGCTGAAGCATTCGTTCTGCCCCTTGTCGATTAACCACCGTTGGTAAACTCAGACAAACATCATGTAAATCTTGAATACCAGGAACTAACCGACTTACGGTCATGACCCGATTTTGATTGCGCAGAATCGCTTGTACAATATCCGTCACCCCTAAGCCGATCGCATAACTGGTATAGCCTTTGCGTTTAATAATCTCATACGCCGCATCTCGGGTTTCCTGAAAAATGCGAGTTAGCCGAGGATCATCGGGGCGGGGGCTACCGGGCCAGCCCCCATCACATAGAGGCATTCCAGCGATGTTGACATGACTCCAGACCGGCACTTCACTATCTCCATGTTCGCCAATAATATAGGCGTGCAAACTCCGAGAATCGAGACCGAGTTCTCGGGCTAATAGGGCGCGAAAACGAGCCGTATCTAAGACGGTTCCGGACCCGAGAACCTGTGACGAGGAAAATCCCGATAGTTTCAAGGAGACATAGGTCATAATATCAACGGGATTGGTTACAACCAATACAATAGCCTGCGGACAATGTTGGACAATATCCGGAATTAATTTACCAAAGATAGCCACATTTTTTTGCACTAAGTCAAGGCGGGTTTCTCCAGGCTTTTGAGCGGCTCCGGCGGTGATAATCACAATATCGGCATTGCGTCCTTCCTCGGCGACGGTTCCCGCTGAAACCGCCGTTGGGGCAACAAACGGGAGGCCATGAACTAAGTCCATGACTTCTCCCTCAAGTTTATCGGTGGCTAAGTCTTGTAAAACCAGTTCATCGAAGCAGTTTTGAATCAGCAGGGAGTAGGCACAAGCCATCCCCACTTGTCCCGCGCCAATAATGACGGCTTTACGGGGTTGAAGGGCGTTAAACTGTGAGTCACTTGGCTGGGTGAATAGGGTATCAAACATGAAGGGCGATCGCCAATGAGGAAACTACATTAAATGATGAAAAACGATGGACTATCGAGCTATTATCAGAAACCTTTGACCGTTTAAGGTTCAGGGTTAACATAATCGTGAAACACATCTCGTTAACCGCTTCGATCATTCAAGTAGATGCTCCTGTTTCCAGGCAGGGCTTTCTCCTGACCGTAAGCTAATTTTATCGATACCCTCCTAGAAAACGCAACCATCAGAACAGTCCTTGTGCCGTTTAATGATTGTCAGTGCCGCAGCTGAAGCTGACCCAACCGCCATCCCTAGTATAAGATCAACGTCTGCCAGAGATGGTTTAGCCCAAGATTAAGTTATTATTAAAAAAATACCACCTTGGATCGCCCTGGGTTCATCAGCCTAGAAGACTCCCATGCCGATGAACCGGAGGAATGGTTACAATAATAACCAGATAACAACGTAGGCGATCGCCGTTTAGAGCCAGTCACCCCGATATGCACTATTATCGTTTTTTAGATGTAACCGAGCTTACATTTGCTAATCGATGATGTTGCACATAGATGTGAGTCATAGTTTCTGGATTTAACAAAATCTTTCTTGAATTTTAGGGTCATAAGCTGCTATCGATAATAAGTAGGGAAACTCATCAACGATAGAAAGCACTCAAATCGGGTTTCTCACTTGTCCTCACGCTAGGAAGCGAATGCTATGACCATTGCCACATCCCCAGTTACCACGGAAATGCCCCTATCGGCAGAAGAACTGCGGAAAATTCATGCCTACTGGCGGGCTGCCAACTACCTGGCGGTGGGCATGATTTACCTCAAGGACAACCCACTCCTGAAAGAACCCATCAAACCCGAGCATGTCAAAAAACGGCTCCTCGGCCATTGGGGGTCCAGTCCGGGGTTAAGCTTTCTCTACATCCACCTCAACCGCCTCATCAACAAATATGACCTGAATGCTCTCTACGTCGCCGGCCCCGGCCATGGCGCTCCCGGCATCCTGGGGCCAGCCTATCTCGAAGGCACTTACTCGGAAGTCTATCCCGACAAAGGGCAAGACGAAGAAGGACTACAAAAATTCTTCAAACAATTCTCCTTCCCCGGCCATATCGGCAGTCACGTCACCCCGGAAACCCCCGGCTCGATTCACGAAGGCGGGGAACTTGGCTACAGTCTCTCCCACGCCTTCGGGGCCGCCTATGATAACCCCGATTTGCTGGTGGCAGCTGTCATCGGTGATGGAGAAGCCGAAACGGGACCCCTGGCAACGGCCTGGCATTCTAACAAGTACCTCAACCCCATCCGCGATGGCGCTGTCTTGCCGATTCTGCATTTGAACGGCTACAAAATCGCCAACCCCACCCTCCTGTCACGGATTCCTCACGAAGAACTCGAAGCCCTGTTCCAAGGCTATGGCTATCGTCCCTATTTCGTCGAGGGAGATGACCCTGAAATCATGCACCAACGCATGGCGCAAGTCCTCGAAACCTGTGTTCAGGAGATTCATCGCATCCAAGAGGAAGCGCGGCGCACTGGGGTGGCCCAACGACCCCGCTGGCCGATGATTGTCTTCCGCTCTCCCAAAGGCTGGACAGGACCCGAATCCGTCAAGGGTCATAAAGTCGAAGGCTTCTGGCGGGCGCACCAAGTCCCCATGTCCGATGTGCATAAGAATCCTGAGAGCATGGCCATCTTGGAGGAATGGCTGCGTAGCTACAAGCCCGAGGAACTCTTCGATGAGACGGGTCAACTGATTCAGGAATTACAGGACCTGTCCCCGAAGGGTCCACGACGCATGAGCGCCAACCCCATCACCAATGGGGGCTTGGTTCGCAAAGAACTGCGGCGGCCCGATTTCCGCAAATATGCCGTCGATGTGCCGCAACCGGGCCATGTCGAGGCTCAGAACACCCGCATCATGAGTTTCTATTTGCGGGATGTGATGCGCAACAACATGGATAATTTCCGGGTGTTTGGCCCCGATGAGACGGCCTCGAACCGCTTACAAGCGCTCTATGAGGTGACGAAAAAGGCTTGGATGGCCGAGATGCTACCCGAGGATGAAGATGGCGGCTTTCTGTCTCCCGATGGCCGGGTGATGGAAATGCTGAGTGAGCATACCCTTGAAGGTTGGCTCGAAGGCTATCTGCTGACGGGACGACATGGGTTGTTCCATACCTATGAGGCTTTCGCTCATGTGATTGACTCGATGTTTAACCAGCACGCTAAATGGCTCGATATCTGCAAGAATGAGGTGCCTTGGCGTGCACCGGTGTCGTCGCTGAATATCCTGCTTTCGTCGGTGGTTTGGCGTCAGGATCACAATGGCTTTAGTCACCAAGATCCTGGATTTATTGATTTGGTGACCAATAAGAGTGCTGAGGTGACGCGGATTTATCTGCCCCCCGATGCCAATTGTCTGCTCTCGGTGATGGACCATTGTTTGGAGAGCAAGAATTATGTCAATGTCATTGTGGCCGATAAGCAGGACCATTTGCAGTATTTGACCATGGAGGAGGCGATCGCCCACTGCACTAAGGGCATCGGCATCTGGGAATGGGCCAGTAATGATGATTGCGGCAAAGATCCCGATGAGCCGGATGTAATTATGGCCTCATGTGGGGATATCCTGACTCGGGAGGCCCTGGCGGCTACGGCGATTCTGCGCGAGGAGTTCCCGGATCTCAAGGTGCGCTTTATCAATGTGGTGGACTTGTTCCGTCTTCAGTCGGAAATTGATCACCCTCATGGTTTATCCGATCGCGACTTTGACAGTCTCTTTACCACCGATAAACCGGTCATGTTCAACTTCCACGGCTATCCTTGGCTGATTCACAAACTCACCTATCGCCGCAGCAACCAGGAACGCATCCATGTACGCGGTTACAAGGAAAAGGGCAATATCAACACTCCCCTAGAGTTAGCGATTCGCAACCAAGTCGATCGCTTTAATTTGGTGATTGATGTCATTGATCGGGTTCCTAAGCTCGGTTCGGCGGCGGCCTATGTGAAGGAACGGATGAAAAATCAAATCATCGATCACATGCACTACGCCAAGGAACATGGAACTGACAAGCCGGAAATCACGAATTGGAAATGGCCCTATTAAATCAGTAAGCTAGGGAATAAAGGCGTTAGCGTTAGCAATGGCTGGCCTAACGCCTTTATCTGAAAACTGACACCTAGAAATCTATCTTATGGCTGATTTAATTGCCGTTTCCTACGATAGCCAATACAAGGCTGAGGAAGTCCGCTTGGAATTGCTGAAACTGCAAAAACAGCATCTGATTGAACTCGAAGATGCCGCCGTGGTGGTTAAAAACGAGGATGGCAAAGTCAAACTCAATCAGGCCATCAATCTCGCCGCCGCTGGAGCCGCCTCGGGCAGTTTCTGGGGGCTATTGATTGGCTTGCTGTTTCTGAGTCCTTTACTCGGTGTCGCTGTGGGGGCCGCTGGTGGTGCTATTGGTGGCGCTCTCAGTGATATTGGTGTTGATGACAACTTCATGCGGGAACTCGGGGAAACGATGCAGCCGGGAAGTTCCGCCTTGTTTATCCTGGTGCGCAAGGTGACGCCTGATAAAGTCCTCGATGAAGTGGCTCAGTTCGGTGGTAAGGTCCTACGAACCTCTTTGAGTAAGGATCAAGAGGCCCAGTTGCAAGAAACCTTGTCTAATCGGGGCATTGAACTCGATAAAGTTCATGCTGAAGCCAGCGAGTCCTAGTTGATTGGACTGATAATAGTTACCGCCGGCGATCGCCGGCGGTTTGGGGGACACTCCTTTCGGGGCGATCGCCCCTTTTTTTTCGGCCCGATTCTCCAGACTGAATCTCCTCGGTCTCGTTAAAAGGCGATCGAAATGAGATATAACAAATGGAGAGTTCCCGAGAATTTGCCAAGAGTACGGTCTTACATCATGGTCAACGTCGCGACCCCTTCTATCCCCTCCATCCAACTCGAAGATGATGCTACCCAGGAATTGCTTGATTGGGCCACGGCGATCGAGCATTCCGAAAGCACATATTTTGAAAAAAGTCAAGCCCTCGCCGTCAAACTTGGCGCGCATTACCGCCAAGATGGCCTGACCGAATTTGGCTTCTGGACTCCCGAACTCACCGCCCAGGTGATGCGACGTAAGGAAATTTACCTAGAAATCCTCACCCCCATCGATGACATCGATTTCCGAAATCCTCGCCAGGTGGTGCGCTTTCGCCGCACGCGCTTAAACCTCAAACAACAAGGTGAGTTTCTCTGGGGAGTCGTCTCCGGCTTGCAGGGAGGAACTCGGGACCAAGCCGGTTCGTTTTATTGGCTACGTTTTGTCGACCAACAGGGGATTCTCGAAGCCATTCGCGATGTCGTCCCCTACTCACTCCCCTATGGTGTCTTCGGGCCAGCCGAAGTCTATGATATCGACCGCCTCCAAGCCAATCGCCCCGATTTAGACTATTTTGCCCGCACCAGCGCCTCGCAACTACCAGAATTTTTCACCCAAGATACCCATCACCAGCAAGACCTAAAAGCCATTCCTCGGGTTCATGCTCCTCGCAACATCCTACAACTCCATGTGGGAACCGCCACCGCTGAGGGAACCCTCGAAGGATTAACGAAACTCTATCAGCGCATTTCGACTAAATTGGCCAATGGCGATGCCCTAACCCCCATAGAACACAACTATGTGGGCTATGATGCGGTGCAATTGTTACCCCTCGAACCCACCATTGAGTTCCGTAGCGAATATAGTCCTGAAAGTGAATTTTTTGTCTTTCTCTCGGAAGATGAGGAAGATGAACTCAAAATTGAACTGCGTAAACCCAACACTGAAGATTGGGGCTATGATGTGCCAATTCTTGGTTCAAGTGCCACTAATCCCGCTCAATTAGGCAGTTTACGGCCTGATGAAATGGTGGATTTTGTGGCG
Organism: Phormidium sp. OSCR; assembly: GCA_001314905.1. Taxonomy (GTDB): domain Bacteria; phylum Cyanobacteriota; class Cyanobacteriia; order Cyanobacteriales; family Geitlerinemataceae; genus Sodalinema. Next base: position 76,685 of record LJZT01000006.1, read on the forward strand.
ACGCTTCATAATTTCTCGACGGGGCCAATTCAGGTAATTTATGATCTCGTCTATGGTCATGCCGATAACCAGTCGGAACTGCTGATTAACCGGGAATATCTCAAGGGGCCAAATATGTATGGCCAAGACTTGAACCACCAACTCCCGACGGTACGGGCGATTTTCCTGGAAATGCAGCGCCGTAAGTTGAATACAGGGGCTGATGGAATTCGCGTTGATGGTGGCCAAGATTTCCGCTTTTTTAACCCGTTATCGGGCGCGGTTGAACAAGATGACGCTTACTTACTGGCCATGAGTAATGTGGTTCAGGATATTGAAGGGTTTAAGCGGTTGATGTTTACCATCTTTGAAGATGGTCGCCCTTGGCCGGCTGAGGGTTGGGAAGATATTTCGACTTATCGAGATTTGATTGAAAAAATGCCCGAGTCCTATCAATGGGGACCGTTGGTGTTTGCCCATAATACGCCAACTCTCAAGGGGTTTTGGGAGCGCAAATGGCGGCGGGTATTGGAAGTGATGCACATTGGCAGTAATTGGATTACGGGTTGTGCGAATCATGATACGGTGCGGCGAGGAAATCAGGTGTCTCTGGAGGAACCGATTAACTGGAATTTAGGGGAAAGTTTGCCGGAGGTTCTTTGGAAGGCTTATGATAATCCGGCGACGTCGATTTGGGTGTATGGGTTTAGTCCGGGCTTACCGATGGATTTTATTAATGCCCTCTGTCACGCTCCCTGGATGTTTTTCCGCAACACGGATGAACGCTATGGGGTGAAGGTGGTTTCTGAGGAAATTGGCTTCCTCGATTGGCAAATTTCTGAGGAGATTTATAATCGTCCCGATTTATTTCAAAATCTCAAAAAGTTGGGGTTTGAGTATCTCGAAGATGTGCGAGGCTTTGGACGAGCGCTGCAAGAAACGATGATGGAAATGGATTATGACCTTAGCCGGGTGGCGAAGATCTGTCAGGATTGTTTGGGAGAGGATGCCTCGGCTTGTAGCATTGATAGTATGAAACTGCTGAATCATCCTAAGATGGTGACGTTCTTAAAACGTTTGGATGAGGCACAGTTGAAAAAGTTTGCTCTGACCTATATGGAAGACTGTTTTGTGGCCTGTAATGTGGGTCATCATGCTGATCAAGTGGATGAGGTTCAGGCGCAGTTTAATCGTCAGTTGCGGGAGTTTCGTCATGAACGGCCTTGGTTGGCGCAGAATCTGATTGGAACCGATCGCTTTGATAAGTCTAGTGAAGGCGATCGCACCATCTTTTATGGAGTTCGCAGTAACCCCAATGATGGCTCCGAAGGGGTAGTGATGGTGGCTCACTTGGGAGGCGATCCCATGACGGTTGAACTCGGGGAGTGGCTCGGGATTGATTTGAATCAATGGACGGTAGAAATTGCTTCGCCTGGGTTGGAACGGGATGGTAATTTTGAGGATCTCAATTCCTTTGAATTACGGGATTCTGAAGGACTCTTGCTTTGTTTTGCGCCGCCGGAACGATCGCCGGTGTCTCAACCCCAATCGCCTCCACCCACTCAGTCGTAATTTCGTCTGTTGTCTCAACATTCACGGTCTGTTTGATTTCTCATGAGCGAGCGCCCAAACCCAGATCCACAACCGACACCGACGACTCCTGGGGAGGAAACACCCCCCGCCCAAAGTCGTCGTCTCGGGCGACTGTTAAATGATACGTTAGAGCAACTGAAAGGGCGTTTACCCAACATCCCCAACATAGGAGATGTCACCAAGTTATTTTCAGTCAGTGATGAGCAGTTAGCCGAAATTCTAGCTCGGGTTCGCGAAGAACTTCCCACCACGGAAGCCCTTTTGTTGGGCAAACCGCAGGCGGGGAAAAGTTCAATTGTTCGTGGCTTAACGGGGGTATCTGCTGAGATTATTGGTCAAGGATTTCGCCCCCATACCCAGAACACCCAACGCTACGCCTATCCCTCGGAGGAATTGCCCCTATTGGTGTTTACAGACACGGTGGGGTTAGGGGATACCCGACGGGATACGCAAGAGTTAGTCTCAGAACTCCTCGATGAGTTGGATGTGGAAACTCGTCGCGCCCGGATTTTAATTCTCACGGTTAGAATTACGGATTTTGCGACCGATACGTTACAGGATATTGTCCGCCAACTGCGTCAGCAACATCCCGAAATTCCCTGTTTATTGGCGATTACCTGTTTGCATGAACTTTACCCTTCGTCGGTTGTTGATCATCCGGAGTATCCCCCCGAGTTTGAGGAGGTACAGCGGGTTTCTCGGGCGTTACAAGGGTCGTTTGCGTCCTGGTATGATGGGGTGGTTTGGCTCGATTTTACCCTGGAAGACGATGGATTTACGCCGGTGTTTTATGGGTTAGAAGCTCTACGGGATGCGATCGCCGAGTTACTCCCACAAGCCGAGGCCCGGGCCATTCACGAGTTACTCGCTGAAGGGACGACGCAGGAGTTGGGGGATCTCTACCGCGATGTAGGACGACGCTATATCCTGGCGTTTTCGGTCATGGCGGCGACGTTAGCGGCGGTTCCCCTACCGTTTGCCACCATGCCGGTTTTAACGGCGTTACAGGTGTCTCTAGTGGGCGTTATCGGGCGACTGTACGGCCAGACTCTCTCGCCGTCGCAAGCGGGAGGAGTGGTCAGTGCGATCGCCGGTGGCTTTTTAGCCCAATTAGTGGGACGGGAATTGATTAAGTTTATCCCCGGATTAGGGAGCGCCCTAGCCGCCTCCTGGGCGGCGGCGTACACCTGGGCATTAGGGGAAGGAGCTTGTGTCTATTTCGGGGATTTAATGGGCGGTAAAACCCCTGATCCGCAAAAAATTCAAAAAGCCATGAACGAAGCCTTTGAAGCCGCCAAAAAACGGTTCCGAGACCATGAAAATGAGGAGTAAAACATTCCCTGTTCCCTGTTCCCTGTTCCCTGTTCCCTGTTCCCTGTTCCCTGTTCCCTCTTAAAAAGTCATGTCTAATTTGGCTGAAGTTCAAGTTAAAACATTGGGTTGGGCGACGGTTGCCAAGGTTTCCCATATTGGTAATGTTCGCAAAGAAAACCAGGATAACTTATTAATAAAACCCTGGCCCGATGGTTCAGCCATTTTAGCCGTAGTTGCCGATGGAATGGGGGGCGGTCGTGGTGGAAAACGAGCGGCAGAAATTACCGTTGAGACCTTTGCAACGCTCTTACATCAGCCCGTTGCGAGTTCCCCGAGCGATCGCTATCAACTACTTTGGAATACCCTGCATCAAGCCGATGAAAACATCCGCGCAGAAGGCTGTATCAATCCTAAATTAGCAGGAATGGGGGCGACAGCGGTGGTGGCCCTAATTACCCCCAATGAGATGATTCATCTCTACGCCGGAGACAGTCGCCTTTACCATTATCGTCCAGACGAGTTCCTCTATAAAACCGCCGATCACTCGGTGATACGAATGCTACTCGATATCGGCCGCATCACCGAAGATGAGGTGGCCACCCATCCCATGCGAGCCATGGTAAGTTCTTGTTTAGGGGGACGAGATGGAAACGGGGATTTTAGTATTGATCCCAAGTGGAATCGCGAACCCTCTCCGCAACGAGAGTTACAGATTGATGATTTACTGTTGCTTTGTAGTGATGGCTTACATGGTCGTCTTCAGGACAGTGAAATACGGGGCTATCTCGACGGATATCAAAAATGGCCCGGTAAGGCGTTACAGGCTCTCCAAGAACGAGCCTTGGATGAGGGAGGTTTGGATAATTTGACGGGAATTTTAATTCATATTAATGCTTAGCCGGGTTTGATGTTGATTGTAATTGGGCGATCGCGCGATCGAGAATTTCGCATCCTTCTTCTACCGACTCAATGCGACTGAGTTTATCCCGTAGTTGATTCGCACCAGGGAAGCCTTTACAGTACCAGGATAGGTGTTTGCGCGATTGATAAATGCCGCGATCGCCCTTATAAGCCCCCAACGCTCGCAAATGCTCCTTAGCACAGTCCAACCGCTGCACCGGACTAGCAGGAGGGAGTTGTTGCCCCGTTTTAAGAAAATGGTCAATTTCCCCCACCAAAAAGGGATAACCCAGAGTTCCCCGCGAACACATCACCCCATCCGCCCCCGTTTCTTCCAGACAGCGTATCGCCGACTCCACCGAAACAATATCCCCATTAGCAATCACGGGAATTTCGAGTTGTTCTTTAACTCGGCGAATCCATTGCCATTGAGCCTCCCCGGTATATCCTTGTTGTCGAGTGCGTCCGTGGAGTGTCAGCATCGCGGCCCCCGCATCCTGCATCCGCTGGGCAAACTCCAGGATATTGATTTCCTCATCGGACCATCCCAGGCGAGTTTTGACCGTCACCGGAACCCCCGCCACCTGCACCACCGCGCGAACCAGGGCCTCAGCCACTTCCGGCTGACGTAATAGAGAGGAACCGCCCCCTTTGCGGGTAATTTTGTTGACGGGACAACCCATATTGATATCAATCGTATCCGACCCCTGATCAACGGCAATCTGGGCCGCTTTTCCGAGGAAGTCGGGGCGGCCATCAAACAGTTGAATACTAATAGGATGTTCATCGGGATCAACATCCATAATTTGGGGAACCTCCCGCAGATGTTGCAAACTCGACGCTTGCACCATTTCCGTGTACATCATCGATTGGGGCGCGTAGCGGCGCACCAGGCGGCGAAAGACGAGGTCGGTGACGCCGGAGAGGGGCGATTGGAGGACGCGGCTTTGGACTTGAACGCTGCCGATGTGCAGGGGTTGGGCGAAACGTTGCTGCCGGAGAGGGGTTAGGGATGAGTCAGTCATGGAGAGGGGAACGAGACAGGGCCATCTTTCTAGTTTAGGGTTTATTCTCTCGGACTGAGATGTGAGATTGGCAGGGATATGACGTGCGGATTCCGTATTAGACCCGACGTTCTCGACCTCAACCCTGAAATTCGGCTGAACGCAAGCAAATTTCAGAGTCTCAGCATCTGTGCTGAACCCTGAAAGTCAACAGTAGAAATGCCCTCGATCGCTTCAATTTAGAGTGCCTAACCCCTAGGGGGTTTAACCCCTTAATAATTCCCCAACCACCTCATCAGGGAATTTTTTTAAAAGTTTCTGTAAAGTTTTAATGAAGCTTTCTAGTTTTAAGGGTTAATCCCTGTCTCAGTCAGTCTTTTCACGCTTGGAAAGGCTTGAAACATTGTACTGAATTACAACAGTACAGTAAATTTATGTAACAATTTGAGGCAATTCCCGTAAAAATCGCCTGTACAAAGCGACAGACTTAAATGGCCTTTTTTCAAAATAGGTCATTTTGGCAGGTGCTTCATCGGAGCTTTAAAAACAGCGGAAAAAAATTGCAGTAGAGTAGTGACATCTCATCAAAAGCCCAAACATCCCTGGCTTCGTCGCTTGTTCTAGGAGCATCTACCGTCATGTTTTTATCTAACTTCGCCGCTTGGCTGAAAGGTCGCGTTAAAGAAGAACGCCACAAACAAAAGCAAATCGAAGACCTGACCCAAACCTTTATCCTAGAGCCGATTTATACCCCCGGCGGACTCCTCGACGGTGGTGATGATGCTGACGGTGCCGACTTAACTCCCGTCGATGACCCTCTCGACGATATGAGCGATAGTCCCGACTTGGATGGCGAGGATGACCTGGATGTAGATGGCGAT
>LJZT01000022.1 GCA_001314905.1 Phormidium sp. OSCR
GGCAACTTTTTTGCTGCCTTGCTCTGGAACTCCCTCAGGGTAAGCTTTTCAGCCCGAAAAATTTTTTTGATTTTTTCCGAGATTACCCCCTTTGACCCCTCACTGGCGACTTGGATCGTCCGATGAGGGGATTTTTGATGGCCAGCCGTTGACCTTGACTCAGGAGGCAGGAGTCTCCCCTAAGATTGGAGGACTTATATATATGGAGTTGGACAATAGAGTGGGTAAAACCGAGATCGCCACGGCTGAGGCAGAGAACTTGGGAGTCCCAGGAAGTCATCAAATCTTGGGAAAGGCCCTCAAGAGGCGATTGAGACCGGAAAAAACCCGTAGAATAGTCAGGATTTAGAATCCCGTCATCATTAGAGACGAACCAACCATGCCTCGTCGCGAAGACATCCAAAAAATCCTCTTACTCGGTTCTGGTCCAATCGTAATCGGACAAGCCTGCGAATTCGACTACTCCGGGACCCAAGCCCTAAAAGCCTTACGAGAGGAGGAGTACTTCACCATCCTGGTCAACTCCAACCCTGCCAGCATCATGACCGACCCAGAGATGGCCGATCGCACCTACATCGAACCCCTCTCCCCCGATATCGTCGAGCAGATCATCGCCAAAGAGCGTCCCGATGCCATTCTGCCGACCATGGGGGGACAAACCGCCCTGAACCTAGCCGTGAACCTAGCCGAAAACGGCGTGCTAGAGAAATATGGCGTCGAACTCATTGGCGCCAAACTGCCCGCCATCCAAAAAGCCGAAGATCGCGACCTGTTCAAACAGGCCATGGACAAAATTGGCCTGCAAAGCTGCCCCTCAGGCATTGCCTCAACCTTAGACGAAGCCCGGCAAATCGGAGTAGAAATTGGCTCCTACCCGCTGATTATTCGCCCAGCCTTTACCCTCGGCGGCTCTGGTGGGGGAATTGCCTATAACCAAGAAGAATTTGAGGAAATGGCTCTCGGGGGTCTCAGTACCTCGCCCGTGAGTCAGATTTTGGTAGAAAAATCCCTCATTGGCTGGAAAGAATATGAATTGGAGGTGATGCGGGACTTAGCCGATAACGTGGTGATTATCTGCTCCATTGAAAACATTGACCCCATGGGCGTTCACACCGGCGACTCCATTACCGTAGCCCCAGCGCAAACCCTCACCGACAAGGAATATCAACGACTGCGGGATGCCTCCATTAAAATTATTCGCGAAATTGGCGTCGAAACTGGGGGGTCGAACATCCAGTTTGCCGTGAACCCCGTCAATGGGGATGTGGTGGTGATTGAGATGAACCCTCGGGTGTCCCGGAGTTCGGCGTTGGCCAGTAAAGCCACGGGATTTCCCATTGCTAAGTTTGCAGCGAAGTTGGCAGTGGGCTATACCCTGGACGAGATTCCCAACGACATTACCAAGAAAACCCCCGCCAGCTTTGAACCCACCATTGACTATGTGGTGACCAAAATTCCCCGCTTTGCCTTCGAGAAGTTTCCCGGAACCCAGGCGGTTCTGACCACCCAGATGAAGTCCGTGGGAGAAGCCATGGCCATTGGACGCACCTTTTGCGAATCGTTCCAGAAGGCGTTTCGCTCCCTGGAGACAGGCCATTGGGGTTGGGGCTGTCAGTCCATGGGCAAATTGCCGAATTTGACCCAGGTGCGGGCGGGGTTACGTCAGCCCAACCCAGAACGAATGTTCACAGTCCATCAGGCGTTACTACTGGGAATGTCCGTAGAGGAAATCTATGAACTGACGGGGATTGATATCTGGTTCCTGGATCAGTTTGCCGAGATTTTGGCCATAGAAAAATGGTTGAAACGATNNTCAGAGATTTCCGCCAGCCAGATGCGTCAGGTGAAGCAACACGGCTTTAGCGATCGCCAAATCGCCTTCGCCACTAAATCCACAGAAGACGAAGTGCGCAGCTACCGTAAACAACTGGGAGTCATCCCCGCCTACAAAATGGTGGACACCTGTGCAGCGGAGTTTGAGTCGCAAACCCCCTACTACTACTCGACGTACGATGACCATAACGAACATCTGACGAGCGATCGCCGCAAAGTGATGATTCTCGGCGGGGGACCGAACCGCATTGGCCAAGGGATTGAGTTTGACTACTGCTGCTGTCACGCCTCCTTTGCCCTGCGCGATAAAGGCTTCGAGACCATTATGGTCAACTCCAACCCCGAAACCGTCTCGACGGACTACGATACGAGCGATCGCCTCTACTTTGAACCCCTCACCAAAGAAGATGTCCTCAACATCATCGAAGCCGAAAACCCCGAGGGCATCATCATCCAGTTTGGCGGCCAAACCCCCCTGAAACTCGCCGTTCCTCTCTCCAAAGCCAACGCTCCCATCTGGGGAACCTCCCCCGACTCCATTGACGCGTCAGAGGACCGGGAACGCTTCGAGGAAATCCTACGGGAATTGGACATCCTACAACCCCCCAACGGCTTAGCCCGTAGCTACAAAGAATCCCTGAAGATTGCCCAACGCATCGGCTATCCCGTGGTGGTGCGTCCCTCCTATGTGCTGGGGGGACGAGCCATGGAAGTGGTCTATTCCGACGAAGAACTCGAACGCTATATGACCTTCGCCGTGCAAGTCGAACCCGAACACCCGATTCTGATTGATAAATTCCTAGAGAATGCGATCGAAGTCGATGTGGATGCGATCGCCGACCAAACCGGGGCCGTGGTCATTGGCGGCATCATGGAACATATCGAACAAGCAGGAATCCACTCGGGGGACTCAGCCTGTTCCATTCCCAGCCAAACCTTGAGCCAAGCCGCACTCCACACCATTCGCGATTGGACGGAGAAACTGGCCCAACGGCTCAAGGTGGTGGGGTTGATGAACGTGCAATATGCGGTGCAGGGAGAGTTGGTCTATATCATTGAAGCCAATCCCCGAGCTTCGCGCACCGTTCCCTTTGTCTCCAAATCCATTGGCGTTCCCCTGGCCAAATACGCCTCGCGGGTGATGGCTGGGGAAACCTTAGCCGCGTTGAACTTTACCCAGGAACTCATCCCCAACCATGTTTCCGTGAAAGAGGCGGTGTTACCGTTCCATAAATTCCCTGGAACCGATACCATCCTCGGACCCGAGATGCGCTCAACAGGAGAAGTGATGGGGATTGACGAGAGTTTCGGGAAAGCCTTTGCCAAAGCCGAACTCGGGGCCGGGGAACTGCTGCCCCAGCAAGGGACGGCGTTTATCTCGGTGATTGACCGGGATAAAGAGAACGTCATCGCGATCGCCCGTGAACTTCAGGAATTGGGCTTTGACATCTTGGCCACCATGGGCACAGCGGCGGCTCTGAAAGCAGCAGGACTTGAGAAAGTGGGTTTAACCCTAAAACTCTCAGAAGGTCGCCCCAATGTGCTCGATGCCGTGAAGAATAAGCAGATTCAGTTGATTATCAACACGCCCTCTGGGGAGGATGCCCAAGCCGAAGGTCGCACGATTCGGCGCATGGCGTTAGCCTATAAGATTCCCATCGTCACCACCCTCTCGGGGGCGCGGGCCACAGCAGCGGCGATTCGCACCTTGCAAGGGGGGTCTTATCAGGTGAAGGCATTGCAAGATTACTTCGCCGGTTAACGTCGAGTCTAGGGCGATCGCCATCTCCTCGGTGGAATGAGTCCAGGGGTGGGTCTTCCTACAATCGGTTTGAACGCAACTAAAGAAGGGAACAGGGAACAGGGAACACCGGAACAGGGGTCATAAGAGCTTGATGTTGTTATCTTGTAGAGAATCCACCCCGACCCCGACCCAGTCGAATAGGAGCAAACAAAGCAAGAGGCAGTAGGAGAAGTATATCGATGCAATTTGCATCCCCTCCTGGGAGGGGCAGGGGTGGGTTATGCCCCTTGCCATCCCCTCCTGGGAGGGGCAGGGGTGGGTTATGCCTCTTGCCATCCCCTCCTGGGAGGGGCAGGGGTGGGTTATGCCCCTTGCCTTCTCCCCCCTATTCCCTGTTCCCTGTTCCCTGTTCCCCATTCCCTGTTCCCTATTCCCCATTCCCCATTCCCCATTCCCTGTTCCCCATTCCCTGTTCCCTGTTCCCTGTTCCCTATTCCCCATTCCCCATTCCCCATTCCCCATTCCCCATTCCCCATTCCCTGTTCCCTATTCCCTGTTCCCTTCTCCTGCCTTACCATGCGCGTTTTACTACTTTATCCCCGATTTCCCAAAAGTTTCTGGTCATTTGAAAAAACCCTGGAACTGATTGGACGCAAAGCCATGCTTCCCCCCCTGGGACTGGCAACAGTAGCAGCCATTCTGCCCCAAACCTGGGACTATCAACTGGTTGACCGCAATGTGCGAGAGGTCACCGAAGCCGAATGGAACTGGGCTGACTTGGTGCTGATGTCAGCCATGATTGTCCAGAAAGAGGATATGTTGAGCCTGGTGACAGAAGCCAAACAGCGCGGCTTACCGGTAGCTGTGGGGGGTCCCTATCCCACAGCCATTCCTGAAGACCTCCAAGCGGTTGACACCGACTATCTGATTCTCGATGAAGGGGAGATTACGCTGCCGATGTTTGCCGAGGCGATCGCCCGAGGGGAGAAAACCGGGGTCTTCCGCTCCAACGGTGAGAAGCCAGCGGTCACCGACACGCCGATTCCCCGGTTTGACTTACTCGATTTTGAAGCCTACTCAGAGATGTCCGTGCAATTCTCCCGAGGCTGTCCCTTCCAATGCGAGTTTTGCGACATCATCGTTCTCTATGGTCGCAAACCGCGCACCAAGTCCCCGGAGCAATTCCTAGGGGAACTCGATCGCCTCCGTGAACTGGGCTGGAATCGCAGTATCTTCCTCGTCGATGACAACTTCATTGGCAACAAGCGCAACGTGAAGCGACTCCTGCAAGCACTGCACCCCTGGATGGTGGAACATCACTATCCCTTCTCCTTCGCCACAGAAGCCTCAGTGGATTTGGCCCAGGACCAAGAATTGATGGATCTGATGGTGGCCTGTAACTTTGGCTCTGTCTTCCTGGGGATTGAAACCCCCGATGCCGATAGCCTGGCAGTGACGAAGAAGTTTCAGAATACCCGCGATCCGCTCAGTGACGCAGTTATCCGGATTTCTAAGTCAGGATTACGGGTCATGGCTGGCTTTATTATCGGCTTTGACGGGGAAAAATCCGGCGCGGGCGATCGCATCGTTGAGTTTGTGGAAAAAACCGCCATCCCCACAGCGGTCTTTAGTATGTTGCAGGCGCTTCCTGACACGGCCTTATCCCACCGCTTGGAGAAAGAGGGCCGCTTACGGGCCAGCAACGGCAACATTAACCAAACGACGTTAATGAACTTTGTCCCCACCCGTCCCCTAGAGGAGATTGCGCGGGAATATATTGACGCGTTTTGGCGACTTTATGATCCTCTCGTGTTCCTCAATCGCACCTATCGTCATTTTCGCTTGCTCGGTGAAGCCACCTATCCCCATAAAGGGAAAGCCACGCGTAAAAACACCTCCTGGGTGGTGATTCGGGCGTTGCTCACCCTTTGCTGGCGACAGGGACTGGTACGTAAGACTCGTTTTGCCTTCTGGCGCAATCTCTGGCTGATGGTTCGGCATAATCGGGGGGGAGTTAGTAGTTATCTGTCGGTTTGCGCTCAGGCCGAGCATTTCCTGGAATATCGGCAAATTGTCAAAGATGAGATTGAGGCCCAGTTGGCTGAGTATCTGGCGCAACAAGAACAGGCGGCGACAAAAGCTACGTCAGAACCGGTGACATCGGGGGTAGCTCGTTAATTACCGCAGCTCGGCGATCGCTGAGCGCAAAAATCCTGACAGAAGACAGTTCCCGCGTAAAAATTCCTCTATGATTTGTAGCGAAGGAATTGCGAGACCCTCTCTATGGCTTTTGAATACCCCGACGATCTCAGATATCTCGATTCTCACGAGTATGTACGCCTCGATGGTGAAATTGCCACCATCGGGGTGAGTGCCTTTGCCTTGGATGAATTGGGCGATATTGTCTTTCTCGAACTGCCAGAAGTCGGCGATACCCTGGCTAAAGGGGAAACCTTTGCTTCCATTGAGTCGGTGAAAGCTGCCGAGGATCTCTATGCTCCCATTTCAGGGACAGTCATCGATCGCAATGAAGAGGCCCTCAACTCCCCTGAAGGATTGGCGGCTGATCCCTATGGTGAAGGTTGGCTGATTAAGGTTCGCCTCGATAATCCTGAGGATGAACTCGAAGAAACTCTCACGGCTGAAGAATATCGCGCTCAAGTTGAAGGGGAGGAATAACTGGATATTAGACAATTGAATATAGGCAATTATAATGGCGGAAAGGCTATTTCAAGGTCAATACAGCTACCTTAGTTGTCCTATTTTTTATGACTCAATCATCATCTTAGTTGCTTTGATGTGAGTGAGTGGTCAGGTTTTGATTTTAAGTATGACAACGTGTCATACTAAGAGATGACGATCCGAGAACACCCTGTGAGAGTGACACCGTTGACTGTCACACGCAGTTAAAGAGCAAAACTACTCTTTTATTACCGTGTGCGATCGCGAAGCGTGTGGAAACCACAATCGTGAAGCGTGTGGAAACCACAATCGCGGAGCCTGTGGAAACCACAATCACCCCCAACCTGATCAGCCCCAAAACTGACCATTATGGAAACCATCAACCTGAAACTCCAAGGGATGAGTTGTGCCGCCTGTGCCAACAGCATCGAGAAGGCCTTATCCCGAGTCTCTGGGGTAAACACTTGTAGCGTTAACTTTGCCCTATCCCAAGCCACTGTTGAGTATCAAAGCGACAAAACCGACCTTGAGCGTCTCATTGCAGCCGTCGTTGATGCCGGGTATCAGGCCCAACCCATCACATCTCCCCTAGAAGAGAGCGACGAAGAACAAGCCGCCAATCAAGCCGAACAACGAGAACTCACCCAAAAAGTCATCGTTGGCGGTGTAGTGAGTGCCATTATCGTGATTGGGGCCATTCCGGCGATGACCGGGTTAGACATTCGGGGTTTCCCCATGTGGCTGCATCACCCCATCCTGCAACTGGTGTTAAGCCTACCTGTCTTTGTCTGGTGTGGCAGCAAAATCTTTATTAGTGCTTGGAAAGCCTTTACCCGCCATACAGCGGATATGAACACCTTAGTCAGCGTAGGAACCATATCCGCCTACGCCTATTCTCTCTGGACAACCTTCTTTCCCCAATTTTTCGAGGCCCAGGGACTCCCAATCGACTATTACTACGAAATTGCCGTCGTCATTATTACCCTGATTCTCTTGGGGAGATTGCTGGAGAACCGGGCCAAAAAACAAACCTCCGAGGCTATCCGTAAACTAATGGGATTGCAGGCCAAGACGGCCCGTGTCATCCGCGAGGGACAGGAAGAGGACATTCCCGTAGACTCTGTTGAAATTGGCGATGTGGTGGTGGTTCGTCCCGGCGAGAAAATTCCCGTGGATGGAGAAATCGTCGAAGGACAATCCACCATTGACGAATCCATGGTTACTGGGGAGTCAGTCCCGGTTCAGAAAGCCTCTGGCGACGAAGTGATTGGGGCCACAATCAACAAAACTGGAAGTTTTCGCTTTCGAGCAGCCCGGGTGGGTAAAGATACGGTTTTGGCTCAAATTGTGCGGTTAGTGCAAGAGGCCCAGGGAAGCAAAGCCCCGATTCAGAAAATCGCTGATCGCGTGACGGGTTGGTTTGTCCCGGTTGTCATTGCGATCGCCATCCTCACCTTTATCCTCTGGTTCAACTTCACCGGCAATCTCACCCTAGCCACCGTCACGACCGTCAGTGTGTTGATTATCGCCTGTCCCTGTGCCTTAGGACTGGCCACCCCTACCTCGATCATGGTCGGAACCGGACTAGGAGCAGAACATGGGGTTTTAATCAAAGGGGCCGATAGTTTAGAAATTGCCCATAAAATCCAAGCTATTGTCCTTGATAAAACCGGAACCCTGACCCAAGGACAACCCACCGTGACCGATTATGTAACAGTTCAGGGAACCGAACGAGAACTAGACTGGTTACGACTGGCAGCAGCGGTGGAACGTCAATCGGAACATCCCCTCGCCGAAGCCGTGGTGAACTATGCCGAGGCCCAAGGGATTCAACAGCCGCTTCCCTCAGTCACAGACTTCCAGGCCCGCGAGGGAATGGGGGTTGAAGGAACCGTCGAGGGCCGGCGAGTGCAACTTGGGACGAGTCGCTGGATGGCCGAGTTAGGCTTAGATACTCAGGCCTTAGACGATCGCCGTCAGCAATGGCAACGACAGGCCAAAACCACCGCCTGGTTAGCCATTGACGGTTCCATCGAGGGCTTATTCGGCATTGCCGATGCCCTCAAACCCTCATCAGTCGAGGCGGTGAAGCAATTACATCGTCGAGGTTTAGAAGTAGTGATGCTGACGGGAGATAACCAACAAACCGCCGAGGCGATCGCCGATGAGGTGGGGATTGACCGCATTTTTGCCGAAGTGCGTCCCGATCAGAAGTGCGATCGCGTCAAAGAGTTGCAATTAGAGGGCAAAATTGTTGCCATGGTCGGCGATGGCATCAATGACGCTCCCGCTCTAGCTCAAGCCAATGTGGGGATGGCCATTGGAACCGGAACCGATGTGGCCATTTCCGCCAGTGACATTACACTGATTTCGGGAGATTTACGAGGAATCGTCCTGGCTATTGATTTAAGCCGGGCCACCATGAACAATATCCGTCAAAATCTCTTTTTTGCCTTTGCCTATAACAGCCTCGGGATTCCCTTAGCCGCAGGGGTTCTCTATCCCCTCGTCGGTTGGCTGCTCAATCCCGTCTTCGCCGGTGCCGCGATGGCCTTGAGTTCCGTCTCTGTCGTTACTAATGCCTTGAGATTGCGTAAGACGAAACTGGTGGGATAGGGAGAAGCGTAAAAGAAGGCAAGAGGCAAAAGGCATCACCCACCCCTAACCCCTCCCAGGAGGGGATGGCAAGAGGCAAAAGGCAAGAGGCAAGCCATACTCTCGGTGATAGAGACTAGAGGTAGGTTCTCCCCTATTCCCTATTCCCTGTTCCCTGTTCCCCATTCCCTATTCCCTATTCCCTGTTGTTCATTCTAAATCCTTTGATGAAGCTTGTTGACAAAATCCTCATAACCTGTATCAGTGTCGCTATTCTGGGAACAGGAGGCGCGATGGCCATGCCGGGTTCCTCTGACGTTGATCCGAACTCGACCCAATCTCGACAGTTTGAACAGATTGAGCAACCCCTTGGAGTAAAGGCCGCTGTTACCCTTGGCGGTTTAGCTTTGATGGGATGGGAATTGTGGTGGTTTTTGGGTCAGCGAGAACCGTCAGATTGACATACTCCCAGCGCTGAATCAAAGATTACAGCGCTGGGAGTATGTCAAGTTTCTCGCTTAAGTTCCTTTTACCTCTGGCCGATGAAACGCCTTTGCTACCGACATTTCTGCATGATGCAAGTCTGCCCTCACGGGATGTTAAGCCCCTTTCATTCGGGTCTTAGAGAAGGTATCTTAATTCTATCATTGCTAAAGGCGGCTAAAGCCGCACGAGTCGCTTTTCCGCCCCGCTCTAAAGAGACGGGGCTACTAAGCTACCGAGTTTCTTATGTGTATTGTCGTTCTGGACGGCGAACCTTAGACGCAGGACAACGATTACTGGAGGTAGGAACGAGATGGCTACTAGCAATACAAACATGATCCACAGTGATGCGATCGCCCGAGAGTCTCCATGGCTCATTGCTCAAGAGTTGGCGGAAGCCGATTTTGGGATTTGTGATGAGTCGGATGAGACAGAAGATAGTCAGGAGGACGCTGCATCAGAAGGTTGTGCTGTTCCCGATGCTGAGCAAAATTCTGGCGAGGCTTCAGCCAGTGAGACGGAAATGTCACAACCTCCCTCGGCCGCTGAGTCACAATCGCTATCCTGGGAGACAATTACCACTTTACCGATGGCGATGGTGATTCCTGTGGCGATCGCCATCACCCTCCCAGCGGTTTGGATTGTCTTTAAACGACGCTCAAACAGCCATCTTTAGGGGGTTTTTATCCCCTTCGTCTTTTTTATAGGTTTTTATCTATGCGTAAACGCTCTCAACCTTGGATTCAGCGAAAATCACGCTTTATCATCGCAGCCATCTCAGCCCTAGGGGCCGTTATCACGGCTTATCTAGCCATTACTGCTTTTACTGATGGTTCTGCTGCTTGTCCCACAGATGGCTGCGATAAAGTCTTGTCGAGTCCCTATGCGGTGGTATTTGGGCTTCCCCTGGCCCTGTTTGGTTTCTTGGCCTATGTGGCGATGGGGGTGTTTGCGGTATCCCCTTGGCTAATTAACCCGGAGAGCAATAAATCCCAGCGTCGGACGGTAGAGGATTGGACGTGGCGATTTCTGCTGATTGGCAGTGTCGCCATGGGGGTGTTTAGTGCCTATCTCATGTACATCATGGTCTTTGAGATTCAGGCCCTATGTCTCTACTGTGTCGCCTCAGCCATTTGTGCCTTAGCCTTATTAGGACTGACGCTGGTGGGACAAGATTGGGAGGATATTGGACAAGTCATCTTTACGGGGATTATCGTCGCCTTTATTACCTTTGTCGGGTCTCTGGCCATCTACTCGCCAATTCACAGTCCCACAGCGGAGACCGAAACCAGTAGCGGCTACGCCATTAGTACCACCTCAACCCCCGATAGTATTGCCCTAGCTCAACATCTACGAGAACGTGGCATCAAGATGTATGGGGCGTTTTGGTGTGATTTCTGTCAACGGCAAAAAGAATTGTTTGGACGCGAAGCCGCTGAAGAACTCGATTACGTCGAATGTGATGCGAATGGGGTTAATCCTAACCCCGCCGCCTGTCAAGCGGCTGGGATTCAGAGTTATCCCTCTTGGGAGATTGATGGAGAACTTCAGGCGGGGATGATTCCCCTGAATGAGTTAGCAGATTTGTCGGGATATACCGGTTCCCGTGATTTCTAACCGGGTTTAAGGGGTTAGCCGTTGTTTCGCGATTTGCCAGAAGGCTTCGAGTTCGTCGGGGCTATAGTCCGAGAGGGGGCGATCGCAGGCGGCTTCGACTTGTGCAAATCGGGCCAGGAAGCGATCATGAGTCCCTTGAAGGGCCGCTTCTGGGTCCAGGTCATACCAGCGGGCCAAGTTCACCAAGACAAAGAGTAAGTCTCCGAGTTCCTCCTGTTGGCGTTGGCGACTTTCGTGGGCGATCGCCTCCTTAAATTCCCCGAGTTCTTCATCAAACTTGGTCCAAACATCTTCGACCTTATCCCACTCAAAGCCTACTGCTGCGGCTTTTTCCGAGATTTTCTGACTGGCTCTGAGAGGGGGCAACGTCCGAGCATAACGGGCTAATTTAGAACTCAGTTTTGTTTCATCGTCTCCCTTCTCTGCGGCTTTAATCGCCTGCCAATTCTGCCGAACCTCCTCTGATGTATTGGCTTCAGTGTCAGCAAAGACATGAGGATGGCGACGAATCAATTTATCGGTAATTCCCTGGGCTACCTCCGCCAAGGAAAAATCCCCGGCTTCTTGGGCAATTTGGGCCTGTAACACCACCTGGAGTAACAAGTCTCCCAATTCCTCAGAAATATGCTCAGAATCACCGCGACGAATGGCATCGACGCTCTCATAGGCTTCTTCAATGATATAGGGGATCAAGCTTTCGGGGGTTTGTTCTAAATCCCAGGGACAGCCGCCATCGGGGTTTCGTAATTGGGCAACCACAGCAATGAGTTGTTCAAGGGCGGTGAGGGATTGAGATGGAGTTGAGGGGCGATCGCTCATCAGATATCTAAATTCAACTGTAACGTTTGGTTAAAACCTCTTGCATCTCCTGGACTCACTTCCTATAGTAGTAATCAGAAGCAAATACAACGCTTCTGAAACAGATAACACACAGCGCAGTCCACATTAGTTAAAGAGGTAAACACGCTGTTAATTCTAACATCTGTTCAACTCCAACAAACAACGGCATCCGCCCAAGCGACTGAAACTTCCACCACCTAGTTGACCCGGAGCAATGCAGCTTCAACCCTTCCTGGGGAGATTGACCTGTTGCATCTCCAAATTGTCTTTAGAAAAATGGGGAAATCACTCGTCCGACTGGTCTGGATGCCGTTGTTATTTTGATGGTATCATTTTGGCGGTACTATTTTCATGGTTTTGATAAGCTAGGAAATGTCAAAGCCTTTAAACCGTTCATCTTTATGAGTTCAAAACAACCCGCTTGGTCAACAGGTGTGACCCGAGTTGGGCAAGAGTTTGATTCTACCCCCTTAGAAGTACTATCCGGTCAGGTTCCCAACACACTTCAGGGAACCTTGTATCGTAACGGTCCCGCGCGACTCCAGCGGGGCGATCGCCATGTGGGCCATTGGTTTGACGGCGACGGGGCCATTCTCTCCGTCGAGTTTGGCAATGGCCAGGCTAAAGGTCAATATCGATTCGTACAAACCGCCGGCTATCAAGCCGAAGCCGAAGCTGGAACCCTTCTCTATGGCGGCTATGGAACCCTCGCCCCGGACTCTCTCCTCACTCGTTGGCGGAAATCCCCCAAAAACGCCGCCAATACCTCCGTTTTAGCCCTCCGCGATCGCCTCCTAGCCCTCTGGGAAGGCGGAAAACCCCATGTTCTCAATCCCAAAACCCTCGACACCCTGGGATTAGAGGACATCGACGTTCCCACCTACTCCGCTCATCCCAAATGGGATCATCACAGCGGCGAGATTTTCAACTTCGGCATCGACTATGGCCCGCAGAATCGCCTACGTCTGTTCGTCTGCGATAGCCAGGGAACCCTAAAACGCCAGGGCCACCATCCCCTAGAACAGATGTCCCTGATTCACGATTTCGTTCTCGCCGGAGACTATCTGGTCTTTTTCCTCCCTCCCCTAGACATCCCCCTGTTGCAGATTCTCTTCGGCCTAACCACCATTAAAGATGGCTGTCGCTGGGTTCCAAGACTGGGAACCCAAATTCTAATTTTCGACCGTCACAGCCTCAATCTCATCAGTCGTAGCGAAGCCGAACCCTGGTTTCAATGGCATTATGGCAACGGATATGTCAACGAAGCCGGTCATATCGTGGTGGATGTGGTGCGTTATCCCGACTTCACCACCAACCAACGACTCGCCGAAATTGCCAGCGGTTACACCGATACCGCCGCCGAAGCCCAACTCGATCGCCTCATTCTCGACCCCCAAACCGGTAAAATTTTAGCCAGTGAGTCCTTGTGCGATCGCTCCTGCGAATTTCCCAGCGTCGCCCCAGATCAAGTCGGCCGCAACGCCTCAGCCTTGTATCTTTCTCTACATCGTCCCAACGTTGACACCGCCCAAGACCTCTACGGGGCGATCGGGCGTTACGATATCCAGCAAGGAACCCTAGAGAGTTTCGACTTTGGCGAAGGTCGTTATCCCGTAGAACCCATCTATGCCCCCAACAGCGAAGGAGGCGGCTGGCTGCTGACGGTTGTGTATGATAGCCATGGCGATCGCTCCGAAGTCTGGGTATTCAACGCCGCCCACCTCGACGAACCGGTTTGTCGCCTCAGCTTACCCAAAGTCATCCCCATCGGCTTCCACGGAACCTTCAGCAATACGTTAAATTAAGAAACGCAGTAATCAATCATCAAGAGCGAAGGGCGATCACAAGGGTACGCCCCTACGTCTTCCCCTATTGCCTATTGCCATCCCCTCTTGGGAGGGGTCAGGGGTGGGTTATGCCTATTGCCTATTGCCTTCTTTTCCCTATTGCCTATTGCCTTCTTCTCCCCTGTTCCCTGTTCCCTGTTCCCTGTTCCCTGTTCCCTTCTTTTGCCTTTTGCCTCTTGCCTATTATGACCTCCCCCGAACCTCAACCCAGCTTCGTCAAACTCGCCATGCGGAATATGGTCCGCAAAGGTGGAAAATCTCTCTATCACTTCTTTCTAACAACCTTCGGACTCCTCGCCCTACTGGTGGGACTCGCCTATCTAACCCACTAATCCACCGCCCATGGCCATTCTCCTTGATTTGAGCGTACAACAGCCTGAAGAACTGGCCCGAGGAGATGGCCAGTCCTTCGCCAGCGAAGCCATGTGGTGCGATCGCCTCCAAGCCTGGCTAGAAGACCTTTCCCCCGAAGAAATCCCCCAGGGACAGCATCCTCCCCTGGGGTATGAACTCTGCTTGCGGTTCACCGATGACCCAGAAATTCGTCAGCTAAATCGTCAGTACCGACACAAAGACCAGCCGACAGATGTGTTAGCGTTTGCAGCAATGGAGTCTGAAATACCGCAGATCGGTGCAGCCTTACCGCTATCTCTCGGGGATATCGTCATCTCCCTCGATACCGCTCAACGACAGGCGCAACGCCTCGGTCATTCATTAGACAGCGAGTTAACCTGGTTAGCGGCCCATGGTTTCCTGCATCTACTGGGATGGGATCACCCCGATGATGAGAGTTTAGCGGTGATGCTTCAGCGTCAGGTGCAGCTACTCGCTTGTGTCGAGATAGCTGTTAACCTTGATCTGCCTCTGATTCTCTCCAATACTGCTCCCTAGGATGCTTTAGGATGAATCTAAATCTTTTTGAGGCTATCGCCGAACGTCCCAAGACTCGCTATCCCATGTCCCCCGGTGCGCCGAATCCGACTCCTAAGAATAAGGCCTATGACCGTCAGTTATCTTGGCAAGTGGCCCAGAGTCTCTGGGCTAGTTTCCGCTATGCAACCCAAGGGGTTCGTTATGCCTTCGCCACCCAGCGTAACTTTCGCATCCATGTGCTGATTGGTTCAATCGCCCTCGGTTTAGGACTCTCCCTCAATCTCGAAGCCGTCAAAATGGCTGTGATCGCCCTAACCATCGGTGTCGTGTTAGCCCTAGAACTGATTAACACCGCCATTGAGTCCGTGGTGGATCTGACCGTAGAACAGAGTTATCACGACTTAGCGAAAATCGCCAAAGACTGTGCCGCTGGGGCCGTCTTAATGGGGGCGATCGCCTCCCTCATTGTCGCCCTCTCCCTACTCATTCCGCCTCTCTGGACTCACCTGTCCTCCCTAGTCAGCTAAAATCCCATCCTGCCAGTTCTACCCCTATCTCACCCCCATCCCCCATGATCATCGTCATCGACAATTACGACAGCTTCACCTACAACCTGGTTCAATATCTCGGAGAACTCGGGCAAACCCAACCCGTCGCCGCCGAGATTCAGGTCTATCGCAATGATTGCATCAGCATTGAGCAAATTCGTCAACTCAATCCCGATGGCTTAGTCATTTCCCCAGGGCCAGGTCGTCCCGAGGATGCTGGGGTGTCGTTGGCGGTGATTGAGGAGTTGGGGCCAACCTTGCCCATTTTGGGAGTCTGTCTGGGCCATCAGAGTATGGGCCAGGTCTTTGGTGGTCAAGTGGTGTCAGCCGGGGAATTGATGCACGGGAAAACCTCCCCCATCTATCACAACAATCAGGGAGTGTTTGCCGGTTTGGAGAATCCCTTTACCGCAACCCGCTATCATAGTCTGGTCATCGATCGCGCCACTTGTCCCGAGGTCTTAGAAATTACCGCTTGGGTCGAAGATGGCACGATTATGGGCGTGCAACATCGTGAGTATCCCCATATTCAAGGGGTACAGTTTCATCCAGAGAGTATTTTGACCGGATCGGGAAAAGCGTTGTTGCATAATTTCTTGGTGAGTCTCAAACAGGCCGCAACGGTCTAAATATCACGCTATGAAACGGCGACAACTGATTCGGTATTTGCAAGTGGGGGCGATCGCCACCACCGTCACAGGCTTAGCTGGGAGAGGACTGGCCCAATCCCCAAGCCAGGGCCAACTGGAGATTGAATATTTCGGTCACACCTGTTTTCGCTTTACCGGTGAAGGTCGCCGGGTTCTCACCAATCCCTTCCGTCCTGGAGGCTGTACAGCAGGCTATCCTGAACCCAATGTTGACGATACGGATGTGGTTCTCGTCAGCAGTTTTCTCCTCGATGAAGGAGATGTTGAGAATGTCCCGGAGAACAAATTGCTGTTTGAGTCGGGGATTTTTCAACTGCAAGGAATGCGCTTTGAGGGGATTCCCATCGCCCACGATCGCCTCAACGGACGGCGTTTTGGCACCAATATGATGTGGCGTTGGCAACAGGGAGGCCTCAATATTGTCCATCTCGGAGGGGCAGCGGCCCCCATCGACAACGAACAGCGGATTCTCCTAGGCCGTCCCGATATCGCCTTGATTCCCGTCGGCGGGGGCGACAAAGCCTATAATCCCGAAGAAGCCAAAGCCGCGATTAACCGTCTCAATCCTCGTATTGTTATCCCAACTCATTACCGTACCACCGCCGCCGATGATGAGTTCTGTGATATCAAGCCCCTCGACGATTTCCTTAATCTCATGGGAGATACCCCCATTCGTCAACAGGACGAGAACCGGATTGTTCTAACTCCCAACGATCTCCCTGAGGGCGATCGCCTCATTCAAGTCCTCACCCCTCCCTTGTCGTAAGTCCCTAGCTGCTGATGTCCAATCTCTACCCCTGCGCCCAACGTCGCCAACAACTCCTGAGTCAACTCAATCAGGGAACCGCCATTTTTAGAAGTGCGCCCATGGCGGTGATGCACAATGACGTGGAATATACCTTCCGCCAAGATAGTGACTTTTTCTATCTCACCGGCTTTAACGAACCCGAAGCCGTGGCCGTCCTCGCCCCCCACCATGATGAACATCAGTTTATCCTCTTTGTCCGTCCCAAGGACTTAGAACGAGAAATTTGGTCAGGCTATCGGACTGGAGTTGAGGCGGCCCAGGAGAAGTATGGGGCTGATGTGGCCTATGACATCGCGGAATTGGACGAGAAGTTACCGGAGTATTTGAAAGGGGGCGATCGCATCTACTACCACCTCGGACGAGACGAAGCCTTCAACAATCGTATCCTCCGTCATTGGCGCAAACAACTAGCCCTCTACCCCAAACGAGGAACCGGCCCCATCGCCCTAGAAGACCCTAGTCCCCTCCTCCACCCACTGCGGCTGGTCAAAACCCCCGAAGAACTACAACTAATGCGTAAAGCGGCTGACATCGCCGTCGAAGCCCATAACCTGGCCCGGGACATCGCCCGCCCCGGACGCTACGAATACGAAGTGCAAGCGGAGATGGAACGGCTGTTTACCCTCAACGGGGGCAGTCCCGCTTATCCCTCTATCGTTGCTTCCGGGGGAAACGCCTGCATCCTGCATTACGTCGAAAACAACCGTCAGATGGAAGAGGGCGATTTACTGCTCATTGATGCCGGATGTTCCTATCAGTATTATAACTCAGATATTACCCGAACTTTTCCCATTTCCGGTAAATTTTCCCCAGAACAAAAAATTATTTACGAAATTGTCTTAGAAGCCCAAAAACAGGCAATTGAAAAAGTCCGTCCCGGCATGGCCTACAACGAACATCACGACACCGCCGTTCGCGTCATCGTCGAAGGCTTACTGGATTTGGGTTTACTTTCCGGCGACCCAGAAGAACTCATCGAAGCCCAACAATATAAACCCTTTTATATGCACAAAACAGGACATTGGTTAGGCTTAGATGTCCATGATGTAGGGGTCTATCAACATGGAGAAGATAACTGGCATATCCTGCAACCCGGAAATGTCCTTACCGTCGAACCGGGAATCTATATTTCCCCCTACATTAAACCCGCCAGCCGCGAGGTCGATGAAATCACCATTGAACAGCCTCCCGTTGACCCTAAATGGCATGGAATTGGGGTGCGAATTGAAGATGATGTCCTCGTCACAGAATCCGGGTGTGAGATTCTAACCGCTGGGGTTCCCAAATCTGTAGAGGCCATGGAACGATAATGACCTGTAACTGATGCCCTATCCCACATTTAATGCCCTTCTTTTCTATCAACCTCCAGGGTCGGTTCATCGTCCGACCATTATTTCCGAGAATGAGATTTTATGTGGAGCATCGTTCAAAACCGAGTATCGATTTAATCGACTTAAACAACTCGAAGCCCCCATCGGAACCTATGATATTGCCCCTCTCCTTGCCCAAATTCCGGCGGCCCAATATCCTGAATTGGTGGTGGTTCGGGCGGATGCGACTCGCCTGAACTTTCCCACAAATTTAAACCTCTTAAAGTGTCCTAAATTACTCATTGTCGGGGATACGCAACATTTAGAAACCCCCATCCGCACCCTGACCGACTATGCCGTTCAGGAAGGCTTCGATTTCGTGATGTCTGACCATAAACGGCAGCATCTTCATTTTTTTAAAGAAGCGGGCTGTAAGAACGTATTTTGGCTGCCTGGCTTTAACGTTTACCCCCACCCTCAACCCCCTTGTCCTAATCCAGAGTATCCGGTGTCATTTGTCGGACAAATTGGCCCCCGACATCCCTATCGTTATTATATTCTCGATGAAATGACCGCCTGGGGAATCCCCCTAGAGACCTTTAGTGGTAGTCAGGAGAAAGCCGCTGAAGTGTATGCGAAAAGTCAAATCAACCTCAATGTGAGTCTCAATGGTGATTTGAATATGCGGGTGTTTGAGGTGTTGTCCAGTGGCGGTTTTTTGTTGACGGACAAACTCAAGCCAGAAGCAGGTTTAGAGACGCTATTTGAAGTCGGCAAACATCTGGATACTTATGATAGTAAAGCGGATTTATATCAAAAAATACAGTATTACTTAAATCATCCAGAATTAACACAACAAATAGCAAAAGAAGGATGTAACTTATTTTGGCAACAGCATCAGCCAGAACAGAAAGTTCAACAGCTTTTAGACCATCTTCAGGGTCGTTTTTTGCCGAGTTTTTATCACGCTGACGCTGATTTACGCAGTCAGTTTGTCACCAGTCAGAATACGGGCGATCGCCATCAGCATATTGCCTTTTATGAGTATATCCAAGAACAACATCGGCAAATTCCTAAGTTAAATCTCATTATTTGGGGAGACTGCGATCCCCGCTGGATTGCTGATGTAGTGGATTTATCTCGCTTAGAAATTTATCTCATCTCTCCAGATGGCAAAACTACCTCGCCGCCTCCACTGATTCAAGACTGTCAATTGGGCGATCGCATTGAATATCTTGCCCCCTCAGATATCGCCCAACATCCTCAATTCCGGGAACTTTCCATAGACAATCTCAGCCATCAAACCATTTTGGTGGTCGATATTCAGCAATTCAAGACTGGACAGTTAATTCCCCTACTAAAATCCGTACTAGCCCATACATTAGTTTTAACCTGTCCCCAAGGTTTCCCAAGTCCTGAAGAACTAGAGTGTTTAAATCAGGAACTTTTTAAATATTACTTCTTTCAGATCTCCTTTGATCCCCTAGCCTATCGCCTCAATGTTATCACCCAATTTAACCCGAGTTTTCAGTCCCTCTTAGATATCGTTAGCAACTATCAAAAGAATCCCGGCGATCGCCAAGCCCTCTATCTCGTCCGACAACTCCGCAAAGCCGTCACCCAGCAATGGTTAAATATCGCCTATAGCGAACTCCCCGACCAAATTGATGGACAACTCGGAGACCTCCATTCAGCCCTCCTAGACAGTCCCCTACGCCAAGACACTCTCGACGAAGACGACCGAAGATTTTTCGAGAAACTCAAACAACTCTTTAGTCCAAAAACCCCAGAAAGTCGTCTTTCCCAAGCCTTTCTCGCCGCCACCCTCTACGGCTATCCCCATCAATTCCCCGTTCCCTATCACGACCTTCCCTTTCCTGGCTGGCTAAACGAATTTCTCCTAACCTACGTCCTATCCACACCCCGAATTTTCCAGGACTCTGGAGACACCGAAGCCTATCACCATCACCTAGAGAATTGGCTTAGCTATCTGCATCAAAACATCCTCAATCATCCTAATAGTCCCAGTTGGCAGGCCGTCAACGAAGTCTTTGCCGAACGGGTGAACTGTACCCCCTTATATTTCAGCCAACGCAGTCCCCTACGACTGCAAAAGAAACGGGCCGAACTCCTCGAACAAATCCTCTACCAACAGCGATCGCCCCTCAGTTATAAATTCCCCCCCCGTCCTCCCCGAACCAAAATTCGCCTCGGGGTTCTCGCCAACAACTACAGAGACAACCCCCAAACCCACTACAACTTAGCCTGTATCAAAGACCTCGATCGCAATCAATTTGAAATTTACCTCTATAGCCTCCAGATTACAAAAGATGCCTACGAAAACTACTGCTGGAATTACGCCGACGAAGTCGTTCCCCTGGGTCATCTGAACCTCTTACAACGAGTCCACACCATCCGTTCCGACGACCTCGACATTCTGCTAATTGGCAGTAACCTCGTCACCCGGTCATCCCCCCTCACCTTCCTCTGTAGCTATCGTCTAGCCCGCCATCAGATCACCAACCTCTCCTGTTTAACCACCACCGGAATGCGTCATATCGACGGTTATATCGCCGGAACCCTCACCGCCAACCATCCCATCGACCATAGCGAAACCCTCCTCACCCTAGAGGGGTCAGGCCTGTGTTTCGACCTTCCCCAAGACAAACCCGAGTTAACCATCAAAATCGAGCGATCGCAGTGGCATCTCCCCGAGAATACCACCGTCTTCATCTCAGCCGCCCATTTCCGAACCCTCCA
This sequence comes from Phormidium sp. OSCR, assembly GCA_001314905.1. GTDB lineage: Bacteria > Cyanobacteriota > Cyanobacteriia > Cyanobacteriales > Geitlerinemataceae > Sodalinema. The sequence continues at coordinate 20,591 of LJZT01000022.1, forward strand.
CCCCGAAGTTCGCCAAACCTGGGCCAAACTCCTCGCCGAGACGCCCAACAGCATCCTCGTCCTCCATCCCTTCGGTGACGACTGGCGACCCCATCCCGAACTAGAAATGCCCTTTTTCCGGCAAATGCAACAAGTTTTGCAACAGCATCAGGTGGCCTTAAAGCGATTGTTGTTCGTCAAATCCCTCCCCAGTTCCAGCGACCTCCACTATCTCCTACAACAAGCCGACATTTACCTCGACAGCTTCCCCCACTCCCAAGCCAGCAGCGTCCTCCATCCCCTACAACTCAGTCTCCCCCTCGTCACCCTAGAGACCAAACAACGCCCTCTCTGTCAAGGGGCCGCCCTCCTCCGAGAACTTGGACTCGATGACCTCGTCACCCAAACCCCCGAAGCCTATCGACAACTGGCCCAAAAACTAGCCGAGAATCCCAACTTACGACAACAAACCCAACAGCAACTCCAAGACAAAATGGCCACCTCTCCCCCCTTCCTCAACAGCCAACAATTCGCCCAAAACCTCAGCCACCTCTACCAAAACCTCCTATAGAAACAGTCTATCGCCTGTTCCCTATTCCCTATTCCCCTCCTACCTCAAAACACCACCACCGACTCACCCCTAGCCCGCCTCATCCAATCCGCCACCAATTGCTTTCGCTGTTCCCGCAACTGGAGATCAAAATAACTCTCAAAGATTGTCTGAACAATGGGTAAAGCCGGCGTGGGGTAGGCAATTCCTGCTAGACCTGTGAGAACATCATGGGAGATGAAATACGGTTCTGGAATAGCAACAACGGGTAGGCTAGTATAGCCTAATTCGACCAGGGCGATCGCCCGATGCTTTCCTCCTTCAATATAAAATAAAAAATCATTGTCTTTAAGCAAAAAATATCCGCAAATATGAAGATTGGGATAGCCGAATTTATCAGGATTATATCCATTTTCCCGAATTGATTGAATGAGCTTTTTTAATCGATATTTTTCATATTCAAGTTTCTCAACACTGACTGGGCCAAGATGTTGATTTTGACCATACTTACGTTCTTTTACATCTAATTTTGACTCAACATCAAAGTGCCAAGGAAGTTCAAGTGAATGCCAAAACCGTTTATCTAATCCCAACGTCAAGGCTTCCAGTGTATTGCTGGGTTGATAATTTTTATAAAACTCATCCATACTTTGGTCAACATCAAAAAAACTTAGCAATGGATGTTCACCTTTTGCGTACCGCCAACCATAGCCCCAAACACATTTTTCAATCGGAATATTGAAATAAAATTCATGAGAATTACGAGCAATGGCTAGCAAGCCAATATCTTTAACTGTAATTGGCTGACCCTGTTGATAGAGTTTTCTGGGTTTTTGATATTCCATAAGTTGAATCGGTCGATTTTACAATCTTTCCATCCAGTCCGCCAAATAGGAAATTCTCCGTTGTCGTAACGTGTTATCAAAATAACTTTCAAATATCTCATACACTGTTGGCATTACAGTCGCGGGATAGGCGACTTGCGATAACAGTTCAAGATGTTGATCTGAAATTAAGCGTGGCATTCGTGGCACAAAAATGTTAAATGTTACCGGTAAACTTGTATAGCCCAATTTTGACAATGCAGCAGCTTCATGTTTACCTGCGGTCACATGAAAAACAAAATCATTATCATGTATCATGAAGTACCCCAAAATTGGGCTATATATTCCATTTTTTAACTGATAATCTCCTGTTTGAATTGAGGTAAAAACCTGTTGGAACTTATTTTTTTCTAACTCAAGCCTATTCGAGGTCAGTGGACCAACTTGGCTGCTGAGTTGATTATGGCAAAGTTTAATCGCGTTAGAGTCAACACAATCTATCTGACAACGCCAAGGCAGAGTTAAAGAGTTCCATCCACCGTCACTAGGCTCAAACGTAAGAGCTTCTAAAGCACTTATGGGTTGATAGTTTTGGTAGAACTTATCTAAGTTATGATGGTCATTATATACATGATAAAAGGGATTTTCGTCGGCAGTGAATCGCCAACCATAACCCCAGACACACTTTTTAATTGGAACCTGAAACGCGAATTTATACGCATCACGAGCTAAAGATAAAAACCAAGCATCTTTAATGTTGATGATAGCTCCCTTGTTGTAAAGAAGTTTAGGCAAAAAATTATAGTTTAGGCTCATTATTTATATTCTTAAAAACTCTGAAATATATCTTAAAATTATGGATTATTAAATCATGGATTATTATCACAAGACACAGGTTCACACATCAGAGTCTAATCGTGCCAACTCAAGCCACTTCGATAAACAATTGACACGGCGTTGACGCAAAGACCCATCAAAATAGCCCTCAAAAATTTGCTGAACCACCCCTCGCTGATTCGCATCATAGGCAACCCCTGCCAAAAAATCCAGATGCCAGGGAGACACCAGGCGCGGCATTCGTGGCACAATTGAGGTAAAGGTTGCCGGTAACGTTTGCGACCCTAATTCTACCAAAGCCGCCGCTCGATGTTGTCCATTCACCACTAAAAAGCGAAAATCCTGGTTATTGACCAAAAAATAACCGAAAATATGTTGGTCCGGCGACGCATAATAACTGGTCATATAACCCATCGTCCGAATCGATTGCAGCACCTCCCGCAGCCGAAACTTCTCTAAATTCAGTCGTTCCAAACTCACCGGGCCACAGTGAGGGCGACCATGTTCTGGTCCTAACTTATTTTCTCCAGAAAACGGTTTCACCTCAACCTCCGCTCGCCAGGGAGTTTCCAAAGAATCCCAACCTTGAGCCGTATTCTCTAAGGTTAAGGCTTGTAAGCAGTTTTGAGGGCGAAAGTGAGTATAAAACTGGTCTAAACTCGCTTCACACTGAAAAAAAGCATTCAGGGGGTTTTCCCCTTTCCCATAATGCCAGCCATAGCCCCAGATACACTTTTCAATGGGAACCTGGAAGTAATACTGATACGCATCCCGTGCCATCGTCAAGAGTTTGACATCATCCAACTCAATCGGTTTCCCTCGGCGATACATCTCCAGATGCTGGGAATCATCTAATATCTCTTGCATCCGTGGGTTCTCGATTGGATTGAGCATGACAAAGGTTTTAGAGATTAAGGTTTTAGAGATTAAGGTTTTAGAGATTCAAGAACAAGGAATTTATCACACATTCACAACATAGAGGACAGCCCCCAGTCCAGAATGTCTCTAGGATGATAGAGATAACGTGAAGGTGGGGGCTGTAACTCGTAGATGCACAGAGTATTCCTAATTAAAACAAGGTAACTGGGTCATTGCTAATGGCTTCAGTGGTGACGAAGTCATTGGCCACCGTGCCACCAACATCACCACCCAAGTTTACACCCGGTAAACGAGCGATGAGTTTTGCACCACCTTGGACACCCAGGTAGAGTCCTTGTGCTTCCACATCGAAGAAGAGTTGACCTTCTTGGCTGAAGTCAACAGCCGTTAAGTCAGCGGCTGAGGTTGCCCCAATGGCGAAGGCTTCATGGAAATAGCCATCGTTATTGAGTACATTGTCAAAATCACCGTAGGTCGTACCACCGTTCACGCCACCTGAACCATCGGCAATCACACCATAGAGCGCACCGCGACTGCGGAAGAGCTTAACAGTCTCAGAGGTGACACTAAACTCACTGCTTTCAAGGACAATTTTATCCCGGCCGACCTGGAAGTTATTGAGGGTATCAATCCCCACAGCCCCTGAGAAGACCCCTTTGGTGAAGGTGGTACCGCTCGGCGCGCCATCAGCACTGGTTCCATTGGCGCCGATAAACTGACCATTGCTACCAACAAGCAGGTTACTGGCACTCAACCCGGTTCCGACACTGATGTCTGAGGTTGCATTCGTCCCCAAGCTCAGGAAGCTGCCGGATTGGAAGGAACGGAAAGACTTCTGCAACGTGAAGCCGGTTTCAAAGACAGAACGGAAGAGAACGCGGTTGTTGCCCCCTTTACCCAAGTCAATCAAGTCACCATTACTGATGCCCGAGAAATCTAGGGCAACCTTAGAGGCCTTGGCTCCCTGAATTTGGAACCCATTGTAGGTGCTGCCCGATTCCTCAAACTGGACGCCACCGCCATAGATGACATCATTGCCAACACCAGCGGTAATGATATCGCCAAAGCCTGCCCCTTGCATGACGTTGTTCCCGCCGCTGACGCTGATGTTCAGACTGACGGAAACAGAACTACTGAAGGAGGCACTGCTACTGAAGCCGAGAACGTCATTGCCCTCGCCGCCGGTAATAGAAATGGCTTCTTGTTCCCCTTCGGGATTGCCCTCGGCATCCAGAACCGCACTGAGGTCATTGAGAACGATGCGGTTGTTGCCCGATAAGGCAGTGAAGCTGGCTCCCGAGTAAGCCAAACCAATGTTGACACTGCTGGAGATACCACCGACGAGGATTTGACCGCCTTGGAAGACGTTGGTGACGTTGATGCTGGAGGATTCACTTTGGCTGAAGTCAAAGATACCTCCTTGACCTAGGGTGAGGGCTGTCAAGGTGTTTTTACCCTGACTTGCTTTGCCGGCCTGAATCCTACCAAAGACGGAACCACTGATGTTGAATTCATTTTCACCGCCACCAAAGGTCATGACTCCGGTTTCGGAAATGCCGTCGGAGCCAGAGAGATTAACGGTGTTGTTGCCATCCCCAGCGGTAACGTTACCACTGACCGTGCTACCGACATCAATCGTGTTGTCACCATCACCAGCATCGACGCTACCTGAGACGTTGCCCAAGTCAAAGAAATCATCGCCACTGCCGGTTTTCGTGACTCCGGAGGCGTCGTCGGTAATCTCGATGAAGTTGGAACTGTTGCCAGTGCCGGTGGTGACACCGCCAGTTTTCAAGGAGACTGAGCGATTTTGCTCACCGGTGAAGAAGAAGTTTCCATCCCCTTGCACCACGTCTTGAGCGCCAACGGTGACAGCAATGTCACTATTGCCCGCATTGACACCGATGTAGGTGTTGACACTGGCGCCGGAGAGGTCGGCTTTGATGTACTGGTTGGCGGTGAACATGAAGGTGTTGTTGCCACCCGCACCTTCGGGACCACCGATGAGGGTGTCGCCGGGGCCACTTTCGCTGGCATCGATGGTGTCATCTCCAGCGCCTCCCATGAGGACGTTGTTACTGGCTTCTCCTTCGGCCAGTTCGATGTCGCCCAATTTAGCTACGAGGAGATTGTCGCCGGCATCACTACCCGTGGCGAAGTCGTTACCACCGCGCAGGGTATTACCGACTCCAATACCGATGACGGTGTTGTTGCCGAAGTCGCTCTTGATGTTAGGGTTGTCGCCCCAAAATTCCGAGTCGCTGCCGGCCATCATGATGGTGTCATCCCCTTTGTCTCCAAAGGCTTTGATTTGTGCTGGAAGGGGTAATCCAGGGCCGCCAGTTCCCATGAGAACGTCGTTACCAACGCCACCAAATAGGGAGACGCCGATGCCAACATTGATGCCGATGGCTAAACTGTCTTGTCCTTTGTTGCCAAAGAGTTGGTGATTGTCGCCGCCGGCAACATAGAGGTAGTCATCTCCGGCGTCACTGCCGTCAAAACTAGCCTCAAAGTTGGCATCTCCGATGAGGATGGCCCCATCGACTTGACTGCCTTGAACGGCGAGACTGTCTGAGCCTAAACCCCCTCCGAGGATGGGGTTGTCGGCGGTGCTGTCGCTACCAACGGCGACTTGGTCGTCCTCTTGTCCGCCGTAGAGGCTATCGGGACGCTCGATACTGAGGGAGAGAAGGCTATCGAGACCGGTGTTGCCAAAGAGGTAGTTGTTGCCTTCGGGGCCGCCGGTGATGTTGTCATTGCCGCCACGGCCGGCTATGGTGTCTCCGCCAACGAGTCCAACGAGGGTATCGCTGCCGCCACCGCCGATGAGGATGTTTTCGCCACCTTCGGAGATGAGGATATTGTCGCCATCGTCGGGGCTATCCTCCATGTCGCTGCCGCCAAAGAGGGTGGCACCGCTTTCTCGGGAGATGAGGTAGTCGTTGCCAACATTTCCAAACATTAAACCCTGGCCGTTTTCGTTGACCAGGGTATCGTCGCCGGGGTCGCCGAAGGCAATGTCGCCGATGCCACGGCTGCGGATGTAGTCGTCCCCGGCGTTACCGAAGAGGGTGCTACTGGGTTCGCTGGCGTTTAAGGCACTGAAGATGGTGTCATCGCCTTCTAGTCCGTCAATTACACCAAGGGTAGTTCCTTCGAGGAGGTTATCGCCTTCGTCCCCAAGGAGAAGGTTGTCGGGATTGTCTAGGATTGTAGTCACAAGGTTTCATCCTTATTAATGTGTGGATGTGAGGCCAGGCAAGAGATGAACTTGGTTTAGACTTGCGCTCCTGTCATTTGATTGAGGAGAGACCTAATCCTTTAGTCGTTTTTTCCGGATTTAGGGTTCCCGAGTTGAAGAGATGGCGGCTCGATCGTTTCTACTCCCCATTTCCTGCTGTCTAATCCATTTGAACCTGAATGGGAAGACGCATATATAGACCTTGGGGATCGTTATAGGTGGACAGTTCATTCAGTTGATCTGCCATCTCTTGACGGAAATTTTCTAGGGGTTCGGGTAAAACGACTTGGCTTTGGGAGCCGAAAAGGTCTTCTAAGAAACGTTCGGGAAAGGGTTTGATGGGAGGATATTCTCGAAGGGTCCAGTCGTCCCCAAGTTCTGCGGTTTCGGCGGCTACGTCGATCGCCGTCTGTAAACCGCCGAGGCGATCGACTAACCCGGCATTTTCGGCGGCGACACCGGACCAAATTCGACCTTGGGCAACGGACTGGACTTGGTCGAGGGGTAAGTCTCGCCAGGTGGATACTTCTGTGATAAATTCTTGATAAATTTGGTTGATAAATCGTTCTAAAATGGCGAGTTCTTGGGGGGTTTTCGGACGAGAAATGGTTTGGGCGTTAGCTAGTTGTGAGGTTTGCACGACATCCCAATTCAAGCCGATGGTTTCGCTGAGATCTTCGATATTAAAGAACAAGCCAAAGACCCCAATGGAGCCGGTGAGGGTGTTGGGCTGGGCTACAATTTCGTTGGCGGCCATGGCAATCCAATAGCCTCCTGAGGCGGCAATGTTACCCATGGAAACGATGATTGGCTTGGCTTCTCGCAGTAGTTCGAGTTCTTGTTTGATGACGTCTGAGGCGATCGCACTGCCTCCAGGACTATTGACACGCAATACCACGGCTTGGACATCGTCATTGACGCGCAAGTCTCGTAGTTCGCGGGCTAGGCTATCACCCCCAATTTGGCGAAGTTCGCCTTCTCCATCGACAATGGGACCCTCAGCATAGACTAGGGCGATTTGCCGATCGCTCCCCATTTGCCCGCGCTGGGTTTGACTGGGATCGAGAGCTTGAATGTAGGTGGCCAGACTCACGGATTCAAAGGATTCATCGGCATCGCTGATGTTGCTGAGTTCCCGCAGGCGATCGCGAATCTCCTCACTCTCGGCTAGGCGATCGACAACTCCTTGGGAAACGGCTTCTTCGGCGAGTAAAATTCCTTGGTTATCGGCAATAGTTTGTAAGTTCTCGGGGGTTAATGACCGCTGTTGACTCACAACCTCTAAAATGTCAGCCCAGACATCTCCTAAATAAGCCTGAAGTTGCTCGCGGTTTTCGTCACTATACTCACGACGCACTAAGGCTTCGCCGGCGGATTTGTAAGCTCCCATGCGGACAACCTGAACCCCAACGCCAAGCTGTTCAAAGGTTCCGGCTAAAAATGCGGTTTCTGCACTGAGGCCATTAAAGATGGCGGTGCCAAGGGGGGCGATTGACAGTTCTGTGGCGATCGAGGCTAGATAATATTCTCGTTCACTCCAATCGCGATCGTGGGCAATAATCGGTTTACCCGTTTCGCGAAATTTCGCCAACGCCTCTCGTACATCCCGCAGGTTGGCATAGTCCGTCGGCATATCTCCCGGTGCACCTTTGAGATAGAGTCCGGTGATGCGATCGTCGTTGCTGGCCTGTTCTAAGGCCTCGACGACATCCAACAGGGCTAAACTTTGTTGGCTCGCTCCCTCTAAGGCTTGTTGCAAGGCTTCGCCGGGGGTAGCTAGGGCGCGGCTATCTTGGATATTCAAGTCCAAATCTAACACCAGAATTGAGTCTTCCTCCACTTCGGGGCCGCGAGGGGCTTGTAAGGAAGCGGTGATGAGTAAAATGGCTAACCCTCCAACGCCGATGACGGAAAAGAGAATCAGTCCAGCGACTGTTGCAACAACATTTTTGAGGAAATCACGCATGACGTTGGCGGTCAGAGTAAAGTGCTGTCCTTATTTTAAGGTGTCCAAGCTGTTACTGCGCTGTAAATCCGCTATGGTGCGGTTGCCGGTGCAAAATAAGGCGGTAGCCAGTTCGCTGTTGAGTAAGTCCACCAGTTGATTTAAGGTTTCGGGAGAGTCGGCGGCGGCTTTGAGAAAAGGGGTCGCTAGTCCTGCTAAGTTAGCCCCCAGGGCCAAGGTTTTGGCGACATCTAAGCCGTTGCGTAAGCCTCCTGAGGCAATCAGGGGAATGTCGGGAGCCTGCGATCGCACCTGCACCAGACAGTCAGCGGTGGGGAGGCCCCAATCGGAAAACAAGGCTCCTAAACGACGTTGACGGATATCTTGAGCCCGTTTTCCCTCGACGTTGGCCCAGGAGGTTCCCCCAGCCCCAGCTACATCGATGGCCTGAACCCCAACTTCAATCAACCGTCGCGCCATCTCCCCAGAAATGCCATTGCCCACTTCTTTGGCAATGACGGGAATGGGAAGCAGATAGCATAATCTCTGTATTTTGTCAAGTAATCCCTTGAAGTTTTGGTCTCCTCGACTTTGTACGGCTTCTTGGAGGGGGTTAATATGCAGAATCAGGGCATCGGCTTCGAGCATGGCGATCGCCCGCTGACATTGGTCTACGCCATAGCCATAATTCAACTGCACCGCGCCGAGATTGGCAAATAGGAGAATATCGGGGGCCTGCGATCGCACATCAAAGGTATGACTAAGATCCGGGTTTTCCACCGCTACCCGTTGCGATCCCACCCCCATCGCCAACCCTTGAGCCTGAGCCACTTCTGCTAAGCGTTGATTAATCAGTTTGGCCCGTTCAGTTCCCCCCGTCATCGAGGAAATCAACAATGGTGAACCTAGGGATTTACCTAAAAATGAAGTGCTTAGGTCAATCTCGGCTAAATCCAGTTCCGGTAAACAGCAATGACGGAAGCGATAGTGTTCTAACCCAGTACGAGTCTCTCGGAAGTCTACATCATCTTCGAGGCAAATACGAAGATGATCGGCTTTGCGGCTCTGGGTTTGCTCAGACTCGGTGGGGTTGACAGTCATTGCGATCGCAATTGAGTAACAAAAGGGGTCTAAATTAGGATAACGTATAGATTTGTAACCTCAACCTCTTTTTATAACTGCGTAATAGCCGATGATTATCATTGACGAAAAAAGCATTGTTAAGGAATATTTCAATACCACGGGTTTTGACCGCTGGCGACGAATTTATGGTAAGGACGAGGTCAATAAAGTCCAGCTGGATATTCGCGAAGGACACCAGCAGACCATTGATAAAGTTGTCGCTTGGCTATCCGCCGATGGCAACCTCGGTCAATTGACCATCTGTGATGCGGGGTGTGGTGTAGGGAGTTTGAGTTTGCCCCTCGCCGAAGCCGGGGCAACAGTGTACGGCAGCGACATCTCGGAGATGATGGTGACGGAAGCCCAGGAACGCGCTCAGGCTCAATTGAGTGACAGCTCTCGCGTCACGTTTGAGACTCGGGATCTCGAAGAGATTTCTGGCAACTTCCACACCGTCATCTGCCTCGATGTCCTCATCCACTATCCCGACGACAAGATGGATGAGATGCTCTCCCACCTCTGTTCGTTAGCGGAATCACGAGTCATTCTAAGTTTTGCCCCCAAAACCCCCTGGCTCACGGTTCTCAAGAAAGTCGGTGAACTCTTCCCCGGACCGAGTAAGACCACTCGCGCCTATCAGCATCGTGAAGCGGATATCCTTGCTATCTTTGCCAAAAATGGCTTCCAACCCGCTCGCACGGAAATGACCAGCACTCGCTTCTATTATTCCCGGTTGGTGGAGTTGGTGCGGGGTTAGAAGTTTTAATCTCACTCGTGTCACGGCTGAAGCCGTGACACGGGGGGGGCTAGGCGGCTCTGCCGCCTGAGAGCGGGAGGCAGAGCCTCCCAAGAGGCGTTCCTAGGCTCTGCCTGGGAACGAGGAAATGACGAGGAAATCTTCTGTTCCCTGTTCCCTGTTCCCTGTTCCCTGTTCCCTATCCCCTATCCCCTATTCACTATTCACTATTCACTATTCCCTATCCCCCTTGCAACGAATTGTGGTAAATCACCTGAGTGGGATAGGCGAACTCGATGCCTTCGGCTTCAAAGCGACGTTTGAGTTCCAGGTTGATTTGTTGTTGGGCATCCATGTACTGGGTAAAGTCGCTGCTGTTGACGTTGTAGACGACTTCGTAGTCAAGGCTGAAATCGCCGTAGGCTAGGAAATGCGCGCGATCGAAGGTGATGGTTTCGATGGGGTCGATGATATCTTGGATGATTTGGGGAATTTTTTCGAGCTGTTCGACGCCGGTTTCGTAGGTGACACCGAGTTTGAAGACGATACGGCGGGTTTGCATATGCTTGTAATTGCGGATGCGAGATCCGGTGAGATCGGTGTTGGAGATGACCAGTCGCTCACCGCTTAAACTTTTGAGACGAGTGGTTTTAATGCCGATGTATTCGACGGTTCCGATGAAGTCACCGACGATGATGAAGTCTCCTAACTCAAAGGGGCGATCGAAGACAATGGAAAAGTAGCTAAAGAGGTCTTGTAGGAGTCCTTGGGAGGCTAGGGCGATCGCAATCCCCCCAATTCCCAAACTGGCAATCATGGCTGAGACATTAAAGTTGAGATTGTCCAGCAGGAAAATAAAGCCGATCGCCCAAACTACGACTCGGATGGCAGGGACGAGCGAATTGAGGGTTGGCTGGATATTGGGGTTGTTTGCCTTGATCCCATATAGGATTAAGCCATATTGAATCACGGAGACCACGAAACGAATGCCAATGACCGTGAAGGCGATCGCCCAGATGCCGTCTAAGAGTCGATCCAAAATTGGATGTAGGGTTAAGCCATTGAGGGCAACGTAAAAAATCCCTAAATAAAAGATCGGGATCAACGCCCGTTCAATAATTGTAATTAAGCTATTATCTAAACTCGCATCGGTTTGTCGCAACCATTTTTTAATTTTACCCAAAACAAGGTTGGCAACAATTTTAATGACGATCAAGCCAAGAATAATAATCGCCAAGGCAATGAGATAATCTAAGACCTGATTGCCGAGAAATTCTTGTTGGCTGAATTGACCTAACATTTCTGTGATTTCTGTTGACATAAAGTTTACTCCAATGTATGTCAGCAATTGTTGACATTTAGATTTTCTCCCCGGTCAGCCCAAGGGCGCGATCGCCGAATTTACAGCTTCGACAAAGTCGTCAAACGCTTATCCCGAGAGATTTAGAGGCTTTCAGCGATTGCCTCAAGGCTTGTCCAGAGCAAGGATGTTGTACATTGTTAGTACAACATACCGATGGTGTATAATACACTAGACCACACTAAAGCGTGCTTGTCACTCAGGAAAAACTTCAGATTATGGATACAACACAGGAACGAAAGCTGGCATCTTATCTCGCAGTGGGCGAGAAGTCTGTTGAGTTTTCGATGTCTCTCCCGCTACGGATAAAGCGGTCTCTCTCGACATCTGTTGATCTCATTTTCGATGTCTTGCACCAAATTGAACGGAACTTAGAAACTCCATAACGGGTGATTTTTAGCCACTCCGACCTCCTTGCCAACCGGTAGTAAGGACGAGCAGCCGTGGCCAAATATCAGAGTTTATAGACCCCTGTGGCGGGGGGTATGTCAGAATCTAGCTTGGGCGATCGCCCTTCCTAATCTCCTACCATTGGGAACGCGATCTGAACCATCTTCTCCCCGGTGAGTGCGATCGCCTCCCTCAACCCCAACCCCCTTGATTCTCAAACAAAACCCCCCAGTGCCAGCACCAGGGGGAGTTTCCATGTTCAGACTAGCCGTATCTAGCGACCGATGCCCACATAGCGGAAGCCAATCGCCTCTAACTGAGTGCGATCGAGGAAGTTGCGGCCATCGACCATAATCGGCGTGTGCATCAGACTGGCCATCTTGGCATAGTCGAGTTCAGCAAACTGCTTCCAATCCGTCACCAAGACCAACGCATCACAGCCATCCGCAAGCCGTTCGGGATCAGTCTCCACATAGACCCCCGATAAGCCCGAGCGTAGGCCGGTTTGCGAGACGATGGGGTCATACGCCTTAACCTTCGCCCCGAGGCGATTCAGATTCTCAATCAAGACCAATGAGGGCGCATCCCGCATATCATCGGTATCCGGTTTAAAGGTCAAGCCTAACAAGCCGACGGTTTTCCCCTTGAGAATCTTCAACTCATGTTGCAGTTTCTCCAACGCCATCAAACGCTGACGTTGGTTCACCTCAACCGCAGACTTGAGCAATTGAGCATCATAGCCATAATCATCAGCGGTGTGAACCAAGGCTGAGACATCTTTGGGGAAACAGGAACCACCCCAACCAATCCCAGCGTTTAAGAACTTATTGCCAATGCGGGAGTCGAGGCCAATCCCTTTCGCCACCTGGGTCACATCGGCGCCGACGCGATCGCAGATATTGGCCACCTCATTAATAAAACTAATCTTGGTCGCCAAAAACGAGTTGGCCGCATACTTAATCATCTCCGCCGAACATAAATCCGTCATCACCACAGGAACCGGCGGTAGATCCTTGTCTTGCGCCACCTCACGATTGACAATGGGCGCATAGAGTTCCTGCATCATCGTCAACGCGCGATCGCTGTTGCTTCCCAAGACAATGCGATCGGGGTTAAAGGTGTCATACACCGCCGAACCCTCCCGCAGAAACTCAGGATTACTGACCACATCAAATTCCACCTCGATATGGTTGACCAAATCTTCCCCAGTTTTGCCTGATCCCACGAGGGCCTTTTCCCGTTCAGCAATCCCATCGAGAACAATGCTACGCACCCAATCCCCAGAGCCAATGGGAACCGTCGATTTATTGACAATCACCTTATAGCCTTGCTTGAGATGAGCGCCAATCCCCCGGGCCACCGCCTCTACATAGCGAGTATCACTATCTCCGGTGGGTAAAGCCGGAGTTCCCACCGCAATAAACAAGATATCGCCATGATGGACTCCCGCCTCTAAGTCCGTGGTGAACTCAATGTTGCCACTTTGGATGGCGGCGGTCATGATTTCCGACAACCCCGGCTCATAAATCGGCGATCGCCCCGCCTTCATGGTTTTGACCTTTTCCTCGTTATTATCGACGCAGATCACTTCATGGCCGGTGTGAGCTAGACAAGCCCCCGTTACCAAACCCACATAGCCTGTACCAATCACACAAACACGCATAGCTGTTTTGTCCTTAAACCTTAAAAAACTGTAAAAAAACGCCGCCACGACCGAGCGTTAGCAAGCTGTCGTCCACTAGCTTAGTCGCAAACTTCAGCTATCCCCAATCTGCGGCTTTTATGTCAACACACCCGGACAGTCTTAATTTACGCCAAGCCGAGGCGATCGCGGAAATCGGCGATCGTGTCCTTCAATCCCTCTTCGAGTTCAATACTCGGCGTCCACCCTAACCACTCTTTAGCACGAGTGATATCCGGTTGTCGCTGTTGCGGGTCATCCTGAGGAAGTGGCTCAAACTGAATTTCCACATCAGGGTTAATCAGCCTTTGAATCGTCTCGGCCAGTTGCAAGATGGTGTACTCATTGGGATTGCCGATATTCACCGGCCCAATATGCTCATCATTGTTCATCAACTTCATCATGCCGTCGATGAGGTCTGACACATAGCAAAAACTGCGAGTTTGCAGGCCATCCCCATACACCGTCAGCGGAATCCCCCGCAACGCTTGCACAATAAAATTACTCACCACCCGTCCGTCATTTTCCTGCATTCGCGGTCCATAGGTGTTGAAAATCCGCATCACCCGGATATCGACGTTATTTTGACGATGGTAGTCAAAGCAGAGGGTTTCAGCGATGCGCTTCCCCTCGTCGTAACAATTACCGCAGAATGCGGCCCGTCCATTGCGACGCACGCAGATGACATGATTCTTGACATTGACACAGTAGACATTGCCACCGTAGCGCACCGGTTCTGGTTCAGCGAGAACGGCCTCGACAGCGGGCCGGATATTCACGCAGTACAAGTCGCGACCGACCGCATGGGAGACGACGGAGGCGGCATAACCGCAGCGTAGGGCCAGTTCCTGCACATCGTCGGCAAGCTGTTTAGACTTCGTGTAATAGGTGGAACGGTTGCCTCGCTGACTACCGTCCCCCATTATGAGTGCGTCGAACAAGATGCGTGATTGACGTTGAGAGAGGTTGAGGTAGTCACGGGGGATATATTTGTCTCCCGATTTGCCCAGGGGAAGCAAAATTTCGGCCAGTTGCTTGCTGCAAATGCGAAACTGATGGTCGTCGGATTGAAAGAACTTGAACCCCAGCTTCGAGAGGCAGTTGGCAATCTGGGTGCGTCCTTCCGGTTTAGACTGGGCGATGAGGATGTTGTAGTCGGCTACGTCGTAGTTGCGATCGCCCACGGCTCGGGCGCGACGGCGCACGTGGGTACAGCCTTCAGAGATGTAGTAGCCGAGAAATTCGAGCCAGTCATCCATCGCGATGCGATTGACTCGAACTTTAGCGTGAGCGGGGGCGGTTCCCAACTCGAACCATTCTGGCTCAATGCCCTTAAATTCTGCCCCTGTGGGAACACGCCAGGATTTAGCGTAATGCACCTCGTCCGCTTGCAGGAATTTGAGTTTGCCGGTTTTGCTGCGTAGGTAGAGGTTGTGGTTGGGAGTGACGCAGAAGTCAAATTTCCCATTGGCAAATCGCAGTAGTTCGCCGACATAGGGTTGAACGATGTATTCGTCGGGAACGTGGTACTCGATCTGTCCCTCGGGGTTGAGAGTTGCAACGGGAGTTTGCGGGTCGAGTTGGGGAAAGGGAGTCCAACCGTTTTCGGTCAGGATTTCCGTTTTCTCGTCGTAACAGGCACGGATCCCAATTGGGTTCACATTACCCCGATAGGCTTCGGTTTGTGGGTGAACATTGGGATCGCCATAGACTTCTGAGGTTGAGGCCAGCAACAATCGGGCATTGATGCGTTTCGCCAGTCCCAGCATATGCAGCGTTCCCAAAACGCTGGTCTTCACCGTCTTGACCGGATTGTACTGATAATGGACAGGAGAGGCGGGACAGGCCAGATGATAAATCTGATCCACTTCAACGCGGATTGGTTCGGTAATATCGTGGCGAATCACCTCGAAATAAGGAGAATCCATCCATTGTTGGATATTGTGTTTATTCCCAGTGAAAAAGTTATCGAGACAAAGGACCTCATGTCCTTGTTCCATCAGGCGATCGACGAGGTGGGAACCCAGGAATCCCGCACCACCGGTGACTAATATTCTCATGAACCACATTTTAGGGAAAACCTGACCTCTACGGTAGCCTGCGATCGCCAAACTGTCTAGTTTCTACCTATTCCTCCCCACCTGAGTCATGCAGCACCTGATAATGCAAAAACACCTCATCCTCGACTCGCTTCACGTCCAGCAAACGTAAACGGGGGGCGCGATCGCGAGTAAACCCCACCCCATCAACTGGCGTTGGCGCCTCTGTCCCACCAAAAATATAGCCACAGACGGTCAGCCAAACCTCATCAATGGCCCCCAACTCAAACAAGCTCGCGATTAGATGTCCTCCCCCCAACACCGCCAGTCGTTTAATCCCCAACCCTTCCAACTGCGCCAACCCCGCCTGCAAATCCAACCCCGTCTCCGAGGAGTTCACCGTCAACAGGCGTTCAAATCCCGGCTGCGTCTGCCAAAACTCAGCCCCCTCCGTCGTTGTCAGTAGCCAGCGGGGAATCGGTTGGCGAAAAAAGGGTAACGCCGGGTCAAATTTCCCCGATCCCGAACAAACCACTTGTACTGGTTGAGGGGAGGTCCCCGCCGCCTCACGAGCGGCGAGAAGCTGGGGGGATTGAAGACGCATCGCCGTTCCCCCTGAGCGCAAGGTGGTTCCTCCCATCAAGACCGCATCCGCCGCCGCCACAGATGCCTCTAAATGCTGATAATCCACAGAGGAACCAAAAGTCACCCCTGAACGGCCAACATCGGAAATTTTGCCATCAGCGGTCATGGCTAAAATCACAGTACTGTAGGGACGAGATCGGGGGGAAGTCAACATAGCGCCAGACCATCAAGATGAGTTAGGGGATTTCTCAGATCGTTAACGAGCCTACCGCAAAACCCCTCAAATTTTGCTCTGCCAGTCAATCCTTGACGGGTTTGAGTGATCTTCGGGTCAAGTGTCGGTTCACTCATGCGTCCCGTTAAGATTCTTGTCTTGCGTAGTTTTAACTAATTCTCCCTTCTGTCTCCGTCAAAAGACCCGCTATCCTAGAAGGGGGACTCTGGATGTCAACCATCCCCAACTGCTCGCCAGCCGCTTGTCCGCTGTACTCTCTGCCTCTGCACCTCGTGTCGCTATGCGTCAATTGATGCGTCAACTCAAAGGTCGTCGCTTACCCATCGCCGCCAAGCTAACGGCGACGATCGCCCTGTCAGCGATGATCAGCGTCAGTAGTGTGACGCTGTTTTCACTGCATCGTCAACGACGGGTTTACAAACAAGAACTCGAAACCCAAGCCACACTTGTTCTGAACATGGTGTCACGGCTGGCGGCAGACTCTTTAACCCCACAGACGGAAACCACCGGCGAGATGGGGGAGTCACAAGAGCAACTGCGACAGTTGCTTGAAGTACTCGATGTCGAGGACAGCCTGACTAGCGTTGTCATTTATGACCAGAACGGTCAATTGCTGTTAACTCTGCACCCCGACGAGATTACAGAACGCGATCGCGACTTTGGAGAGACCATCTTAGCCAGTGGAACCCCCGTCTTTGAGTGGGACCGCCAGCGTCTTCGTTCAGGCAAAACCATCGCCTCTGGGGCGCAAACTGTCGGCGCCGTTGAGTTAGAATTCTCCATTGCCGGCTTTCGTAACCGTCTCGACAACACCCGCAACAGTGCCATTTTGCTCGGGGTTTTATTTACCGCTGGGGGCCTGGCGGCGGCGTTATGGGTGGGTCGTTCTATTGGTCGTCCCCTCCATGAACTGGCCCAGGCCACACAATGGGTGGCTGAAGGGGAGTTCGATCGCGCCATGGATAACGACAGTGCCATCCAACAGTACCGCAGCCGTCCTGATGAAATTGGCGGCTTGGCCTCAGCCTTTGCCCGCATGACCTCGCAAATTCGGGATATGGTCCTCTATCTCGAACAACGGGCCGACCAAGTTCAAAAAAGTGAACTTAAAAATCAAGCCCTCCTCGAAGCCATCCCCGATACGATGTTTCGGCTACGAACTGATGGCACTTATCTCGATGTTCAGGCTGATAAAGACCAACCATTACTCCTCTCTCGCAGCGGTTTTTTAGGAAAAAGTCTCTATGAAGTCTTACCTAAAGAAGTCGCCGATCTCAACCTGCATTATGCTGATTTGGCCCGTCAATCCCGAGAAGTACAAATTTTTGAATATGCTCTCGATATTCCTAATCGTAAAACGGGAGATGTCCGACTCCATAACTTTGAGGCGCGGATTGTCACCAGCGGTGAAGATGAAGTCTTAGCGATTGTTCGGGATATTACCGAGCGCAAACGCTATGAGGCGGCGATCGAAGCTGAACGACAACAACTGCGGCAAATTGTGACCCAGGCCCCCGTTGCAATGGCCATGATGGACAGTGAAATGCGCTATCTGGCTTATAGTAATACCTGGCTCAGTGATTTCGCAGTCGAGCAAGATTCTCTGATTGGCAAGTCTCATTATGAGGTCTTTTCGGATTTACCTGAACGTTGGCGAGTGCTGTATGAACGAGCCTTACAAGGGGAAATTGTTAGCACTCCTGAGGATGTTTGGGAGCGCGATAATGGGGCAGAACTGTATCTGCGTTGGGCAATTCATCCTTGGTACACGTCAGATAATGAAGTCGGTGGTGTCGTGATTGCCAGTACCCAAATTAATGAACTGGTTCAAGCTCGGGAAACCGCGTTGGAAACGGCTCGGTTAAAGTCGGATTTCTTGGCAAATATGAGTCATGAAATTCGTACACCGATGAACGGAGTGTTGGGAATGACTGATTTGTTGATGACGACAGAACTCGATGAAGAACAGCTCGAGTTTACAGAAGCGTTACGCACCAGTGGCGAACATCTTTTAAACTTAATTAATGATATTTTAGACTTTTCCAAATTAGAAGCAGAAAAACTGCGGTTGGATCGTCATGATTTTGAATTGCGCTCCTGTTTGAATGACGTTCTCAATATCTTTGTCATGCAGTCGAAAGAGAAGGGATTATCCTTGAAGCTGCATATTAACCCCACACTTCCGGATCAGCTCTCGGGGGATTCTCGACGACTGCGACAGGTCTTAATGAATTTGGTGGGGAATGCAATTAAATTTACAGATAAAGGCTCCGTGGCGATTGGTGTACGAGCCATTGCTAAAAAACAAGGAGTTCTCGGAGATCCCAGTGCAGACAGTGGTCAGCTAGAGACGATTTTAACCCTACAATTTGCCGTGCGGGATACGGGAATTGGGATTGCTGCTGGCGATCGCAAATACCTCTTTCAAGCCTTTTCTCAGGTAGATGCGTCGAGTACCCGCCGCTATGGAGGAACTGGGTTAGGCTTGGCAATTTGTCGTCAGCTTGTGCAGAAAATGGGAGGACAAATTTGGGTTGAAAGTGAACCAAATCAGGGGTCAACCTTTGTCTTTACGGCTCAGTTTGTCCAAGTAGAGAGTTCAGAACCTCAAGAGCCTGCAACCGCTGAACCAGAACCTCAGACAGCAGCATTCTCAACCTCAGCATCGCAACCGGTTTCAGTAAGCCAATCCGCTGATTCGTCGGGTTCTGTGGAATCTCGTGAATCTCGTCAACCTGATATCGCCTCAGCATCGTCAACCTCAGACGTTCCCCCCCAGACGCGTTCAGGAACCGTCGCTGAGACTGAACCCGGCTCCCTGAAACGCTCCTCCTCGCCGCCGGAATCCCCAGCGTCTGCGGCTGGGGGTAAAGTGTTGGTGGTTGAGGATACTCATATCAACCAAAAGGTGGTGATGAATCAACTGAAGCTGCTTGGCTATACAGCCGCCTGTGTTAACAATGGTCAGGAAGCGTTAGATCAGCTTCAGCAACAACCCTTTGATATCGTGTTGATGGATTGTCAAATGCCAGTCTTAGATGGCTATCGTGCGACCCAACGCTTGCGAAGCTGGGAAAGCGAGGGCGATCGCCATACCGTGGTGGTTGGCTTAACCGCTCATGCAATGGAAGGCGATCGCGAGAAATGCCTAGATGCGGGGATGGATGACTATCTCGCCAAACCCGTCACCATGGAAAAACTTAAGTCTGTTTTGGAGCATTGGATGTCACAAATTGAGCCCTTACCCTCCGCCAATTCACCGACTATGTCTCATAATGGAAATCGCCCCAATTCTATCATTCCCCCTTCAGCTTCTATGGCAGATTCTCCCCCCTCAAGCCCTGAAATTTATATTGATTGGGATCGTCTTCATGAAGTCTCCGGAGATGATCTAGAGTTCGAGTTAGAACTGCTTGACTCATTTATGGACTCGGCCCGAGAGTACGTCGCCGGGGCCAAAACAGCACTAGCTGAGGGCGATATAGAGACCTTTTCGCGCCTAGTACATCAGATTAAGGGGGCCAGTGGTAATGTGGGCATCCCCGCGATGATGACCTTGGCCGGACAGCTCAATGAACGCATTAAACATGAATCGATAAACCCGGAACTGATGCAGGAGGCGTTAGCTGGCATCGAACAGCTCAGTCAGATGTTAGATCAGGTGACGGCTGTGATGGCGACGTTGTCCCAAGAACTCGACGCTTGAGCCTTGGTCTCGGCCATCGCTAGAATAGCTCGGGAACGCGTTCTTTGAGGGCGGTGTTGAGTTCCCCAAGGCGATCGCGCATCTGAAAATACCACTTGGCTCGCTCCTGAGCATGATGCTCCAGGAGACGATGTTGAGCCACCCAATGATAGGCCGCCTGTCCCAGTTCCCGTCGCAAACTCGGACTGATGAGGAGTTCCCGGAATTTGGCAGCAAAATCCTCCACGGAGCGATAAAGTAATCCAGTTTTGCCGTCCTGGAGACTGCGTTCATAAACCGTGGGACTGGCTAATACAGCGACCCCCTGACCGCCACATTCAACGAATTTGAGGTCAGACTTCATATTGTTGAATCGCGTGGGTTCTAGGGGCAGCAGGGCAACGGTACTCGAACGAATTACCTGCTGATAGTTAGCATAGGCACAGAAGGGGGAAAAGGCTTTGTGGGGGGTGTTTAGGGCCTCGAAGAATTGGCGATCGTGGAGAACTTTCACGGAGACGCGATCGCCAAGTTCGTCTAACACCTGGTTGATGGCTCCGATTAGGGGTTTCCAATCTTCTTCTCGGTTGAGTGCGCCAAAAAACACCGTTGCTTGCTCGTAATCGTGATCCGGCCGGGGTTGAGGGAGCGAGGCGAGTTGGTTGGGAAACACTTTCACGTAGGGATTGTACTGTCGCAAAAACTCAGCTAACGGCTCGGTAGAAGTTTGTACACAATGACAACTGCGATAGGAGAAGAAGTTATGCTCCGAGGCGCTTTCCCAGCGTAAGGGGTCGTCATCGATTTCCGAGACAATGAGATAGCCGCGCTGAAGTAGGTTTTTTTGTTGAGCCAGGGCGGTTTCTGGCTTGAGGAGGGCGCGTTGCCAGATGAACACTTTTTCTTCGTCCGGTTCTGCTAGGTTCAGAGCGGCACTGTGAGTCGAGGAAATTGCCCGCACGCCGGTAATGCGATTGCTAAAATGATCGGGTTCGAGAATGCGGACGCGATCGCAGGCTAATGGGGCCATCATCAAGGTTTGGATAAACAGCCGTCGTTGGGTTTTTACACCCGTCAGGATATATTGATGGCTTTCTGTGAGCAGTTTCAGGCGATTTGTATCCACCTTGAGATGTTGGGCCAGAGGTTCGAGTTTCGGGTAGAACTCGGCAAATTCTTGGGGATTATGGGACAGAATGCGGCCCACCGTTTTGACGATGAGGCCCGCTTGGCTAAAGAGCTGCTGCATACTCTCAAGGGTGAAGAAGCGCACATGGGTGCGATCGAGCAGTCCTTCATCTTGATATTCCCATTTTCCCTGAATGAGATCTCGTAAAATCGTCCAATGTTGGACATTGGGAATTGAGGCCAAGACATAGCCGCCGGGTTTGAGCCAGGAGACCTGGTGATTGAGAACCGTCCAGGGATCTTGTAGATGCTCCAAGACATCCCCATAGACGAGAGCATCACAGCTTTGTGGAGCGATATTTAACTGACGTTCGTCCGATGTCTCGACGTTGAAATCGAAGGCGCGATCGAGGCGTTCTGAGGCAATTTTGACGGCTTCAGGGTTGAGTTCTAGGCCAATGTATTCACTGTTGGGATTGTCTTTTTTGTAGGCGGCTCCCAAGGCTCCCGTTCCACAGCCGACTTCGACAATCCGGCCCAGGTTTTTAGGGATACTATCGAGGAGTTGTTGGTTAATGCGATCGTAGTAAGCAGGAACCGTCATAGTCTTAGAGAGTTTGGGAAACAATAGAGCCTAGAGACCGTTTTGTTGGGGGTAGATGCGGGGTCAATTGGGGATAACCGCTCGGGATACCAAGACATGGAGCTATGGCGTAGCGGACGTGAGCCAAATTTGAGCCAAGACCAGTGCGGCGGCGATCGCCACCATGGCCATCACAGCCATCGCATCAGCTCGTTGAATCGGGGGCCAAGTCCGTTGAGCCGTCGGTTGGCCATAACCCCGCAGACGCATGGCCTGATACACCTGTTCCGACTGCTCATAACTGGTCACCAGTAGGGTTCCCGTCAGAGCCGCTAGCACTCGTAGAGTACGCCAACTCAACTGTTTAGGGTTGAAGCCTCTGAGTCTCATGGCCGTTTGCACTTGTCGTAGGCGATCGAGTAAATCATAGAGGTAGCGATAGAACAAGAGCATCATATCGGTAATCAGACCGGGAATCCCCAGCGATCGCATGGCCCGCAACGTACCAGCTAGAGGACCGGTTCCAAACAAGACCAAGGTCACGGTTACAATACAAACGAATCGCACCACAATCGGCACAGCCGCTAAAACTCCCTCCCAACGAATACTCAGCCAGCCCAACTCTAGCAACACCGTTTCTCCCGTCGTCAAGGGTAAGACAACAATCGCACCCAGTAAAAAATAACCCGGATAATGGAGTCGCTGACGTAAGTAAGACCCCGGCAACTGAGAGACTTTATAGAGTATCCCGGTTAAGAGCAACATCACCGGTAATAAGACCAGAACATCGATCGCTGAGAAGGCAAAAATCAGAGTCATGAGTCCAACAAACTTACACCGAGGGTCCCAGCGGTGAATGGGAGACCGTAAACCGGCATAGGTATCAAGTCCATGTTGCATAGGTAGAGCAGTAGCCAGATACTAATAAAAAATGCAACAAAAATGCAACAAATGTGTTGACTTGCAAGCTTAACCGATGGTTGTTTCTCTTTTTTTTTATGAAATTCCTCCAATTAAACTCGGCTTAACCTGACGCAAAAATAGGACAACCATCGAGGTAAATGCCCCTTCAATAAGCATTATGGGGATTTGGGAAACCACTAAAGCCACAGTTGCAGAGCGCTCTAAACTAATATCAACATCAGCTGGAATGGTCGTGACAATTAACGCAAAAAAAATAATCGTCGATAAACCTACCGCTAAGCCTCCAGCCATAAAAGCAAACAGTCCTAGTTTTCGTCGCGTTTCCTCTCCAAACGAAAGGCGTAGTTTAAAGAGATAAGCCGAAACCAAAGCAGGAAAGCCAATCATCGCAGCATTCACGCCTAAACTCACCATACCGCCATGTTGAAACATGACCGCCTGAAAAAATAACCCCACTAAAATTGCCGGAAAAGCATAATAGCCAAGCAACACACCGAGCAAGCCATTTAAAAGTAAATGAACGCTCGCTGGGGGAATGGGAACACTGACTAGAGAACCCACAAAAAAAGCAGCCGTCAGTAGAGAAGCTTTGGGGATATGTTCTTGAGGATCTCGATAGGTTCGTTGAATTTGTCGGAGGGAAAACCAGACACCACCTCCAGTCATAGCGTAACCGAGCAACGACACCGGAGCCGGAAGAAATCCATCTGCAATGTGCATGAGTCACCTAAGAATCAGAGGACGATGATTTGTGGCCACGACTGAAATAGAGCGCCGTCCCCACACATCCCCAAATCACAGACGCACCGGTTAACAGGCGTTGGGGGATGGAAATATCCGTTAAATCCGCCAACAGCGACGAGTCGGCACCCTCTGTAACAGAGGGATTGTTGTCGGCTAGAGCCGTTGACTCATCAAGGTTAATCGTAATCATATCCCCATGGCCAGCTTGGCGGACTGTCACCGTCCAATTCCCAGGAATCTCTGGGTTAGGGCGAAACTGATAGCGTCCTAACTCATCGGTGGTTCCGGTTTTCCAGGGTTCTTGGGGATTCTCTGGGGAATAGACGAACACCTGAGCCTGATTCAAGGGTTCACCGCTATCATAGGTGGCTGTCAAAGAAATAGTTGGCTCAACCTCATAGGTGAGTTTAGCCCCGTGAGAGACAGCAGCGTCGGTGAAGCTAAACACTCCCAAGCCAGCCAGCGGGATGACAAGGGTCCACTTAATTGATTGCATAGGCAACTCCTGATTCGTGACAGCATCGTGGCCGCAAAAAAACGGCATCTTGCTCTTTATTGTGTCGCAAGATGCCGTACTGTGCAGCGTTGAGTTGATCACAAACCCTTGATCCGCCGAGTTGAGATCGTCAGACGTGAACTCGGCTGTCGAGGAGTCACTGAGGACTAGGCACTTCCGAGCAGATAGTCTGCATCGGGAACCTCGTACATGGACTCTTCAACTTGGGTCACGTCGCTCGTTCCCATGACTACACCGAGATAGGCGCCACTATCGAGACGGATGGCGACATCGCTAACACCGTCACCATCGACATCTTCAACCTCGAGTTGGATTGAGGACATCACCGCGCCGCTGATGGCTAGGCCATCACCCGCTTTGAAGTCCATGATGAAGTCAGCCGCTTGCGCGGAGGTGACTTCGATGCTGGTTTCGGTCCGCAGTAAGAACTGGTTGGTTCCGCCACCACCGGTGAGAGTATCAGATCCCATGTCACCCGAGAGGACATCGTCACCGTCACCACCGATGAGTTCGTCGTCACCTTGACCACCGTAGAGGACGTTGTTACCGCCACCAGCCATGATCACATCGTCACCGGTGTTCCCGGCCAGAACATCATCGCCAGAACCGCCCATGATCACGTCTTCGTCATCAGCACCAGCCAGGAGGTTATTACCACTTTCGCCGGAGATGGTGTCAGCGCCATCAGCACCGGACACGATGTCGTTATCAACGGTACCGACAACCTCATCGTCCCCTTCACTTCCCAATACGGCTTGGTTGCCCATGTCGAGAGTATTGAGTTCCGTCACACCCATGATGTCGGTGATTTCGAAGAAGCTTTCGCTTTGGAACTTGATGCTGGCAGAGGTGGTAATCCCCCAAACCACGCTCAACTGAACTTCGCTCTTGATGATAACGGAACCGGCAACAGCACCTTCTCCGCTTTCGTCGCCACCGATGACAACACCACCCGCGTCGATAATTTCTTCGACATCCTCTGTCGGCATGGGATCGAAGTTCTCAGCCGTGGTGTCATCGAGTTTGACGACGGAACCATAGAGGTTAGCGATTTCAAAGCTTTCTTCGGGAGCATCGAAGCCGGAGGTCATGGTTTCACCGCCATCAGTGGAGAAGCCATCGAGGCTAACGGTATATGTCGCTCCGTCGAAAGCAAAGGTTTTCGGAGTTAGTCCGCCAGTGGCAAACTGCAAACGGTCAGCATCTTCAACGGCATCTCCACTTTCGTTAGGGGTGTTGAGGATGTTGAAGAGGAAGTCGAAGGAATCGAGTTCGCCGACATTGTTGATATCAAGGTCAAGGCTGAAGCCGAAGTCACCGTCGAAGTTATTGGTGGTTGACCCATTTTGGTAGAACAGTTGTCCGAGTTTGAACTGCTCACCGACTTCAGTCCCGAAGTCACTCCCATCAAACTGCACCAGGTTTTCAATGCTATCTTCGGTGGGAACACCCCAGGCGAACCGGTTTTTCATGCCACCGTTTTGGTCGCTGATTTCGACAACCGCGTCAGGAGTATCTTCGACGGGATCTGAGAAGCTACCGGCAGATGTGCCGATAATCACATCCATATCGGAGGTATCGGAGGCATCATCGGAGACGTCATCGCCACCGTCATCACCGGCCATGTCGTCGTCACCGTTACCGTCGCCGACGAGATCGTCTTCCATATCGTCATCGTCGTCGCTATCATCACCAGAACCGATGTCTGAAGGCGCTGAGCCCGCCAGTTTTCCGCTTTGAGTGCGAACACCAAAGTCCTCACCCGCAAACATATCGAGGGTTAGGGCTTCCGATTCATGGCTGATGAGGAAGGTGACGGATTCACCGCCGCTGACGGCGACACCGGCGTCAAAGGCCCGAGGAGCAATGGATGCACCACCGGTCACGTTGTTGACACTTCCGGCACCGAAGGTTTCGCCCGAGACTCCTTCACCGCTGATGGATAGTCCTTCTAAGAGACTGTTGTTTTCCAGGTTGAAGAAAACACCGCGTAATCCTTGTTGGTTACTGTTTCCGGGACCATCATTTTGGCTGACAACGGTGACTTCAATCCCTTCACTGGTTTGATTGAGGGTAACTTCAGCCGAGGCGCTCACGCCAACGAAACTGGTGAGCGTAAACGAGGCGCTACTGGCATCGCTATCGCTCATGTCATCGCTACCTGCACCACCTTCGAGGTCATCACCCTCTAGGTCGTCGTTCTCGATGGATTCACCAGAACCGTCATCTAGATCATCGTCATCTAGATCATCGTCGTCGTCATCGTCGTCGTCATCGTCGTCGTCATCGTCGTCGTCATCTAGATCATCGTCGTCGTCATCGTCGTCGTCATCGTCGTCATCATCGTCGTCATCATCGTCGTCATCATCGTCATCGTCGTCGTCATCGTCGTCGTCATCGTCATCAAGGTCATCGCCATCAACGTCGTCGATGAGATCATCATCTTCCTCTTCAACGTTGGTTGTTGTGACCTGATCCTCTGTCTCGTCAACAGTGGTTTCAGCGTCGGTCATCATGATATCGTCTTCCATTCCTAGGTTCCTCTGATATTGGGTTACTTGTTCAGGGACACACCCCCAGCGAGGTGAGTAACTGACTCGCTGTTAATACTTAAACTAACTAGATGCTCTGTGTTTTGAGAAGGTCCCCAAAATTGTCTTAAATTTCTCAAAACTCAGAATTTTGAGTAGGTTTGTGCGGCAAACACGTTACTGTCAGTAGATGACAGCGCTAGACTTGAATTTAATTGGTCTGACAGCCTTTCCTAGCTTTCCCAGATTGTCATAGATCCAAAAGGGTGAAATTACGCAAATTTGTCGAATTTGGCAAAGTTCAGTAAAAATACGGAGTAAATTGAGGTATTTTCACAGATACTTCCCGACTAGAAGACGCATTGATGATTAGATAGGTTTCCGAACTGGGCAAATTTCTGTTGAGTTTGTCTGAGATCCCCATGAAATCGTTGGATCGTATATGTTGCTCTCAATCGTATCTCAATCGTATACGTTGCTCTCAAGATGAGTAGGGGGGAGGTCACGCAAAAACCGCCGTGCGATCGCGCGGCGGTTCACAAATCTACCCCCTACCCTAATATCGTGAACTAGGGTTGAGTTGCATCGTCCATCGTGGACTCAAAACAATGACCTTCGCCAACATGACCCAGATTGGGGAGAATCTCCAGCAGTTTCTCCTGGTCTTCTGGGGATAATTGGGCCATCAGACCCTCTGATGTCACCTCAACGGTTCCATTTTCGGCTAAGGCGGCGATCGGATCAAAACCTAAGGCGCCTTCATTCAAGTCAGAATCGGCCGGAGCGTCACCTGTACCAAAGAGATGGTCAAGATGGATGGTGGCTTCGAGATCGGCGGTTCCCGCATCTTCAAGAAGCCCTTTGCGTTCATCACCGATAAATTCGCCACAGGAAAAGGCTAAGGGTTGATCTAGGGCGATCGAAAAATCAAGACGCTCTCCGTCTTGTTCGGCGGTTCCCGTCAGAACCATGACATGGCCCTCAGCGGGTCCTTCTGGGGCGGGAGATAAGGCCCATGACAAGGCGTTGTAATGTCCAGCATCGGCCTCGGCTTCGCCTAAGAGAACGGGACCGTTCCCCTCGGTCAAATCCACGGTTTTTGAGTCTACTAACAGCAGAGATTTACTGGCCTCGATCTCAGATCCATCGGCTTCGTAGGGAGGGTTGGTTTGATAGGCGGTTACATCGCGCAGATGAACATAGAGATTGTCAAAGCTGAGGGTCCATCCGTCTTTACTGGTCATTCCTTCCCAGGCGTACTCCTCTCCGTTGGCATACACGGCTAGGGTTCCGCTTCCCTCGCTGGGAGTTACAGCCGTGTTGTCTGGAGTTGTGTCTGTCGTCAGGTCGGAGCAGCCGAGCAAAAGCAGCGCACTCAGAGCAAGCGGACTCAGTTTTGAGGCAGATATCATAGTGATTTAGGGATGGTATGGGAGGGAAACGAACACTTGAAACTGAACAATCACAAGGTAAGTAAACATTTCCTTGCTTGATTTCTGTTTTCTGTAATTGTCCTATTTAATCTGACTTTTTTTATGATTCTGGTTCAAGTTGCAGTCAGTTTAACATAGCCAGCTGCGCCAGTGCAGTGACGATCGCTCTTAGGATAAAAAGGCGGTGATTTTCGGGAAAACGCTCTGCCAAAGTCCTGTTTCCTGAGACGGCTGAGGAGAGTCTAGGAACTGAAAGAGGACTGCAAGCATAAGGGTAAAGACCATGGCCCGAATCAGGCGCGAACCGGAGCTGAGGCGATCGCGATCAAGCATGGTGACACTCCTTCCCACTGACAGGTGGCTAGAACAATAGGTCGCTGTATGTGACTTCAGCCTTAGCATGGAGCAATTTTGGCGAGTCGGGAGTGTCTAAAATCACAGCTTGATGTGATTTTAAAGAAACTTAAGAATCCTTGTCATCAACTCTGACGGCGATCGCCCACTATCGAGAGTGATCGCTCCCTGGGGTTCTTCGAGAGCAGCAAACTGACTGGCCAGGAGGGTTGGCGGCTTGACATCCTCCCCCACTTAAGCCATCTCGCTACGCTTGATGTCTTTGAAGTGGGGGATTCCCAATCCTCGCGAATTAGGGTTTCTGCTTCGTTCCGT
>LJZT01000186.1 GCA_001314905.1 Phormidium sp. OSCR
ACAATATCGAGGAGGCGATTCGCTGCCTCCAAGCCGCCTTAGAAGTCCGCACCCGCACCGCCTTTCCCGAATATTGGGCAATGACTCAAAATAACTTGGCGGCTGCCTACTGGAGCCGCATCCGGGGAGAGCGAGCCGACAATATCGAGGAGGCCATTCGCTGCTACCAAGCGGCCTTAGAGGTCTACACCCGCAGCGCCTTTCCCTATGAATGGGCAATGACTCAAAATAACTTGGGGAATGCCTACCAAACCCGCATCCGGGGAGAGCGAGCCGACAATATCGAGGAGGCGATTCGCTGCTTCCAAGCCGCCTTAGAAGTTTGCACCCGCACGGCATTTCCCGAAGATTGGGCAAGGACTCAAAATAACTTAGGGGAAGCCTACCGCACTCGCATCCGGGGAGAGCGAGCCGACAATATCGAGGAGGCGATTCGCCGCTACCAAGCCGCCTTGTCAGTCCGCACCCCCTCCTCCTTCCCCCTACCCTGCCTCCAAACCGGACGCAACCTCGGCAACTTCGCCTACAACCTGCAAAACTGGGAAATCGCCATCGAAGGCTACGACAACGCCATCCGTGCCGTAGAACAGAGCCGGGACTGGGCCACCTCCCCCGACAGCAAACGTCAAATCCTCGAAGATGCCCTGCCCATCTATGGCAAAATGATACAAGCTTGCCTGCACCTGGAACGCTACGAGCAAGCCCTCCTCACCGTCGAGCGCAGCAAGTCCCGCACCCTGATGGAAATGCTCACCAGCGCCGACCTGGTTCCCAAAAACGCCACCCACGAACAACAGGACCAATACCGCCAACTCAACCGGGAAATCGCCGCCCTCCAACAATCCTTCGCCGCCCCCGAGAACCCCGCCGACAGCCAAACCGAGACCCCCGAAGCCGGGGAACGCCGAGGACACCCGGACATCGCCACCGCCACCAACGCAGCGGGAACCCCTCAACTGAAACACCTGCTGCAACAACGGGACCGCCTCCTGGCGCAAATCAACGACCCCGACTTCAACCTTCTCCAGAACGTCCGCCCCGAACTCCCCGACTTTCGCCAACTCCTCACCCCGGAAACCGCTCTCATCGAATGGTATCTCCCCCAAGACCCGGACCTGGGAGCCTGGGCCTTCACCGTCACCCTCGACCCAGACGGCCCCCACATCCGCGCCCACCGCTACAGCCCCCAGCAACGCCAAACCCTCGACCAATTCAACCAAACCTACTTCGCCGACTACCGCCAACCCAGTTGGTACCAGGCCCTAGACCGTCGCCTGGAGGACCTGGCCGAACATCTCCACCTGTCGGGTCTCATCGCCGCCCTCCCCCCAACCTGTCAACGACTGATTCTGATTCCCCATCTCTACCTGCACCTGTTCCCCCTCCACGCCTTATCCGTTGAACTATCCGTTGAACTCAACGCCCCCGCCACGCCGTTACTGGAGCGCTTTAGCCAAGGGGTCAGCTACGCCCCCAGTTGCCAAATTCTCGACTACATCCACAACCGCCCCCAAGCCGCCACCCCACCCCAATTCTTCGCAGTCCAGAACCCCACCCAAGACCTGGACTATGCCCAAATGGAGGTGGAGTTCATCCGCCCCTACTTCGACCCCAACACCTATATCCTCAGCCAGGAAGCGGCCACCAAATCCGCCCTCAATCGCCGGGAAACCCTGGAGAAACTGCGCCAGAGTCATATCATTCATTTTTCCTGTCACGGGGGCTTTGACAGCGAAAATCCCCTCAATTCCGCCGTGATTTTGGCAGGGGATGCACCCCTCGCATCTGCCCCCAGGGGAGACCAACGCCAGACCCTCACTCTCCGGGATGGTCGCCGCTTCGACACGGCACAGCAAGGCTTAACCCTGGGGGAAATTTATCGCAATCTCGACATTCCCGCCTGTCGTCTGGTGATGCTTTCGGCTTGTGAAACGGGACTAATGGGGAGTTTATTGACCGATGAATATATTGGCTTAGCCAGTGGCTTTTTGTATGCGGGAACTCCGGCGGTGGTGAGTAGTTTATGGTGTGTGGATGATTTTGCCACGGCTTGTTTGGCGATTCGTTTCTATTATGAATTGCGCCAAGATGAGCGGGTGGTGATGGCGTTACATCGGACGCAAAATTGGCTCAGACGGGTTTCGGTGGCGGGGTTTTTAGACTGGTGTCGTCAGGGGTTGACGATGACGGAGGAGGAATGTGAGATTATTGAGTTTAAGTTAATGGATTATGATGAGGATTGTCCCTTTGGTCAACGCCGCTATTGGTCGGCGTTTGTGGCGGTAGGATTATAATTGAGAGTTGATTGTTTTGGATTGTTTTGTCGGTTAGGTGAAGCGCAACCCAACCGTCAATCGCCAACAGCCAGCAGTTAAAAAAAGGGTGCATCTCAGTTAGGCAAGTTTGAACCCACCCCGCGCTATCGCGCACCCCTCCCAGGAGGGGAAATATTTGAAAAATCCCCTCCTGGGAGGGGCAG
>LJZT01000023.1 GCA_001314905.1 Phormidium sp. OSCR
ACCTTGAAGTGTCTCCCTATTCTACTACAGTTGTTGCCGCGATTCATCTCAACGTTGAATCAAAGATTACAACGTGAGCCTTCTCGCGGGGGTAGGTAACAACAGGGCGATGACTGTGGTCTGTGACTGGATATCCAGACTTTCTTGAATGGTAGTCCCAAGAGTGCTGCGTAGGGATTGGGGTAATACGTACCACGCCATGAGATACCCCTGTAAGCCGACTAGGGCTGTTAGGGCCAGGTCCCGTGGTTTGCCGAATCGTTGCAGTCGTTGTCCGAGTCGATGTAGGGCGAGGCCGGTAATGACCAGGACGGGCCAAGCTAGGTTACTGAGGGAGAGACCCCAGGCTAAGAGGAAGAGAACGGCCCCGAGGCGCGATCGCCGGGGGTGTTGGGGGTCTGCCAATTGCCAAGCTAGGATAGCCCAAGCGGCGCTAAAACTCGATAGGAGCGGCGAGTCTGCCAGGATGGCCCGGCCCGAGAAGCTGGCTAATCCATAGGCGACAATCCCGAGTTGGGTTAATCCTCGCTGTTGTCGGCTGGTTATCACTCCCCCGAGGGTGGCGAGATAGAGTCCCAGTTGAGACAGGAGGGGGAGCGTATTAAAGGGCCAGTGGGAGAGACTAAACAGGAGTAGGAGAGCGGTTTGCTGACGGGTTAGGTCTGATTGTCGCCACAGCCAGAGGCCGAGGGAGATGGAGGCCAGGGCGATCGCAATCCATCCCAGGGGGGAACTCCACAGGCCAAATTCATCCATGGCCCAAAAGTTGAGGGGAATTAAGCCATAGACGATGGTCTGAAGGGTTTGGGCGGTTAAGGCCAGGGTCTGGCGACGGTGCAGCCAACCACTGGTAATGGCAAATCCGAGGGTGTAGAGCCAGAGAATGCCATATTGTCCGGCGGGGGGGACTCGTCCCCATTGACTGGCGGCGAGAACGGCTGATGAGATGAGGACGACAAAGACCCCTAACCAGAGTAGCCAGCGGACACTGAGTTCGTCTTTCAGGGATTGGGCGATCGTCCAGTGACGAGCGAGGGGAGAAACGGTCTTGGAGGCGGTTTGGACGACTGGGGGACGGTAGGGAATGGTTGACCTCTGAGAAGGGGCTGACTGCGGCTCTGGCTGCGTCTCCGAGGCGGGCAGGGGACAGGTCAACGCCTCACGACACAAGCGTTTGACCTGGTCATCGTCCAGTAACTCCAGTTGCAGCCAGCGATCGAGTCCATCGAGACAGTGAGGATGGTTCGGGTTGAGGGGGACAAGAAGCGGGGGACGATTCTGCATGGAGACCACCGATGGGGGATTCCCTAACCTACTCTCTGTCTTTCGTTGCTGTCGAGAGTTGCGGGGACAGTTGCCTACCTTGTCGCCTCGCTTACCCACGCTACTATGTTATAGCTAGAGTAATCACTCTATTAGAAATCAGCACCATGTCAGAGGGTAAGAAGCAACAGTTCAACGCTCCAGTCGGCAGTGTGGATAATCAAGGCACTCAACATAATGTGGCAGGAGTCAACGAGGGGATTCAGACGAACACCTCAGATCCTGAACTTGCGGCAACAGTGCAGAAGATTGAGGCATTGCTCCCGAGTGGGGACGAAACCCAGACAATCACCACTGGCGAACAGATGACGATAGCGGGGGGAGTCATTAGCCAAATTGAGGGGGAGCCGACCTTTAAGGAACGAGCAATTCGCGCCGCGCGGGGTGGATTGGTGGAAGGACTCAAACAAAATCCAGTGGGGGCGATGGTTGCAGGGGCGATCGAGGGTTGGACAAAAGAGAAAGATTAGTCTATGTCAGAGTCAATCAACAATTATGTCAGAACCAACTAAAAATCAAAATACAGGCAGTCAAGGAAACCAGGGTCAGCAAGGAAATGTTGCTGGTGATAATTATGGTTTTCAACTTTCGATAACCAACGCATCGCAACCATCCCAGCAACGCCAGATTGACCGCGACATTTGCCGTAAAATGCTGGAACAGAAGACTCAATTAACAAGCAATATATTTGTGAGCAAGGTTTATGGAAATCGTAACTTAATCGATGAGGATTTATTTGTTGATTTAGCCCTAGTGAAACCCAAACGTAGTCAAAACCAAAAAAATCCCCAACAAATTGACCCCAGAAAGGGTTCGGACTTGTACAATCGAGAGGAAGTGGAGAAACGGTTTGCTTATCGGGAGTTTCTCGAAGAAGTCATTAGCAACGGTCGCGAGAAACAACTTGCCATTATTGGCGAACCGGGGGCGGGAAAAACCACCTTACTCCAGAAGTTAGCCTTTTGGTTATTACAGGAAACCGATGATTTAGTGATTTGGGTTGACTTAGCAGAATTGGGAAATCAGCCCCTGGGAGAGTATTTAGAGCAAAAATGGCTCAAAGAGGCATTGGGACTGTCCAGAGAGACAATTAAGGCAGACTGGGAGCAGAAATTTAAGGGGGGTGCAGTCTGGTTGCTGTTGGATGGCTTGGATGAGATGAGCCAGAGTGACCTACAGGCATTAAATTTCCGGGGTTGGGTGATGAATGCCCCGATAATTGTCACCTGTCGCTTGAATTTGTGGCAAGCCAACCCCAGCCAGTTACAGGGGTTTCAAACCTATCTCACCCAACCGTTTCAGGATGAACAAGTGCAGGAGTTTATCCAGCGGTGGTTTCGGGTGGAAGCAGATGCGGAGTCGTTGTGGTCACAGTTGCAAGAGTCGGGGAAGGAACGGATTAAGGATTTATGCCGCAATCCCCTGCGGTTAACCTTGTTATGTGCGACTTGGAAGGTCGAGGATGCACTACCGGAAACCACGGCGGAGTTGTATGCGGGTTTTGTGGAGGCGATGTATGCGTGGAAGGAAACGGCTTTTCAGGTGACGGAGGAGGACAAGGAACAGTTAAATGCGGCGTTGGGAGTGTTGGCGAAGGCATCCCTAGAGGCGGAAACGGGTCGCTTTCGCTTAACTCATCGCTTGCTGTGTGAACATTTGGGGAAACTGAAGGCGCAGGGGTCGTTGTTTCCGTTGGCGTTACGGTTGGGTTGGTTGAATGAGGTGGGGGTGGCGGCGGAAAATCCCCGCGAGAAGGTTTATGGGTTTTATCATGCGACGTTTCAGGAGTATTTTGCGGCGTTGGCGGTGGAGGATTGGGATTATTTTCTGCCTCGGAATCATGTGGATTGTCCGGTGGAGGGGAAGCGGTATCGGATTTTTGAACCGCAGTGGAAGCAAGTGA
Source organism: Phormidium sp. OSCR (assembly GCA_001314905.1). Taxonomy (GTDB): domain Bacteria; phylum Cyanobacteriota; class Cyanobacteriia; order Cyanobacteriales; family Geitlerinemataceae; genus Sodalinema. Next base: position 3,227 of record LJZT01000023.1, read on the forward strand.
TTTTGTTGTGGTTGGGGCGTGGGGATGTTCCAGGTAAGGAAGCATTTATTGAGAAGTTGGTGAATTTTGAGGATGAATGTCAAGGTCTTTATACATACCAGGCTTATTTCCTAGCGGCGGCTGGTATTAGTGAGTTTAAAAGTTATTCCCTAGGTGCTGGCGTTATTAGACAAGTCTTTCAATGGAGCTTTGGACGTTTTGATGAAAGAAATCAAAATTGGGTCATTGATGTTGAATTTATTCAACAGAACGCATGGCAAAGTCTATATGAAAGCGATTGGAAACTTGTAATTCAGGCAGTTGCAGATCGTCTTGAACATCCGAAATACTATGAACCTGAACGTAGGTTTGTCATCGAAATTCTAGAAGAAATTGGACAGGGAGATTCTCAAGCGATTGCCATTTTATTAGATTATCTTCAAGTTACTGACGATGTTGAATATGGGGCCTCAGTAGCTGCCTTCACCTTATCGTTTATTGGGCAAGGAAGTCCTTATGCGATCGCTTCATTTCGTAAAGCTTTGGAAAATACTAACAAAAAGGATGTGAAAAAGTGGGGAAATTACTGTTTACAACAAATTGAAGAAGATCCTAGTGTTGCATTTGAACACTTACTTGATTTACTACGCCAAGAACGGGATGATTTGGGCAATTCATTGCATAGATGGATTGATTTAGTTGCAGCTTTTACTTTCGACCATCTTGAACAGGAAAATAGCTTTAAGCTAGTTCCTCAGATACTTCAGGCTTTGCCTCTAGCTCAAAAGTCCCCTTTTATCTCTTGGCGTTTGACTAAAAGCCTCGGCTACTTGGGAAGATACAATTTTGATGTAACACTTAAATTAATTGAAATTTTCAAGAATACCAACGATGAAGTAATACGCAGATGTGCAGTTGCCAGCCTAGAAGAAGTGGGATTAGGTAATGAAGATGTGATTACTAATCTATCAGAAAAACTTCCAGAAATAAAAGACAAAAGTACATACTCTCAAATTTTCGAAACTTTAACAAAAATAATACCAGAAGAACCCGAAATCATTCCTGGTTTTCTAAGAACTGTGCTAAATGCAGAAGAAAGTCCTTCTCGCGATCAGTGGATGGATGTGCTTGAAAATATGATTCTACGGGTAAATAAATTTACAGAAATGGAGATTATTACTACCTTATTTGATATCCTCGAAAATGCCAAAAATGATAGTCTTCGTTGGCAAGCTGCTAACTATCTAGCAGACCTAGGCCAAAATAGGTTTGATGTTATTGAAAGATTACTCAGATTATTGCAGCCTGGAGTTGATAAAAACCTTCATTTGTTGGAAGCAATTGTATTTTGCTTAGAGCAAATAATTTCTACAAATAGACAAAGTAGTGAGGTTATTACTACACTTAGCTCTTTTTATAGAGATAAAACACATCAAAATAATTCCAACTTACTTCAAGCCTATCACAAACTGCTCTGGAATATTTCTCGAAGGTTTTTCTATACAGACTTTCACCAAGCCTGGCACCATCCCCCCACCACCCCCCATCCCGAAATCACTGACCAAACCCCCCATAACAGCGAAACATCCTTCGTCCCTATCAACTTCGCCCAAGCCCTACAAAACCAGTCCATCCTCATCCTCAACGCCCAACCCCTCGCCAACGAAACCCGCGAAGGAGAAATCGCCCTCACCCTCTGCCGACTGATTTGGAAACAAGTCTGTCCTCAGCAAATGTATCCCAGAGTTTCCACCCCTGCCGACCTATGTTATGCCATTGATGAACTCAAATTCACCCTCAATCTCCCCCACCGCGCCCTCCTCCTCACCGACTGCCAACATCCCACCCCAGAACTCATCAGCTTCTGTGAAACACTCACTGGGGTCATCGCCATTGCTTTCCTCACCAACGACCCCCTAGACGCGCCGTTAAAAGGCTTTCCCCCCAATCAACCGAATCTGATATCCGCCATTGAAACCTGGTTAGGGGAAATTTAAGAAACCAGGTTTCTGGGCAAATCGGCATAAAATTGTCCGATGTCCTGGGGGACTTCAATCGCTTCTCCGTTGTATGCCTTCGCCGTCAAATTATACAAACCTTGGGCTAAATGTTGGTTAAACTTGAATAACTCCCAGAATTTTTCATCCCCGTTAATCAGATGAACTTGGCGATCGCCCATCTTATCAGTTTCTGCTGTCATAGTAAACTCGTGACAATTCTCACCAATTGACACCATAACTTTGAAGAGTCCTGTGACTTCTGTTAATTCTATTGAAAGCACTTTGGTGTTCATCCCAAACTCCAGTAAACTCCTGTAAGGTTCCAGTATTGCAAAAAATCTTCTTTTTTCATTCGATATCTCGTCCCCTCCCAAGGATCGAGAATTAAAATATAGCCCCTTCGATCTAAACCCTCAACGATAACCATATGCCCAATTCTAGCACCAACTTCCCAAAACACAGCCGCCCACAATCCCGTATTGTTCAAGATTTCCACAACTTGCCATTCTGTTGCCCTTGGCAAATCCAAAAAACCACCTTTCCACTGCCCAGAAGTATCTGGATCAAATTGGTTGAGTGCTGAGGCAAGCATTCCCGGTGCGATGGGTACTCCAGTTACCTGCTCAATTATAGCCTGAGTAACATCAATTCCCCGTTCCTGCAGCAGCATTTCCGCACAAGCGGCTGCACAAGAAAACTCGCTTTCTTGACGGACAACTCTAGCGTCTGCAACTTCATCAATAGCAGGCCAATTTCCACCTGCACCAGCCCAAGCAGGATGCATCTTTTTTCTTCATACTAATTCACTGACGATTAAAAGCATAACCCCCCATAACAGCGAAACAACCTTCGCCCCCATCAACCTCGCCCAAGCCCTACAACACCAGCCCATCCTCATCCTTAACGCCCAACCCCTCGCCAACGAAACCCGCGAAGGAGAAATCGCCCTCACCCGAGCGCGAACTCATCTGGGACACCACCTGTCCCGACGAAGACCCCCCCGAACCCACAACCCTCGCCCAACTGCGCCGCGCCCTCAAACAACGGCAACGCCGCCAACTCCTCCCCCACCGCGCCCTCCTCCTCACCGACTGCCAACATCCCACCCCAGAACTCATCAGCTCAGCTTCTGTGAAACACTCACTGGGGTCATCGCCATTGCCATCCTCACCGACGACCCCCTAGACGCGCCCTTAAAAGGCTTTCCCCCCAATCAACCGAATCTGATATCCGCTATTGAAACCTGGTTAGAGGAGATTTGAAGATTCAAGAAACCCACTTTCTGACCCTTAGCGCCAAAATTGGCTAAAATGTCAACAACCCCTAGTCCCTAACTCAAAAATGACTCAAACTATTGACATCACCGGACTCACCCCAAAACAAATCGAGCAAATTTATCTAATGATAGAAACATTTAAAACGATTAATCAACAGCAGAACCCATCAGCCCCAGAAAATCTCTCAGAATCAGACCTGAATTCCTTATTTTTTGAGAGCGAAATCCTCCAACCCTTTAATCGGACGATGCTTTATGGTAACAGAAGCTAAACGAATTTATCTGGATACGAACATCCTCGGTTATGTTGCTAATACCAAAGCTCCTCAACATCAAGCCGCCTTAGAACTATTTAGACCGACTGAACGGGAGATTTTGTGTGTCTCATCGCAGGTTTTAGCGGAATTTTACTCCTATATTACTAATCCGGCTATTTTAGCCAGCCCTTTACAGCCAACGGAAGCAATTATCCGCATTAACCGAATTTGTCAGATGCCCCATATTTGCTTACTGTCAACTCCGGTAGATCTGTTTGAACGTTGGAGCGATTTATTGTCAGAAAGACCTGTAACCAATGGCGGTGTTTTTGATTTACTGCACATTGGGATTATGTTAGCCCATGATGTTACCAGCATCTACACGTTTAATATCAAGGACTTTTCTTGGTGTTCTCAAATTGAGGCGATCGCTCCAAGTCACCTTTAATCAACCCACCCCAGAACTCATCAGCTCAGCTTCTGTGAAACACTCACCGGGGTCATCGCCATCGCCATCCTCACCGACGACCCCCTAGACGCGCCGTTAAAAGGCTTTCCCCCCAATCAAGCGAATCTGATATCCGCCATTGAAACCTGGTTAGAGGAGATTTGAGAAACAGAGTGTCTAACCCCTTAATAAACTTCGTCATGGCTGCCAAAATCAATAAAAATAGCCTTATTATCTTCTGTAAAATAAAACAATACCCTCTCATCATAATCTACAGTGAAACTCCATAAATCCTTCAGCTTTCCTGATAGCTTATGGGTTCTCAAGCTCGGGTCGTAAGGGTCTGACGTAAATATTTCTAGTTTTTGCCAAAATTTTGACTCTAAGTTTTCATTTCCTTTAATCTTTTTTTAAAAGCCCGTTTAAAAGCTGAACTGAAACTGACTTCCATGATTATTCCTCAATCAGTTGTTTCAATTCGTTAATCTGGTTAGAAAATTTGAGGTTTCCTTGTTGTTGCTCTTTTTGGGCTGCTTGGAAATTCTCATAAATCTTATCGCGACGTTCTTCACGGAGATACTGCTGCAACAATGATTGAATTTCTTCTTTTTCATCGGTAGAAAGACTTTTAATTCCTTCAACTACATCATTAAATGTCATCATTGACGAAGCCTCACGGTACTAAATCACCTTTAATGATATTCTACTTCACCACTTAGCGGCACCCCCACCACACCCCATCCTGGGACACCACCTGTCCCGACGAAGACCCCCCGGAACCCGCCACCCCCGCCCAACTGCGCCGCGCCCTCAAACAACTGCAACGCCGCCAACTCCTCCCCCACCGCGCCCTCCTCCTCACGGACTGCGAACATCCTACCCCAGAACTCATCAGCTTCTGTGAAACACTCACCGGGGTCATCGCCATCGCCGTCCTCACCGACGACCCCCTAGACGCGCCCTTAAAAGGCTTTCCCCCAATCAACCCAATCTGATATCTGCTCTTGAAACCTGGTTAGAGGAGATTTGAGACATTGGGGTTCTGCCTGAAACTTGGGATACAATTAAAACCATCCCACCTAATGTAGTGGCCGAATCACCAGACCCTAATTTATGAAGACGCTTACAGAACTACTTCCCACCATCAAGCAACTTTCACACCTTGATAAAATTAAACTGATTCGTTTACTAGCTGAAGACATTGAATCACGGGAGGAAATTACACCGTTAGAACCGGGTAAAAGCTATGACTTAGCCACCCCATACAATACTTTTGGGGCGGGGGAAGTTCTCATGCAGGCAATGGAATCCACTGATGAAGTTTAGCAGCAATGCGATTTCCTTACTCAACCACTGATTCATCCCAAAACGAATTTGATAGCCTGCCGATAATTCCCATTATTCTTCGGCGAGAAGGTCATACCATTGAAGCCGTGGGCTTAGTTGACAGTGGCGCAACTATCAGCGTCATGCCCTATGACATCGGACAACAACTAGGCGCTATCTGGGAAGATAATCAGGCAATCATTCAAATCACAGGTAACTTAGGAAAGCAGCCAGCAATACCTTTATTTGTAATGGCTCAAATTGGCGATATTCCACCGATTCGGTTGGCGTTTGCTTGGATAAAGAAACTCGATACAGTTCTCATTCTAGGACAGACAAATTTTTTTATGGAGTTTGATGTGTGTTTTTACCGTTCCAAGATGGAATTCGAGGTTAACCCTAAGTCCTTAATTTGAGTTGGAATGAATTTTTAAATCTGACTCATCATGAATACAAAAGTGCCGTCCTCACCGACGACCCCCTAGACGCGACGTTAAAAGGCTTTCATCCCAATCAACCGAACCTGATATCCGCCATTGAAACCTGGTTAGAGGAGATTTGAGGTCTGTCGTTTTTAGGTTAAAATATCGATAAGTTTAGAGATAAAAAGAGGAAATCATGGAAATTGCTACTCAACTCACTGACGAACAAGCTCATAAACTAGCTTTTATCCAACAAAAAACTCAACAAAATCCAGATGAAATTTTAGGGGCTGCCCTTGACTATTATTATCAACAGCTCTTGACCACGTCTACTAACCATCTGGAAAATTTCAGTAAGATTGGCTTTGTTGGCTGTGTTGATGCCGAACCTGACTTAGCTGAAAACTGCGAATCAATATTAATGCAGGAAATTGGCGCTGAATGATTATTGTTGATACCGGCTTTTGGGTTGCTTTAGCCAACAAAAATGATAACTACCATGAAGCGGCTAAACAAACATTTAGTCAATATAACGAACCTCTGATTACGACATGGTGTGTCGTCACCGAAACTTGCTACTTTCTACAAGCTCGTCGGGGAGTTCAAGCTTCGATTACGTTTATCAATGCCATGTCTCAGGGATTATTTAAAGTTTTTGAAATTAAGCCTGACCATATCGCCAGACTCAAAGATTTGATGACTAAATATCGCGATGTTCCGATGGATTTAGCGGACTCATCTCTCGTTTTGTTAGCAGAAGAGTACAAAACTGGACGAATTTTATCATTAAATATTAAAGATTTTAGTATTTATCAGTGGAATAACAAAAACTATTTTGAGAATCTTTTCAGGTCTTGATAGCAAAGCGCGGCTACTGACAAACATTGCTTATTAAACATCCCGATATTACCCATTATGAAACTGAAATTCAGCAAACCCTGAATCAACCCGATGCCATTCACCAAAGTCAGCGCGATATTAACGTTTTAGTATTTTATCGCACCATCAAAGCACAAAGATGGCTAGTTGCTGTTGCTCGGCGTTTAAATGGCGAGGGTTACTTGATTACAGCTTACCAAACTGATGCAATAAAAACCGGAGCGAAATTATGGTCTAAATAAAAGTATTTTACGAACCAGAAACCGAACTTTCAACCATTTTTTGGCAATCTCCCCGCCCCAATCAAATTGCGACCGAACTTGAGAACGATATTATCCTGTTTAAAGATGGAGATACCCATGAACCCGTTGGCATCGAAGTCTTGTCCTATTCAATCGGCTGTAGTCAGGAGGTTCCTCGTCAATATGGCAAAGCGTAAAAAGAAAAAAGCGGCCACTGTTAAAAAGTCCCGTGGCTTCGGGAAAAAAAGCCTGGCTGTTGAGTTACAGCGGGCCGCAGCCTATGCCGTTAAAGAGGATTGGCAAGGGGCGTATGCTGTCCTGCAACTCTTGGTCGAGCAGTATCCTGATAATAAGCAGGTTTGGGACTATCTGTCGGAGGTGGCTTACATGGTCAACATGTACCTGCTACTCGCATCGCAGGTCTTAGGGCGGGCCTTAGCCATCGATCGAGATCTCCATGAATTCGCCCCCCAGACTCGGGAGATTCTCAGCAGGATCACTCCGACAATTCCTGAGATAGTAGAGGAACTCGGCTCAGACGATCTCGAAGGGGCCATTCTCCATGAACGCGGGCAAATGTATGTGGACCAGGGGAATTGCCCGGCGGCCCGTGAGGCAGAGCTAGAGGTGATTCGCCGTCATCCAGGGTTTATGCCGGCCCGCAATAATCTGGCGTTGGTGAACTGGACTGAGGGGAACGTTGAGGAGGCGATCGCCACCAGTAAAGCCGTCCTGGACTCTGATCCTGACAATATCCATGCCCTCTCTAACCTAGTGCATTTTCTCGTCGTGGCAGGAGATACTGAAGCGGCCCAAGTCTATGGCGATCGCCTCAAAACCAGCCCAGGGAATGGCTGGGACCCTTGGACTAAACGGGTCGAGGCGCTGAGCTATCTAGCCGATGACGCGGGCATTGTCGAGATGCTGGACCAGGCTGAAGCCGATGATGTTGATGACTCTCCCATTGGGGCGTTCTTTTTCCATCTAACGGCTGTGGCTCTCGCGCGCACCGGTGTTGACATCCTCATCCCACTATAGCCGTCAGGCTTAGTGGGATGAGGATGTCAAAGCAATCGTTCTGCCCTCATGAGGCGACTGCAATCGATTAAGAGCTAGGTGAACTACCGAACGCGCTCATCAGAGATACCAGCGTCGGCTTCCTACCCAACAAATTTTAAAATCTAAAAGATTCGCTCAAGTCCGTAACTCATAACAACTTGTCGTTTTGTAACAATTCTGGCAAACGTCCCGCATCCTGAACCGACAATGGGATCACACGCGCGATCGCCTCCCGGCACAGTCCCACGAGTGGCGATCGCCTCAGACGGATCGCCCCAGGCGACGCGACAACGACAGAACTTATGGGTATTGCCAGCATCAACCCCGCCACGGGAGAAACCATCAAAACCTTCACAGACCTGAGTGACGCGGAACTCGAAGCCAAACTCGAACGAGCCGATCGCGCCTTTGGGCAATACCGCCATACCATGATGGTGCAGCGATCGCGCTGGCTCCAGAACGCGGCCGACATCTTGGAACAAAAGGCCCAAGCCTTCGGGGAAATCATCACCCTAGAAATGGGCAAACCTATCGCCCAAGCCGTGGCCGAAGTCAACAAATGCGCCCTCGTCTGCCGCTACTACGCTGACAACGCCGCCGAATTTCTGGCTGATCGCCCGGTGGCCACGGATGCTTCCTTCAGTTACACGGCCTATCATCCTCTGGGAGCCATCCTGGCGGTCATGCCCTGGAACTTCCCCTTTTGGCAAGTCTTCCGCTTTGCGGCCCCGGCTCTCATGGCAGGCAATGTGGGCCTGCTCAAACACGCCTCGAATGTTCCTCAATGTGCCTTGGCGATCGAGTCGATTCTCTCAGAGGCGGGATTCCCCAGCGGTGCGTTCCAAACTTTGCTCATTGGGGCCGATCGCGTGGCGGCACTCCTGGCTGACGATCGCATCCAAGCGGCGACCCTCACCGGCAGCGAGGGGGCCGGTATGAGCCTGGCCGAAGAAGCGGGTAAAAATCTCAAAAAAACCGTCCTGGAACTCGGCGGTAGTGACCCCTTCATCGTCATGGGGAGTGCCAATCTCGAAGCGGCTGTCAGCACCGCTGTCACAGCCCGGATGCTCAATAGCGGCCAATCCTGCATTGCGGCGAAACGCTTCATCATTCACGACTCTATTGCCGATGAGTTTGAAGGACGCTTCCTGGCTAAACTGGAGGCTCTGCGCTTCGGCGATCCCCTGGTCTCTGAAAACGATCTCGGTCCGTTGGCTACGGCGGGGATTCGCGCTGAGCTGCATCAACAGGTGCAAACGCTAGTCAAACAGGGCGCTAAACTCCGACTCGGTGGTGAACTCCCTGAGGGGCCGGGGAACTTTTACCCGGCGACGTTACTCAGCGATATTCCATCAGGGACAATTGCTGATGATCAGGAACTGTTTGGCCCCGTGGCCTTGCTGTTTCGTGTCAGTACCATCGATGAGGCGATCGCCCTGGCTAACCGCGTCCCCTATGGCCTCGGGGCTAGTGCTTGGACGACGGTGGAACCTGAGCAGCAACAATTCATCAGTGAATTGGAAGCGGGAGCGGTTTTTCTCAACGGGATGGTCAAATCAGATCCGCGACTCCCCTTTGGTGGGATCAAAAAATCAGGGTATGGCCGCGAACTCGCACTAGAGGGTATTCAGGAGTTTGTCAACATTAAAACGGTTGTCATCAACCAATAAGATGGGTTCCTAGTTGGTCTAGGCTGATGAATTTGGCTAAAAGGACTATTCTTGGAAGTATCATCTCATACCTGTTATCGCGTCTGTTCACGTCTGTCAACTCATTTCAACGCAACGCAAGGGGTCTTAATGAACACTGCGGAACTTTTGGTCAAATGTCTGGAAAACGAGGGCGTTAAGTATGTCTTCGGCTTACCGGGTGAAGAAAATATGCAAGTCCTGGAAGCCTTGCGAGGCTCTCCCATTCAGTTTGTCACCACCCGCCATGAGCAGGGTGCGGCGTTTATGGCTGATGTCTATGGACGCTTAACGGGGAAAGCGGGGGTGTGTCTGTCTACCCTCGGTCCTGGGGCGACGAACCTGATGACGGGGGTGGCTGATGCTAACCTCGATGGTGCGCCTTTGGTGGCGATTACGGGACAGGTGGGAACGGATCGGATGCACATTGAATCCCATCAATATTTGGATTTGGTGGCTATGTTTGCCCCGGTTACGAAGTGGAATTCGCAGATTGTTCGCCCGAGTAATACTCCCGAAATTGTCCGTAAGGCCTTCAAACGGGCGCAACAGGAAAAACCGGGGGCGGTTCATATTGATTTGCCCGAAAATATCGCTGAGATGCCGGTGCAGGGAAGCCCTCTCAAGTGCGATCGCCAGGACAAAATCTACGCCTCCTATAAAAGTCTCAATGATGCGGCGACGGCGATTTCTCGGGCGAATAATCCCCTGATTTTGGTGGGGAATGGGGCGATTCGTGATGATGCGAGTGATGCGCTGACGGAGTTTGCGACTCGGTTGAATATCCCGGTGGCGAATACGTTTATGGGTAAGGGGGCGATCGCCTATACTCATCCCCTCGCTCTCTGGACGGTAGGATTGCAACAGCGAGACTATATCAGTTGTGGCTTTGACAACACGGATTTGGTGATTGCGGTTGGCTATGATTTGATTGAGTATTCTCCTAAGAAATGGAATCCGAAAGGGGAAATTCCTATTGTTCATATTGGGACGGATTCGGCGGAGATTGACAGCAGCTACATTCCCTTGGTGGAAGTGGTGGGCAATATCACGGACTCTCTCGATGAGATTTTACGCCGTTCCGATCGCTCCAGTAAGGCGACACCCCATGCCCTCTCGCTACGAGATGACATTCGCCAGGATTATGAGCAACACGCCAACGATAATGAGTTTCCCATCAAGCCCCAGAAGCTGATTTATGATTTGCGTCAGGTGATGGGACCCGATGATGTGGTCATTTCTGATGTGGGCGCTCATAAGATGTGGATTGCTCGCCATTATCACTGTGAACGGCCCAATACCTGTTTGATTTCCAATGGCTTTGCGGCGATGGGGATTGCGATTCCGGGGGCGATCGCCGCGAAGCTGGTTCATCCTGATCGCAAGGTTGTGGCGGCTACCGGGGATGGGGGCTTCATGATGAATTGTCAGGAGTTGGAAACGGCGCTGCGCACGGAAACCCCGTTTGTCACCATTATTTTTAATGATGGGGGCTATGGCTTGATTGAGTGGAAGCAGGAGGCTCAATATGGACGAGCTTCGTTTATTGAGTTCGGCAACCCGGATTTTGTTAAGTTTGCTGAAAGCATGGGGTTGAAGGGCTATCGCGTCACCTCCACCGAGGAGTTTGTGCCGATTCTGAAGGAGGCGTTGGCCCAAGATGTCCCGGCGGTGATTGATTGTCCGGTGGATTATCGGGAAAATGCCCGCTTCTCGGCGAAATCCGGGGAGTTGAGTTGTCCGATGTAGGGTTTTCCAGCTTCGCTCTGAATATCCGAAGTTCTGCTCATACTGCGTTGGCGGTATGGGCAGTTTTGTGTCTGGCTTTGTGGCTCGATGCGCTACGACAGACGGGGTTGAGGCTGGACTGAATGTAAAGTTTTACAACAAATTAGCCTATCTCCGTAAAACGAGGGCTGTTATCCCGACAGTAGTTATAGATGATTGGGAGGTTCCTCGTGGAGGATAGAGATATTCAACAGCCGAACGATGATCGGGTTCCTGATTTAGATGAGGTGCTTCGAGGGCTGGCCCTTGAGGCTCAGAACTCCCCCCCAGGGAGTCGCCAGCGTCGTCGCGCTCTGACACGACTGGTTCAGCTAACCCGCACCTCCGGTCGCCTCTGTCGTCCCTATTTGGGTCAATTTCCTCATGTTTATGATGAGATTTACAATGAGGCGTTGCAACTGTTGTTTATTTATATCTGCGATCGCATTGATGCCTATAATCCCCAGAGAAGTCCCTTCTTACGATGGGTTAATTTTCTCTTACAACGGCGTTTTTTTAATCAGGCAATTCCTAAGATTATTGGCGATCGCCGCGAGGTATCTAGCAATTCTCTCACCCCATCGCCTCGGATACAACAGCAGTTGTCCACTAAGGTGTTACCTCCGAGTCTGTCTGAGGCGATCGCGCAATGTTTACGAGAGGATCCCGATGGACTCTTTGAACGTCGGTCCTTGCGCCAAATGCCAGAGATAACGTTCAAACGAATTGCCATTCGACGACTCAATGGAGAAAGCTGGAAAAGCATTTCTGTTGATTTGGGGGTGGGGATCTCAACCTTGAGTGATTTTTACCAACGCAGTCTGAGTGAATTTTCTGAATTTATTAAAGACTACGTACAAACTTAGCTACTAAACGTTTATGTAAGGAGTGACCCATGAATTATAGTCATCACGAGTTAACGTTCAATGTTCCGATTACGCAACTGATGCGTTCTCAAGCTGATCAGGTGAGTCAATACCAAGATAATCCAGATAAATTGAGACAAGTTTATCGTAATATTTTGGTGGTATTAGCCGTTGATTATTATTGTCAATGTATGGGGATTAAGACAAATTTAGAGTCGAGTACGGTTTGGAATCCGGGGTTGCAACTTCTGGCAAATAGCGCTGATTTGGAGCTAAAGAATTTAGGTCGCGTTGAATGTTGTGCGCTCCTGAAAAATCAGGATACTGTGATGGTGTCTCGGGAAGCTCAGTATGATAAACTCGGCTATATTGCTGTCGTTTTAGATGAAGATTCAAATGAGGCGATTTTACGAGGATTTTCTGAGAATCTGGTTGGAGATGGAGAAGTGTTTTCGCTACAAGACTGGGATGATTTAGATCTGTTTTTGTTGAAGGTTGAGGAATGGGAAAATCAGCCATCAGTGGCATCATCTCAAGTAACTCAATTAAGCCAGTGGCTTCGCGGCTGGGTGGACGCAGGATGGCAGAGTCTCGAAGCGTTAATCGCCCCAGAACAGCCGACACCCGCTTGGGTAGTGAGAGGGCCGATGAAGAGTCAGGAGACAAGCCAAAACTCGGTTATTAAACGGGGAAAACTGCTTCATTTTGAGGGAATGGATGAGGCGATCGCACTGTTGATTAGTTTGGACTCGGAAATTTCGCAGGAAATGGATATCTCGGTTGAGATTCAGTCTCTCGATAGACGGACTGAGTTACCGCTCAATTTGGAGATTTCCATCTTAAATGATGAAGGTCAGGCGGTGATGCAGGCTCTTGCTAAAAGTACAGAACATATTAAACTGAACTTTAGTGGTCAGCCTCAAGAAGAGTTTGGTGTTAAGGTTGCCTTGGGACCGGTCAGTTTTTTGGAACATTTTGTGATCTGAGAAATAATAAGGGAGTATAAATCATGACGAAACTCATAACCTTAAAGCTGACTGGAGATTTGGATGCTATAGGTTTTCAAGTCTTTTTGGAAATTAGTAACGACGGCGATCGCCCCTCCATTGAGGAAACGGGTCAGTTGCCCGCCGCCCCGGAACTGTTGACTCAACTCGAAACCCATTGGTTGGAGAAGTATCGCCCGTTGAGCGCCCCCTATCGGATTAAGTCTAAGGGAATTGAATATAGTGGCTCAATTCAGACTCGTTTGAAGGACTGTCAGGAGTCGGGGAAGACGTTGCGCGATCGCCTCAATCAATGGCTCGATGCAGAGTCGTTTCGAGACATTGATCGTCTATTACGGCAACAGCTTAAGCCCGATGAGGACATTCGGGTTCTCATTCGCACCAATGACGCCCGTTTACATAAGCTTCCCTGGCATCTATGGAATTTTTGCCAAAGTTATCCCAATACGGAAATTGCCTTGAGTCCACCGAAGTTTCAACGTCGTGAGCGATTTTCCTCGACTGGGGGGAGGCAGAAAATTAGAATTTTAGCGATTTTAGGTCATCGTGGGGATATTGATGTAGAGGGCGATCGCCAGACTCTGAATAATTTACCCGGCGCGGAGGTCGAGTTTTTAGATGAACCGACACGATCTGAGATTAACGATCAGCTATGGGACCAACCCTGGGATATTATCTTTTTTGCCGGTCATAGTGAAACGGAGGGAGATGAGGGACGGATTCACATTAACCCGACGGAAAGTTTAACCATTGATGAACTGTGGTATGCGTTGCGGAAGGCGGTGAATCAGGGGTTACAGGTGGCGATTTTCAACTCCTGTGATGGGTTAGGGTTAGCCCGTCGCCTCGATGACCTGCAAATTCCGATTACGATTGTGATGCGGGAGTTAATCCCGGATCAGGTAGCTCATGCGTTTTTGACCCATTTTCTTGAGGGATTTGCCGACGGGAAGCCGTTTTATCGAGCGGTACGGGAGGCGCGGGAGCGGTTACAGGGAATGGAAAACCAGTTTCCCTGTGCCAGTTGGCTGCCGGTAGTGTGTCAGCATCCTTGGGAAGATCCTCCCACGTGGCAAGGGTTGTTAACGCCGTTAACTCCACCGCCATCGAAGACATCGCCCTGGTGGCAGGGGTTGGGGACGGTGTTGGTGGCCAGTGTACTGGTGACGAGTTTGGTGATGGGGGTGCGATCGTTGGGCTGGTTGGAACAGTCGGAGTTGAATGCGTATGACCATTTGCTGCGATCGCGTCCCGCCGAGACGATGGACGAACGCTTGTTGCTGGTTGAGATTACGGAGGACGATGTTCAATCGCAGCCGGTATCTGAGCGAGGGGCAGCCTCTCTCTCTGATCAAGCTTTGGAAAAACTATTGAGTGTACTAAGTATATTGGAGCAGTACAACTATAGTGTCATTGGTTTACAAGTATTTCTAGAGTCAGAATCGAACAACTCAAATTTAAGGCAACTCATGCAGGAGCCAAACATTTTCTATGCTTGTATTTTTCCTAGCTCCGCAGGTGTTATTAGTCCATCTCCTGACATTCCCGACACAAATTTAGGTTTTACTAATCTGGTAGTTGATTCTGATCATGTGATTCGTCGCCACCTATTTGCTTTAAGAGGGACACCTAAAATTTGTTCTACGGATATCTCATTAGGTTTTTTATTGGTAAAAAAATACTTAAACGATAGAGGCATCTCTCTACATTATCAAGAGATAGATGAAACAAATCAGCTTTTCAATACTCCCTTACAACTTATAGATCAAAGTACAGGGGGATATCAAAATATTGATGATCGTGGATTACAAATAATGCTTAATTATCGTAATACATCACAGATTGCCCACAAACTAACACTTAATGAAGTGTTAAATAACGATTTTGACCCGAAACGTATTCGAGATAGGATTGTTTTAATTGGCACGACTGCTCCAAGTTTTGGTGATGACAAGAAAAGAACCCCTTATGAGAGCCGTTGGGGTGAAATTTCTGGTTTGGAATTACAAGCACACATGGTTAGTCAAATTCTGAGCGCAGCATTAGACTCTCGGCCTCTAATTTCATGGTGGTCGCTCCCTCAAATTATTTTGTGGACTTGGCTATGGTCACTATTCGGTGGATTAGTGGCTTGGCGGTGGCGATCGCCTTTATATTTGGGACTGGCTACAACTGTAGGAATAATAGTCCTCTTCAGCCTTTGCCGGTTTTTCTTAATACAAGGGGTTTGGGTTCCATTGGTTCCAGCAGCCTTAACACTTTTGATTGCCAGCGTAACCGTCGCTCTTCTATTTTCCAATCGGACTATTCAACGTTTTTTTGAGGTTTAGTAAAATGAAATCAATTCAAGCTTCTCAGTTAGTTGTACAAACTTGTTTAACCGCCGTCCTTGTTCTCATTGATGGAATAGTTACATCCAGTGAGTTGAAATTAATGGCTGACCCGGCGATTGACGAAATTGCAGAAAGTTTGGAAATTATTTTTATTCCAGTAGGCCATAGTGATATCCCAGAAGGTCCCCCCGAGACTGGTGATGCTGCCGGTAGTCGCGGTGATTGTATTGCAACAGCTATTCCTCTGACTCATTTAGTGGGTCATTACGGTTCTTGGGATTTGACATTAACCACCCAGGAGTACCCAACATTTTGGTTTTATGTTCCCTACACCTCTGAAGAAGCCACCTCTGGAGAATTTTCCCTACAGGACTCTGGAGCCTCAGAGGAATACTGGAGGGCAGAATTTGAACTTCCGGGAAATTCCAATCGGGCGACACCAGGGATTGTGAGTATCACACTTCCGGAAACGGTAGAACCTTTAGAAGCCAATCGTCAGTATCAATGGTTTTTTGATCTCAATTGTCCAACACCGGAAACGGCATCTAATCAACGAACGACTGCTGCTTCAGTTTACGGTCTTGTTGAGCGACGGAGTCCCTCTGACGTGAATCCTGATTTTGAAGCTGAACTCGATGAAGCGACACATCCATTGGAAATGGCTGAAGTTTACGCCAAAAATGGAATATGGTTTGACGCACTAACCCAATTTGCTCAGGTTCGACTGGATTATCCTGATAATCAACCTTTAAACGAAGAATGGCGTCGTCTCTTAACCTCTATTGGCTTCGGTCATATCAGTGAAGAACCCCTGAGTGGTTCCGTCAATCTTATCGAATAAGAGACTGGCGGCTGTCTCACAGCAGTGTACAAAAGATAGGATTATAGCCAATGACCAATTAAGGTAAAGGGTGCCCAGAAGTAGGGACGGAAGTGAAACGGATTATCAGTTTCCTTATTGATAAAATCGATTTGGACTTCACGGAGTGCTTCTGCTTTCGTTAAATTTTCATCGAGAAGTTTCTCGTAAAATCTTTCCATAAACTCTGCCGTTGAGTCATCCTTGACATTCCACAAACTTGCCAAAGTACTTCTGGCCCCAGCACGGATGGCAAACCCTGCAATTCCTAGGGCAGCACGTTTGTCACCTGAAGCGGTTTGGCACGCACTCAGTGTCAATAATTCAATGGCTCCGGGTTGTACAACAGGATTTTGATCTAGCAATTTATCTAAATCTCGGACGGTAATACGTCCAAGATAATCCAGAATAAAGGTTTCATCAGGATCTGAACTAAATTTGCCGTGGGTTGCAATATGAATGATATTGAAAGGAGTTGACTGAACTCGGTTTTGGATATTGTTTCGGACAAAACGATCTTCTGATACTTCCTGACTCCGCCGAATAATTTGACCAAGGGCTTGTAGCTCACTCCTAACATTGGGTAAATTTCCCATCTGTTCATTTTCAAAACTTGGAGATTGTGTAATTCCAGTTAGTAAGGCTTGAGCATTATTTATTGTTAGGTTGGTCGTTTGTGATTCTAGCAGTTGTAGCCCAGGAGTAATCGCGATCGCATAGCGTTCAACAAGATATTTATCTTCACCAAAAATTAAGGAAGCTGGGATATTCCTCAAAGAGCCATCTAGGATGAAAACAAGATTTTTTATCAAACTATCATCTCGGGAAGAATGGATGTCTAGCTCATTTTCAAGCGGCTCTATTATCCATTGGTAAATCTTGTGTGTTTTTGGTTCAACATCCTTGGGCATTGTCCTTGGAAGTTGAATTATCTTAGATAATTCCTCGGTACGATCATCTATTTCTGAGGAAGTAACCGGACTTGAGTGGTGCTTAAGTCCCGATATATTAGGTAGCTTGGCAATAATTTCGAGTCGATCTTTCAACATGATCGAGTAGATGATCGCCGTCTCATTGCGAGGATCTAGGGTTTCGATATTGACGACTCTCGGTTCAGCACAAGCATCTTGGAAGAAATTATCCAGTTCGGCAAGTTGGAGGTCTTCAGCCGCCTGACGAGCTTGTTCCAAGTTATCCTGACTGGGATTGTCGCCGCGCAAGAGTAAATCAATGAACTGTCGATACACCGGTTCAACCCGATCGCGGAAGTTGAATTGCACATTAGAATCCAGACTCGCCAAATCACCCCGCAAATCATTGAGAACGCTATAAGCCTTCTCATAGGCCACAATCGCTCCCGCATCTGCCTCCTGCACAGCGGTTTGCTCATGACGCCCTTGCAAAATGCGCCCCAGTTGCCATTGCCATTGATAGACTAAATCGGGTTTATCTCCTGAAAGAGCGATCGCCTCCTCGGTGAACTCCTGCGCCCTGTCCCAATCCCCACTGGCTTCATAAAAGGTTCCCAAACGACCGATCGCCGCCGCTTTAAGTCTCAGATCTCCCAAGTCCTCCGCTTGACCAACGGCGGTTTCTAACAACTCCAGTAACGGCGTTGCTTCAACTGTAAGCCTCTGTTCATCGGTTTGAGCGGCCAGGCGATCGCACCCCAGCAGACTACAAGCCAACTGAATCCGTCCCTGAATGGCAATTTTCCCTAGGGGGAGTTCCGAAAGGCGATCGCGCACCTCAGGAAACAACGCCACCGCCTCAGATTCCCGCTCTGACTCAACCCACATCTGAATTAAATTCAATTGGGACTGAACCATCACCGAGGGGTCACTACTGCGGCGAGCAGCTTGCTCATAGTAGCCAACAGCAACATTCGCTAAAGGTTCAGCATCCGAAGGCCGATTATAGTTTGCCGCCTGTTGAGATAACGCCTGATAGGTATTTCCCAAATTCAATAAAGATAGAGCAATATCCTGGCGAGACTCAATGCGTTCCGCCACCGCTAACCCTTGCTGTAAGGTACTCTTCGACAACTCCAACTGGCCCAACACCCGCAACTGATTCCCCAAACTCCGCAACGCCATCGCCTTCAACGGAGAATCCGCCTGTCCGTCGATCGCCGCCAACAATTCCCTCCGCCGACCCTCCCTCAGTTGCGGGTCATCCGCCGCCAAACCATCACAAGTCAACCGGTCTCCCGTCAATCCCCCCAAAAGCCGATCGCAGGCGCGGCGATAGAACCCCAACGCCTCCAGGGCCAGCGCCTGATTCAGTTGACTCCCCACCGTTCCCTCAGCATCCCCTAACCGCTGATACACCCGTTCCGCCTGTTGCCAACTCTCAAAGGCCGCTTCCGCCTCCGCTAAGGACAACTGCAACTGTCCCCGAGTCGTCAAAGCCGCCGCAAAGACGCGTTGCCGGTCAGTCCCGGCCTGGGCATCGGCAACCCCAATTAATCCTAAACTGTCCTCAATGGCCGCCCTCGCCCCTTGCCACTCTCCCTGCTGCTGCTGACTCAGAGACAGATAATTGAGGGCGATCGCCTGATTCAGTCCCTCTCCCCGCTCCCCATAGGCCCTGGCCGCCGCCTGTAACTGCCGCACCGCCTCAGTCATCTCTCCCGCCTCATAGGCCGCTCGTCCCTGACGCAGCAACACCCCAGGCTCTTGAGACTGAGCCAGAGTGGGCGAGTTGAGCGGAGGGGAGGCGACCCCAACCTGAGACCCAAACGCAGGCAGCGAGAGGCTTAAGAGGCATCCCAGCACGAAGCAGACCCAAAAGCGTAACACGGGAGAAAAACGCATCATAAGGGGTTAAACCTGATTGAGAAATACAAACCGTTGTCTTGCAAGCTATCGTTACCCGTATCCAGTTCCACCAGGGGAATCCCCCAGTCGAAGGCTGCACTGAGGCGATCGCCTAACCCGAGGCGTAACCCCAATCCGGCCGAGGCCAGGCTGGAGGTATCCGGGTTGGGGCGATCGCCTAAATTCCAGACCGTTCCCGCCTCCACAAACGGGGCCAGCCAGACCGTTCCCTGACGGCGAGCAAAGCGGAATAAGGGAATTTGCACCTCCGCCGAGGCAAACAGTCCCGAATCCGCCAGCAGCACATCCTGACGATAGCCGCGCATCCGTCGCCGTCCCCCCAAACTGAACTGTTCAATAGGAACCAGGGAATCGGCGGACAGTTGGGCATTTCCCCGCAGCACTAGGCGCGTTTCCGGCTGCTGCGTCTCTAGTCCTCCCCCCAGACGGCGCACCCATTGGGCTTGACCTTGCCAGGAAAAGAACTGACTATCGGGGTCATCGTCATTCACCGTGGCTCCAAACCAGTTGACCCCCAGACTAAACTCCGATCGCAGGGCCAAGACTTCGCGGCTGTCCCGTTGAGTCCAATCTTGGAAAAACCGTAACACGGAAATGTTGGTTTCTCCCTGGTTGTCGGCCCCTGGGGAGAGGGGAAAATTGCGATCGAGAATCGAGGTTTGAGTATCCCGTCGCGAGGCCGTCAGTCCCAGGGCAAATTCCCGGAAGACGTAATCGCTGGGGGGTGAGGAGTTCTCCCCTTCATCGCTGGCCGTTGAGGCGTTCTCCTCATCCCGGCGCGGTTGCACTTGGCGTAGCAGCGGTTGGCGGTAACTGACTTCATAGGTGCGAGTGTCCGCCTGGATATCCACTTGGTCGAAGGGGGCTTCCACAATGCGACTGTCCCCCGTGCTATAGAGGAGACTCACCGTGCCATCGAGGGCGTTAACGGGTAGCTGATAGCCCAGGTTCCAGTTGTCCGTTCCCTCGGTGTTGCCGTAGGCGAGGCTGGCCACATCACCGATGCCGAAGAGGTTGGCGATGCCGCTGTTGGCTTGTTGGCGGAAACTGCCCACGGTGGGGGAGCGATCGTTATCGAGGCCCAGGCTGACGGTGACGGCGTTGGGTTCCTCTACTTGCACCTTGAGGAGATTGGTTCCCGGTTGCACCCCCGCCGCTAACTCTGCTGAGAGGCGATCGATGTGGGGGTCGAGTTGTAGGAGTTGTAGGGCTTCGATGAGTTGGCCTTGGTTGACGGGACCCACCACCACCCGTTCGATGCGGCGCACCACATAGTTGGGGTTGAGATTGCCACTGGTGCGAACTTGGATATCTTCGAGGGTTCCTTCCAGGATTTGCACCGTGACGACGCGATTTTCGGTCGTTTGGGGGGGAATGTAGGCGCCGCTGGTGATGTAGCCTTTGTCTTCGTAATGTTCAGTAATGGTGTCGGCGGCCGTTTGTAACTCCTCGAAGCTGAGGGGACGATTGAGGAGGTCTTGGGTTTCGGCGGCCAGTTCTTCGTCGCTGAAGACTGTATTGCCGACAAAGTGGAAGTTCTGGACTTGAAACTCTTGGTTTTGCTGGCTCTGGGGGCGATTTTGTTTGTCGCTTTGGGGCAGTTGAGATTGGGGAGAACAGTTTTGTTCGGAGCTGGGAGGGCGATAGTCGGACCCGCCATTGGGGGCTGTTAACACCAATTCTCCCTCGGCGTTGAGGGTCCAGTCTTGGGCTTG
The DNA here is from genome assembly GCA_001314905.1 of Phormidium sp. OSCR. Classification (GTDB taxonomy): domain Bacteria; phylum Cyanobacteriota; class Cyanobacteriia; order Cyanobacteriales; family Geitlerinemataceae; genus Sodalinema. The sequence continues at coordinate 24,190 of LJZT01000023.1, forward strand.
GCGAATCCGTTGGGGGGAGGGGGAACGTGCTTGGGGAGACTCGTCTGGGAGATTGTCGTGACTCTGGGGGTCATCGAGGGGGTCGAGTCGTAAGTCTTGCCAAGGGCCAGTACCGCTGAAGGGGTCGTTGGCACTGGGGGGGAGGCCACCGCCACCGGTGACGACTAATTCGGTTTCGCTGCCTTGGATGCAGGGGTTTTGGTCGACGGCGGCGTTGACGGGTCGGTCTTCGAGTTCCACCAGGGCGCTGACGGGGTCAACCTCTGGGGTGTTGATTTCAACGATGCCACTGAAGTCTGGCCCCAATTCTGACGTGGCTGTAATATCGCTGTTGGGGGTACTTTCTTCTCGAAATTCTGCCCCAAAGAGTCCTTGAGTGTTGAGAATCACCCGACCACCAAAGTTATCTTGAGCGTTGGCATTGATATCACTGTTTTCTAGGGCGGTCAGGATGTCCGTATCAATTTCAATGTTGCCCCCCGTTGCTGTGCCAACGGCGTTGGTGGTGACTTGGCTGTTTTCTAACAGGCGAATGTCGTTGGCATTGATGATGATATTGCCGAAATCGCCGGAGGTGGTTTCGGCGGTGAGGCGACCGGTATTTAGGAAAAGGTCTCGGACTTGGATGGTTAAGTTTCCGGCACTACCGGGGTTAAGATTGCCCTCCCGATCCGGTGAAATGCCATCTACGTTGACTTCTGCACCGTCTCGGATAGTTAAGCGATGTCCAGAAAGGTTTAAGTTGCCTGCATCCCCTGCGCCTTCTGTGCGTACTGTGAAGCGGCTGGGTCTGCTGCGATCGGGGGTTCTGCCACTTAGGTCAATGTCGTTGGCTGTGATGTTTAGGTTGCCAGCATTTCCGGGTCCTTGGGTGCTGGCGGTGATTTGTCCCCCATCTTGAACCCGAATCTGTTGACTATTGACTGTTAAATCCCCTGCGTTTGACTCTCCTAGGGTAATGGCAGTGATAGCACTGGGAATATCTACCCTGGGACTAGGAAGACTACCCAGGACTTCTAAAAGTTCTGTCGTGATGGTGACATTACCACCGAGACCTCCCCCAGCCGTTGCTCCAGAAATTTGTCCTCCCTGAACGATACTGAATCGCGGTGTTTGGATATTGACGTTCCCCCCAGTCCCTGTTGCCAGCGGACGGGGTTCAGCACCAGGGGGACTGGGGACACCAGACTGAGAAACGATGCTACTGAGATTCCCACCCAGTCCACCACGCACTTCAACTGACTCCTCGGCTTGAATGAAGATATTTCCCGCGTTTCCAGCACCAAAGGTGGTTGCTGAGAGTTGTCCGCCACTTAAAACGCTTAATTGCCGGACATTCAGGTTCAGATCCCCAGCCGGGAAGTTATCGACTCGGGTATCACTTGTGATGACCGCACCTTCTTGGACAAGAAGACGATCCGCGTTGATATTAACATCACCACCAGCACCAAGCCCACCAGTAGCAGTTGATAGAGTACTGGGTATAACTCGGTCGAACTCAGGAAGCATCACTCTCCCTCTGAGTTCTAACTGATTAGCAATGTTTAGGTTCAAGTTACCACTGGAACCCGGACTAAAAGAGACGGAAGAAATTTGTGCGCCATCGCGAATCAAGAGTTGTCCAGCCGTCAGGTTCACGTCACCACTTGCTCCCAGTCCTTGGGTTTGGGTCAGGATACTGCTTGGCACCGGACTGCCCGTCTCAAAGTCAAGTCCGGCTAATTCAATGGTGTCTGTGACGTTAAGATTAATGCTACCACCAGCTTGACTGCCTTCGGTTAGGGAAAGAATGGTGGAACCATCTTGAATGCTCAGACGTTGCGATCGCAGCTCAATACTCCCCCCTCCTGGACCACTCACATCGACAGAAGCGCGTTGTCGTAAATCGATAGAACCCGAGTTTTCAACACCGCTGTAGTTGGGTTGAAAGGGAGTCTCTAGGCTTACCTGACTGTTACTCCCTAAAGTTCCTAGGTGGATGTTTCCCTGCTCAGCGGTCAAATTGCCGCCATTCAGTGAAATGTCCCCACCCAGAAGAGTTAGGGACTGACCGGATTCAACTTGTAACCCTCCAGCGGGCGATCGAAGCACTCCACCCGCTGGGTTTAGGGCAAAGTTATGACCTGAACCCCGAACCTCAATCTCACCCGGGTTCGCCCCAAACTGGAGTCCCACGGGAGTCGTGACCGTCAAGAGTGGCAAGTTGGGGGACGTTGGGGTTTGGCCAAAGGTTGTTCCATCGGCAAATTCAAATCGCTCCGCCGTTGTGGCGAGAAAAGACCCGCCAATATCTAACTGAGCCTGGGGACCAAAGACGATGCCATTGGGGTTGAGTAGAAATAAATTGACCCCATCAGCACCAATGAGTCCATCAATGTTGGAAATTCCCTCCCCAGTAACCCGAGTCAAGATGTTCTCAATGCTGAGATCATGACGGAACCAGGCTTCATTCCCGGTGGGGAGGGAAAATTCCTCAAAACTATGGAACAGATTGCGATCGACCTGAGTTCCCCCCTCAATGGTGAACTGGCTGTCCTCAACGGTCACGCTAGAGGGAATTGGGAGAGTTGAATCTGGGACAATTTGAGCAAGTGTTGGCGAGGGACAGACTATCACAGCAACGGGTAGCCCCCAAATGGCTGATCTCCAATGATTCATGTTCACTCTCCCAGGGATGTTTGAAGTTGATGACCTTTTAAATAGTTAACGATGTTGAGTTGCCATCCGGCAAGTCCATCGTCGTTTGAGGGCAGACCCTCCAAAAATGATACCGATGAGAATAAGACTCAGGGTTGAAGTTGGCTCAGGGATATCTTGCGACTGCTGTGACTCAGAGGGCTGAGTATCCACTGGGACTTCGACAACTGATTCATAGCTCTCTGGGAGTTCAAATGTCAGGATATCCTCAAATTCTACGTTGGCTCCAGTAAGCTGATTGACCTCATAATCAGAATTGATGAGGCTAGTTAATAGAAAGATGTCACTGGTAGGGTTTGCATTTTTTGACTCCAAATAGATAGAGTCAAAAGACAGGAATGGATCGGGATCTAGGTTGGGGATGAGGAGATAATAAAACTCGTCAGGGTTTTGATAAGAGGTAAAGCGAACAAAGTTGATCGCGCTTAAACTCTCAGTCTGCATCGCCCCTCCATCACTCAACTCATAGTCATCCCACCAGTGAAAGGTAGTGGCATAAGGTTGATGGGGCATCCACCAGAGAAAGGGAAGGTTTAAGACATCACTAGAACCATCTTTAGGGGTGACTTGAATGTAGCCACTGACACCTGGGGTAAATATGAATCCAGTGGTATCTTGATAGTTTTGCTGTTGTGCTGACCAAAATGGCATGATAGTTACCTCTACTGTGATACATGAAATTGCAAAAAATTAGACCGTTCTTTTTAGAACTATGCCAGCTAGTCCTAATCCCTTAAGAAACATTCTCTTGTATCAGGGGAATTTTTGGGCTTCTAGAAACATTGTAATTATACCTTTGTGACCATTAAAAATTTGAGTATAGCGAATTGAATCATGACTTAATTTCACCAATGACCAACTCATCCACGCCGAGCCGTTCTGTTTCTTCTGGTTTATGGATGGTCACAGCGTTGAAAGGTGTTTCTGTATCTTTAACCCCAAAGAATAAGACTGAACCCGAAAATTCGATATAGTTCGCTTCAACGGGAATCACTACATTTTTTGTCGTTCCATCCTCCCGGTGCAGCGTCATCGAGAACGGACTGCCTTCAGCATCCGTGATATTCAGACCAAAGGCTGATTGAGGCTCACTGAACTCAATGGTAAACTCTGTATCATTGCGACTCATCAGATAGTTCTTTCCTGAGGTGGGGAACATTCCCCCATTGGTTCCCTCGACCAGGGTTTCCACCATTAAGTCACCGGTATAGGACAGGGTTGCCGTCGTCCCTCCAAAGTCCAGAACTTGAGGACGACTGTTATTTTCAAATTCTTCAAAATCGACCGTCTGAAGATTGACCAGATCTGCTAGAAACTCCGCGCGAGCTTGATTCGTTTTCGGGTAATCCTCCATGCGGACTTCATTGCCTTCTGTATGGAGGTCTTCTGCGAAGTAGGATTGAGTTGAATTTTCACTGCCTGATAAGTTAGTGGGATTCTTCGCAACCCAAGCATCATACTCTCCCGCATTGAAACCGCCCAAGTCTCCGGTTGTTCGACCCACCACATAAAAATTGTTGTTGCGGTCTGTTGCCATGCCTAAAATTTCGTCACCGGCAGATGAGCCAATATGGTCTTGTTCTAGGAGGTTGCCATGGCGATCGTAAGACATGATGAACCCGTCAATTGGGCCATGACCGTCTGAAGCAAACGCCAGATCCGTATAACCCCCTACTCGCACCACGCCTGCGTCATCAACGGCTAAAGCTGATATCCGTTCTTCGCCACTCCCCCCAAACTGACGAGTCCAGTTTAGTGTGCCATCGGTTAGATAACTTGCCAGGAAACCATCGGCTTTCCCGGAGTGGGTTTCACCGGGGAATGCTCCTGCTGTTGTTCCAGTGACATAGATGCGGTCTTCGGTATCGATGACGACATGGACATCCCGATGAAAGCGTTGGGTCGGGTCTAGGACAGGACTTTGATGGGATGTTGTGCCTAACATCTCCGTCCACTGTTCCACCCCATTCGTGTCATAGCGTTTTAAGAAGATATTAAATCCATCTAAATCACTGTTATCATCAGCATGAGCCGTCGTTACGCCTGCGAAATAGACATTGCCCTCACTATCGACAGCCACGGAACGTCCATAGGTCTTTCCATCCCCCTCCACGGAAGTTGACCAAACCTCATTACCATCGGCATCATACTTCATTAAAACGGCTTCCGATTCCTGCTCTGAATTCGCCCGTAAGCCAGCTAAATAGATATTGCCGTTGGCATCCGTTTCTATGCCACTGAGCCAGTCTTGAATTCCCAGTGTTTCAATCACTTGATGCCAAATGGGATTGCCATCGGCATCAAATTTAGAGAGCGTACCATTGCCACTGGTCACCTCAGCATTCGTATCATCATATCCAATGACATAGACTGACCCATCGTCTGCCACTTTGACATCAGTAAAAGCATTGAAATTAGTGCCCTGATGAGGTTGTTTCAACCAAACAACATTGCCCTCTGTATTGTATTTAGCGAGGAAAGGATCCGCGACTCCTTGAATGGGATTGACCAAATCACCTAAAGTTGTACCCACAACATAGACGTTTCCATCACTATCTACATCTACCCCATTGGCAGAATCAGGTTGATTGGTACCCGCTTGTTGGATCCAAGAGTCATTAAGAATTGAAGATTCAACTGTGTCGCCTGTGCCAAAGATTTGACCGAATATACCAGACCCAGAACCATCTTGGCCCTCAGACTGCCAAGTCATGACAAAGCGTCCATTGGATAATCCCGTCGCTGATGGATATCCCTGATAGTCATTTGTATAAGTATTGACTAGAAATTCTTGCCCAACTAAATTACCATTGTTGTGGTAACGTTGACCATATACACCAGCTCGGGAACCGTCTTGTTCCCAAGAGTGCCAAGTTACGACAAAACCTCCATCCGATAATCCTGTGACTGATGGATACCACTGACCGTTATCAGTATAAGTGTTGACCCGAAATTCGGAATCGACGGAATTACCATAACTGTCGTAACGTTGACCGTATACACCATATCCAGAACCATCTTGACCCCCAGACTGCCAAGTCACAACAAAGCCTCCATCAGCTAAGTCGGTGACTGATGGTTCTCTCTGACTCCCATCGGTATAAGTGTTGACTTGAAATTCGGAACCGACAGAACTACCATAGCTGTCGTAACGTTGACCGTATACACCATATCCAGAGCCATCTTGACCTTGAGACTCCCAAGTCACGATAAAGCCTCCATCTAATAATCCCGTCACTGATGGTCTCGCCTGCCAATCATCGGTATAAGTATTGACTTGAAATTCGGAACCGACGGGATGGCTATGGCTGTCGTAACGTTGACCGTAGATTCCATACCCAGAACCGTCTTGCTCCCAAGAGTGCCAAGTTACGACAAAGCCTCCATCCGATAATCCCGTCACTGATGAATACACCTGAACTCCATCGGTATAAGTGTTGACTTGAAATTCGGAACCGACGGGATGGCTATGGCTGTCGTAACGTTGACCGTAGATTCCATACCCGGAACCATCAGGTGAACTCCAAGTCACGATAAAGCCTCCATCCGATAATCCCGTCACTGATGGGTGCCGCTGAGACTCGTCAGCATGAGTATTGACTTGAAATTCAGACCCGACGGGGTGGCCCTTGCTATCGTAACGTTGACCGTAGACACCATGGCCAGAACCATCCTGACCCTCAGAGTGCCAAGTCACGACAAAGCCTCCATCGGCTAACCTCGTGACTGATGGCCTTAGCTGATCGTCATCGGTATAAGTATTAACTTGAAACTCTTCCCCAACTTTAAAAACCGGCTCCTCTATTGTAAAACTCTGCTCAGATGCAAATTCCGAACTGGCAAAACCACCATCCACCGCCTGCACGCTCCAGTAATAAGACCCCGGAGGCAAATCATCCAACGTCCAACTGGTATTTTCAGCGACATTACCCAGTTCAGCGTCTTGACGAGTTGCATCGACAATATCCGAACCACCGGGTGTAGTGCCGACTCGCAAGTTATAGGTCAAATTCCCTTGAGATGTTCCCTCATCGGCGACAGCATCCCAACTCAACGTCACACGGTCTCCATTTCGCTCAAACCTCAAATTGGTGGGAATATCAGGGGGAGAAGTTTCTCCCTCATCTCCATCGCTAGTAGCCGAATACAGATTCAGTTCATCTTCAGAAACTTCATAGGGAATCAGTCCCAAAGCCCCTATGCTGAGTCCATCACCATGGAATCCTGGCATTAAATTCTGATTCATTTTTAGGATAAAGTTCTGGACATCTTCTGATGTATCCCCTAAACTTTGCTGTGCAATGGAGACCAGGTCATCCTGTAATATCTCACGAGTCCATCGGTAATACCGTCCATCAAACTTGGAAATGGGGACTAATACATCACCATCAGGAAGCTCAACACTGTTGTTCGTATCGAGAATCCATTGCCTCGTGGTCGAGTGTAAATGACCGAGATTGTTTTCTGATAAATTCGTCAGGTCTTCAGAATCTGAAGTTGAGTATTGCTCCCACTCAAAGTTCTGTTCCCTCCAAGCATCGATATCAAACTCTAATGAACTGCCGTCCTCATCAGGGGGAGTTAATGGATTCCCATATTCAACAAAATAAGCAGCAACATAACCTGTTTGACCTCCAACTTCCACCTCATACCAATCGGAACGAATTTCACCCTCAGGGGTCTCATAATCTCCACCAGTCACTGGACGTAAAATTGTTAAACTTGTCCCCTTTTCCAGAACATCAGGAGCATGGTAATCAATTGAAGGTCCTTCCCGTAGATTGAGCGGCAAGTTACCCACCTTATCATTCACATAACCCTGTTTAGGATAGTCAGATTCCTGAATCGGCTCCGTTCCATGAAGTGTCAAAGTCCAACCGTCCCAAATTCCCTCCGTCTCCTGATCGTCATTCCCAGTTGACAAGACTGATGAGTCATTGCCATCATTGGCCACCCGTAGCGTCCAAGTTCCCTGAGACGTTTCCCCCCAATGCCGAACCGATGTAAACCACCAATCATCAGGATTAGCAGGTTGACCAATTTTTTTACTAATTTCATAGGGACTTGCTAACTCAGATACAGTCGTTTTTTCCTCTCCTTCCGCTGTCGTATAAGTATGGACTAACTCCAGCGTTAAATTCTGAGGCGTGGGGTGATTTCCTTGGAAATCAATCTCGACCCATTCAAGCGTTAAATCATCCTCGATCTCAATTGAAGAACTCACACCCTCGGGATCATTCTTAGGAATACGGCTGTTTTGGATATGAGGTAGGTCTTTCACCGTAAGCGAGGTTTCTGGCGCCACTGGAACCCAACTCTTCGCGGCTGCTACTGCCGCGTCAGCATCCACCATGCCAAAACCATACTGATGACTATGACGAATAGCATCCTCAGGGGAACCACTCCAGTCGGCATTTTCATCATGGATTGCCTCCCGATTCGCGGTCTCAACCAAAATATGCTGAATATCACGCCAGGTCAGGTCAGGATTCACCTCTAACATCAAGGCAATGACCCCGGAAACAATAGGAGCCGCCGCTGAAGTTCCACCGAATTGATTCGTCCAGTTTCCAGCACTACTCCCGGCATCTGTTTGGATATCCGTGGTGGCAATTCCCGCAGTATTTAAGAACACCGCTGCACTGCCGAGTGACTCGTGCGAATTATTTGGATTCAGTCCTCGAACTTCAACGCTCCAAGTTCCACTAGCCTCTTGGTGAGTAAAGATATCTAAACTTTCTTCTGGACGAAAATCACCCTTGAAGAGAGCAGTATGATCGGGCAACTCCTGAAGGAAAATATCAGAAAAATTAACCGTCCAATCTTCTTTGTCGGGTTTTTCAAAAGGAACATCGCTAAATAACTTTGCCCGAGTTTCAGTACCATCTTCTCCCACGCGGACCAGACTGACCTCCAAATCTTCATACTGAGCATGATTAATTCCTAGCTGAACCTGCAAACTATTGATAAGTTCGGAACTAGATAATCCTGGAAATTCTCCCAAATCAACCGATAAAACTGATCCATTATTAGAAATACTTTGAGGATTACCAGAATAGGAAATTGCGTGAGTATTCGCTGAAGGGGCTGACAAAAACAGCGGCGCACCTGGGGTACTATAAACTGCCTGATTTCCTACATGATCAACAGCTCCCACGGCTAAAGTATACCGAGAGTTTGCTAAGGGATTATAGTTGACGTTATCATGTTGCTGCCGGCTATTCCCCCCGGAAAAAATAAAAGCATTTCCTAAATCATTTCGCCCCGTCTCCACTCCATTTTCTAGAGTCCAGGTAGCACCCGGTAACGATACACCTCTAAAGGTTGTCCCCCAACTATTGTTATAGATATCAATTGCCTGTTTTTCATGAGAAAGTGTCTTAGAAATTGCCGAGTCTGTAAATCCATAATTGCCTAGCTGTAATCCAGCCCAAGCTGCTCCTGGGGCGACTCCCCTCTCCTCTCCCGCTGAGTTAGCGATGGCTGCTCCAGCCACTTGGGTTCCATGAGGATTCACTACCTCAAACTTAACCGAGGTATCGCGTTCCAAAAGAATATCCTCAGAATTATGATTGGTGATTTTCAGTTTCCAGGGATGATTAGCATTCGGAGCATTGGGGCTTTTTCCATTGAAAACATCGGTTGAATAGGTTTTTTCACCCGCCTCTAAGTCCGACAAGCGAAACTCCTGCCCATTGGGACTAATCAAAGACATTTCCACGTCCTCAATTTGGGAGTTATCCCCAAGACGGACTCCCTTCAAATTCAAATCCAGGTTAGATATATGTCCCTTAATATCATAAATTGACCAGGAACCATCGTCCCATTTTACGTCATAGGTCTCCCCAGGTTTAATGCTCCTAGAGCGAGCCAAACCTGAGGTAACGGAAAGAATATAACTGGGGTCGTCGTTATCTTCATCAAAGTCATAACTGAGATGAGCTTGATAATTATCACGTAAGTTGAGATGGTTGTAATCAAAACCTGTATCGACAACACCAATGGTTGCTCCTTGGCCGGATACCCCATGGTTATCCCAAGCCAACTTAACCCGGCTATCAACCCCTGACTGACCGCCAGTTTGTCCAGTATTCTCCAGATGCCATGAATAGCTAGAATTGTTGACATTAAAAGGTGGAGAGTCAACGCTTAGAGTTGGGTCATGCCAATCAATGGGTAAATCGACCAACGGATAAGCAAACTCAATCTCACTAACTCCGTCCATCGCCGCCGCAATGTCATAGGGGTCATTGTCCCCATCAAATTTCCAAACATAGGTATTAGGAATATGTCCCGTAGGTTCCAACACCGTCCCACCAAGCTGTTGAGCCAACGCCTCAGGGGATTCTCCATTTTTGACACTGACCACCCATTGTTCCGTTAACGCCAAAATATCAGGATGATAGGCGTCTAAGTTCATGGCTTGGGTAATTGCCTGTTTCACCCGTTCTGACAGATGCTGGTCTTCTGAAACAGACAGCACCGTAAAGGAATGACTGACTGGCTGACCCACCTCACCACTCTGGTCATGAGGAATCGCCCGTAACTCATACTGACCCGGTGTTAACCCGCTCAACTCTTGCTCAAACCCGCCCCAGTCTGGGTGATTGGGGTCAATGGCAAACTCGCTGGTTTCGCCAACCTCAAGCCAATCCCCACCATCTTGTCGTAACCACAACTCAACCCGTTCCAGGTCATCAGCACCATCGGCATCACTCACCCAACCTGAGACCCGAAGCGTCTCCCCAGGATTATAAAGTCGGCTCAAGGACAACTGTAAATCCTCAGGTTCCTGATTCGCCGGAGTCAACGGCTGCGGCTCCCTCAACGGAGACTCCACCTCCCGATTCACAGAGCCACCCCAATACACCGGCAAGTCCACCACCGTTCCCGGCGGCAAGACCTCATCGGGTCCCAACACAGGATTCCCCTCTGAATCCCGAATCTCCGACCAAGCCGCCTCATCCCCCAGTTGCTCCTCGGCAATCCCTGCCGGAGTCTCCCCAGGTCGAACAATATAACGCCAGCGAGGATTCTCCCCAATCTCAATGGGACTGGGGTCATAGGCTTGCGGTTTTGTCGCCTTCGCCAGATGCACCGCCGCCACCAAATTCAACAGACCCGCTCCCGTTTCCGCATTCCAGTTGGGAGTCCCCAAATCCGTCGCCGTGGTTTGCAGAATCTCCATCACTTGGCGATAACTCAACTCAGGATTCGCGGCCCAAACCTGGGAGGTAGCCCCCGTCACCCGCGCCGTCGCTACGGAAGTTCCCGCCAGAGTTCCCAGGTCATCTCCCACCGTCGAAACCACGGGATTCTCCGCTGTTCCCCCAGGGGCAACCAATCCCAATCCTGCCCCAACGTTGGAATAGTCGGCACGGTCATGACCCTGGGCCACTGCCACGTTGGGGTCAAACTCTTCCGCCGCACCCACCGTCAGCACATTGTCAAATTCCCGAGCCGCTTGTGCCAAACCCGAGAGGGTTCCTCCCTGATTCCCCGCCGCCGCGACCACCAACACCCCCTGTTGACGGGCATACTCCAGAGCCGTTCGTTCCTGGGCCGTCAACTCATAGCGAGGGGTCACATTGCCCTCCGCGTCAATCTCAGTCAAGTCCAAACTCAGATTCACCACCGCATTCGGCTGGCCCGCCTCTTGGGCCGCATCCACAAATTCCACCAGGGAACTGGCCCAGTCTCCCGACCCCACAGCACGACCCAACCAAATCGGCGCGTCGGGATTGATACCATCAATGCCAAGGTCATTGTCCTGTTGAGCCGCAATCAGTCCCAAGAGATGGGTTCCATGTTCATTGCCTTCACCGGGAGCCAAGAGGGGGTTATCATCCCCATCCACTAGGTCCTGTCCCAGAATGAGGTTGTTGTAGTCTAAATCGGGATTATCCTGGGCAAACCCGGTGTCAATAATGCCCACCAGGGTCTGGTCTTGCTTGGGAAACTCAAACGGTTGCGGCGTCGCCGGACGGTCAGACTCCGCCGGGTCGCTCTCGTCGGAGGTCCTGTCTACGTCAGAGTCCGCCACAGGGTCTTGGGAACCAGACTCGTCTTGAGTTTCACTAACCTCAGCGGAACCGTCAGACCCCTCTGGGTTTTCGGTCTCAGTCCCGGTTTTGGTCTCCGTTTCAGTCTCCGTCTCGGTCTCGGTTTCACTGGCGTCTGAGGCTGTCACCTCACTGTCAGAGGACGACTCTTGAGGTTCAGTCCCCGTTTCATCATCTGTCTCATCATCGGTTTCGCTATCTGTTGCGCTATCTGTTTCATTATCGGTTTCGCTATCTGTTGCGCTATCTGTTGCGCTATCTGTTTCATTATCGGTTTCGCTATCTGTTGCACTATCTGTTGCACTTGAGGAACTCTCCTGGCTTGAGCTGTTTCCCGACTCCGTTGACTCCGTTGACTCCGACGCCTCAGCGGCATCATCCGACTCAGAGTTATCCGCCTCGGTCTGAGCCTCATCGCTGTCATCTTCATCCGCCTCCGTCTCATCGGAATCGGTTTCCGTGTCCGTTTCCGCCGCCTCTAACTCCTCGGCTTCGGAATCGGGACCGGCGGAGTCTGAAGTGGAGTCTGAGGACTCCGAGGCGTCATCGCCATCGGGTCCACCGTCCGACTCAGCGGCCAACTCAGCTAAATCCAGTTGTTCACTGGTGGCCAGATAGGGGTCGGTATAGGCCAGCAAGGCTTTCCCCATGTCATCTTGTCGCCAGTCCAACTCGGGGTCAATCACGTCGCTGACATGAACCGCATCCCCCACAGCACCCCGAATCTGGAAGATGACATCGTCATAGTCCCAGTCACTGCGCTCAAAGCGTTTGTCTTCAAGGACAAAGGTATTGCCATCTCCGGTTAAGTCGGCAATTTGACCGAGATGAAATTCATCGTTAGGGTTGCTGGTGGATAGGGAGAATAGGGGACGTTTCGCGCCGCCAATACTGGGATTGTCCAGAACGTCGGAAACCCGGCCATTGGGAACCAGCATCACCCCAAACTCATCACCGGGGGTCATGTTGAAGGTTTTGACTCCCTGATAGGGGCCGCTATTCCAATCGGGTTCGCCAAAGAGAGACCCAGTAAAGCGTGCGCCTTCATCTTGAACATTGATAACGATATGACCCTGTTCGGACCCACTGGCGGCTCGTTGTGCGGCGGTGGCGATGAAGTCGTCGATGCTGTCAAACTCCATTTCATCGAGGCCGGCCAGACTAAAGAAGGCCACTTCTCCCTGGTAGCGTCCGCCGTCAAAGAGGAAGTCTACGTCAACGTCACCGCTGGCCCCGACTTGGAAAACACCCCGATTGAACTCAGGAACGTCAAAGGCGAGAGGATTCTCGTCCTCATCTTCTTCGTCCTCTTCAGTTTCCTCGTCTAAATCGCCCTCGTCGTCATTTTCGGAGTCTTCGTTTTCGGAGTCCTCGTTTTCTGCGTCAGTGGTGTTTTCCTCCGAGTCGCTGTCATTTTCGCTGTCACCCAGGTTCTCAGTGTCGTCTTCTGGGTTGTCGTCTAACTCATTCTCAATCTCGTTTTCTGGGTCATCTTCTGGGTTGTCTTCTAACTCATTCTCAGTCTCGTTTTCTGGGTCATCTTCTGGGTTGTCGTCTAACTCATTCTCAATCTCGTTTTCTGGGTCATCTTCTGGGTTGTCTTCTAACTCATTCTCAGTCTCGTTGTTAATCTCGTCTTCCGGATTGTCTTCTAACTCCGTCTCATTCTCAATCTCATCGTCAATCTCGTCTTCTGAATTGTCTTCAGAATCGGCACTCTCATCCCCTGTTGACTCCTTATCATTCGTCTCCCCTTCATCATTCGGGATATCTGAGTCACCATCCAAGGAATTCTCCCCGTCGTCTACTGAATCCTGAGTTTGGCTGAGGTCTTCATCCTCTTCAGCATAGGGAATGGTCTCGCCAATGTCCCCGTCGGGAATATACTCGTCATCAATATCAATGTCGTCCCCAACATTGCTGATATCGTCGTTCTCGCCTGGGTCGTTCTCGCCTGGGTCGTTCTCGCCTGGGTCAGTCTCTGCGTCTTCCACATCGGCTTCACCCTCATCCCCCATCGTCTCCCCATCGTCCGGTAAACCGCCGTCATCTTCGGGGGTCAGGACATCACTGGGGTCATCAAGGGGGTCTAAGTCTAACCCCTCTGAGTCATCAGCACCATCTATCAGCCCTCCAGGGGTATAGATGGGTTCTAGGATAAAGGTTTGGTCGAAGTCTTCTGGGGTCTTCGCCTCGGGGGAGTCTTGATGAAAACGACGGTTAAACCAGGAACGGGGATTGAAGGGGGACATAATCGTAGATGCTCCGAACTCGCAAGATTGAAATGGCAGACGATGGTTAGATTTAGGGATAGGTCTCGTTCGGATGGTCCGTTAAGGGACTGATCAATAACCTATTTTTCGCTGGTTTCACTCTATACCAACTTCCGGAAGGTTTTAATAAAGTTTCTGTGAAGATTTAGGTTTGAATTTGGGGGGTTTTATGGGTTTTAAAAATAGGCCAATTAGATCTGTCAGTTTTTTTGGGGCTGTTTTACGGAAGTCGGCTGATATTGTAATATTTGTTTACATTGTCGGGAAAAATGGCGGCTTCACTGAAGGGAGCATCAATGGCGGTAAGGTTTGTGGGGTAAGGATTTCGGCGCTTTTTTACCCGGATGCGTCTTGTCTTCACAGAATCTTCACAGAAACTTTGCAATCCAGATTCGGTTGAGATGGAGGGAATGGGAGTGACGGCTGATCACAAAACGGGGTGGGACTGGCCCACCCCGAGATTCAGGACGGTAGTTGAACGATATGGATTAGGAGTCGTCCTCGGAGACCCAGGGGAAGAAACGAGGGAGGTCAATGAGGCGACCAAATTGGTGTTGTATTTTCTGGTAAAGGTTCCGATTTTCGGTGCGAATGTGAACGTAGCCTTTATCTTCAGGAAGGCGAAGATAATCTTGATTTTCAATCTGAAAGGTTACTTCAAAGACATCTTCAACACCGGAATCTTGGCGATTGGTCAGAGGACGAATGGTATCAATTCTGGACGTGTATTTAATGTTTCGGGGTTGGTTGGGCATCCGAAACTCGACAGGTTGTCGTTCCTTTTGTTGTTGCTTAACGAGATGATAGTCGGCTTGTGAAATTTGAGCGGTGACTTCTAAATAGGCGAGGTTGGCAATGGATAAAACCTCTTCTCCTGCGGGAATAAAGGCGCCGTCACGTCGGTCAAGGTTTTGATTTAATACGATTCCCGAGATGGTTGCGGTTTTGGTGAGTTCGGATTGACGATCGCGGAGGTCTTGGAGTTGGCCCTGGCGAGCAACGATCGCCTCGCGATGGGTTTGCACCTGGATGGTTGCGGTTTCGACGTCATTGCGGGCGATCGCACGTTCGTTGTAGTGGCGATCGCGTTGTTCTTGCAAGTCCATCCGTTTCTGATCGAAGTCCCAACCGACCTGTTGTTCTTGTTCACGAGTCACATTGGCTTGATGACGTCGTTGGGTCAAGGAGGCTTCCTGGCCTCGGATCTGGCTCTGAATTTGTTGAAGACGAGCTTGGTTTTGCTCTTGCTCACTTTCGAGTTGGAATATCCTGTCTTCAGCATTGACAAGCTTATCTTCGTGGTCACGAACAACCGGATGAGAGGTCTGAAGAACTTCACCGATGTAAGGTTGTAACTCGTCTAGCTCTTCCTGATGGTGTTTTTTCTGAGCTGACCAAAAACTTAGTTCTCGGACGATCGCCTCTTGACGATCTTCAAGTTCTCGTACTTCACCCTGGAGGCGTTCAACTTCATAGCGATCGCTCTCCCCCTGAGCCTCAACCCCGCCGCGCTCCTCTTGAAAGCGGCGAGTCTGAGGAATCCCAGGTCCACCCTGAATCGCCCGCATATCAGCCAGATGAGCATCCAGGCGACCCTGAGCTTGTTGCAACTCCTCGTTCGCTTGTTCTTCCCGTTGTTGCGATCGCGCCAAGCGCTGTTGAGCCACCTCAAGAGCGGCTTCCTCCTCTTGCAGCGATCGTTCCACCTCCGCCAGACGGTCCGCGATATCTTCACTGTCGATGGACAGCACCACATCCCCAGGCTGAACCCTCTGAAGAGGAAACACCCGCAGCTGAACCCGTCCTGGCCGGTCCATATGAATCGTTTGTCGTTGACCTGGGAGAGTTTTCAGAGTAGCATCCCCATTCACATGATGGGGAAGCGGAATCAAGCCACCGGCCCCCAGAGCCACCAAAGCTGTTCCCACCCAGAGCCAACGATGTCGAGCCGGTTGGGAGTCCGACTTAGCCGACGTGGCTTCGGGGACTGTCTCAGGACTCTCAGCGGCGGGAGCGGGGGCCGGCTGTTTCTCGGGAGTCTCCGGTGTGGGAGGAACCACGCGCAACGGAGAAGCATTTTGGTTTTGAGGTTGAGATGTCATGGGTCGTGATAGATGCGTCAACAACACCCGGCGGTCTGGCTATCACCAGTCTGGCTGGGGTAACGGGATGTCCGGCTGAGCCACGTTGGCCGGTTACAAGACACCTCGTCACTAATCTGTCGTTTCCTGGGGGGCGTTTTTACGGGAATTGCCCCGATCTGTTATGAAACTTAACACTTGACCGAAAATCAGGAACTATCCATGGGTCATTGAGGCTAGAAGGTGTTATACCGAGCCTCAATTGTTGATTAAAGATATAATTGACGATAGCTGTTATATCAGTTTGGCAGGCAATTGATGTATGAATAAAATTACCGTAGAAGAAATTACTCAAGATTTGAGCCACTATCTTCAACGCGCTCAAGCTGGGGAAAGTTTTGTTGTTTTTCAAGCCGACCAGCCGATTGCCAAAATCACGTCAGCTCAATCAGAGAGTATTTTAGACGCTTTTGACAGGTTCCGCGATCGAATAACTTCAGAGGAAATTGATTTGGATGGTGATGAAATTTTTGCTGATGTTCGCGACCCAACTCCAACTCCTGAAAAACCTTGCTGGTGATGAGCGTAACGTTTTTACTGGACACCAATATTATTTCCGAAAGTGTTAAACTACAGCCCAATGAAACGTTTTTAGATAACTTTCGCCGAAATCTGGAAAATTCTGCGATCGCCTCGGTAACATGGCATGAGCTTCTTTATGGATTATACCGATCACCTGAGTCTCGACGAAGACGTAATTTGTCCAATTACTTAACAGAGGTTATCCAAAACAAAATGCCCATTCTGCCGTACTGTGATGCTGCGGCCAGATGGTTTGCAGCCGAACGTGCTAGGCTGACAACTCTGGGTCGGATGCCCTCATACCCAGATGGTCAAATTGCGGCGATCGCAAGAGTCAATCATTTAATTCTTGTGACTCGTAATGTTTCGGATTTTGTTAATTTTGAAGGGCTAATTATTGAGAATTGGTTTGTTTAACCTCATGAATCGGTGCGTTCCAGCTAGCTTAATCTTGTTACCAAAATTCAAGATTTGAAGAAAGCCAGGACGCACCCTACCGCTATTAATTGTCCAGTCAAACCCAGCTCGGAATCTCAGTCAAGGGATATCTCAAGCCGGGTCGTCACCGTCCTAACTCATCTGGCTACTATCATGGCTTGAACGACGGCGTGATTTTAAGGCACCAGCCGCCAAAGTCACCAGTCCTAGAGCCAGAGCAGATGAGGGTTCTGGAACTGGACGAGGCTCCAAATTGCCAATCCCAGCAATGATGTCATTATCACATTCAGGAGCCAGAGTATAAACATACTCACCATCCGGGAGAAGATGCCGGTCAAATTGGAAAGCGATGGTATGCGTTCCCGTTGCACCAAAGTGACCAAAATCAAGCCCCAAATCATTGATATTGCTCAAGAACTGAATATCACCAATTTTGGTTCCAGAGACCATACTATTAGGAACATGGCGGTTGGGGTTGAAGTAGGAATCTGTGATACTCAAATCACCGGCTTGAGGATTTCCGCCATGCTGGGTAATCCAGTTAATATAACCCGAAAGACTGGCATCAGTGAGTAGGTTTCCATTCCGTTGTGCAATATCAGTCGCCCTGACATTTTCGTAAACTCCCAGTTCGCTGACCCCGGATTCACTGTTCTCAGCAAAACGAATTCCAAACAGGTCTCCATTCGCATTTGCTGTGTCTAGATCATTACCTGAGAAATTGAAGAGTAAGTCTCCCCAACCAGTATGTCCATTTTCAGCATATTGGCTGGATTTACCTTCAAGAGCCAAGTTGGAGTTAATGGCAAAAAAGATACTGTCATCGGTCTGTTGCAGTGCCGTTCCGTAAATTTCATAGGGAGTTCCTCCAACCTCATAACCAGCCATGCTGTCATTGAATGAGTCAATGGAGTAGTGCCAACCGTTATGCAGGGTAGCCGCTGATGCGGAGGTCGAGAAGGTTGCTAACGAAAGCCCCGAAATTCCGGCGATGAAAACTGTTGCTGTTGCTTGATTGAGTTTTGAAAACATGGTGATTTACCTCAGGTTAGTATGTGGCGGTCTAGATCATCAAAGCCATCTCCCTAGAACTGTCCCTTTTCTTTTGTTCCTGTGGCAGTGGTCTAAATGGAATTCAGGCTTAGGGATTAAACTTCGGTTATCCAGGTCTGCAACTAACCTATCACAATCTTGAAAACCTCTTTTTAAAGCTTATATAAAGCTACCTAAAAATAGCCCATTTTTGTCAGTAGACAAGGGGACAATAATCTGTCAGGATTTTTCCGGCAATTTTACAGAAGTGCGGTCATATTGTAATACAAGTTTACAAAATCAGGAATAAACTCTTCACTCTAAGACCTTGTAGAAAATTGCTGAAACCTATTCAGGGCAACGATTGTGCAAGTTTAATTCTAATCTTTAGGGAAAACTTTACCGAAACTTTATAAAGCAATTTGCGATCGCCTCCTCTGGCCGGGTGGGGAATGAGTGGCGATCAGGACCTGCTATAATCCGACGGGGGGGCGATCATTAAGCCATATCAAAGTCTATCGGTCAAATCCGGCGATCGCCTATGGCACAACCCTGTGAAATCCACAATGTTGTAGAACCATGCTTAGAATGTAAAATTCATGCCAAAAATTCCCCAAACGAATGATTCGAGATAGCTTGATAAAGCTGCCCCGAATTCGTGTTGCTCAGGTTATTCAAGACTATAATTTACTGGTTGAATTTAGCGACGGAGATATTCAAAAATGTATGATAAATCAGTCATGGTAGGGTGTGTTGCGGCTCAAACCCATGGGAACTTAAGGGGACAATTTACAAGCTGCCGCAACGCACCAGAGCTGTAATCTGGCAATTGTCCATCATTGATGTTGTCCAGTTTTATCCCCGAATCGGTGCGTTCCGGCACGCTTGATTTTGTAGGCAAAATCTAAGAGTTAAGCAGCCGGAACACACCCTACTGTCACTGACGCACCCTACGATTCAATTGTAGGGTGCGTCAGAGCGATTAATCGATGCAAAAGAGCAGCGTCACGGCTGACGCACCATTTATTGAGTTGAGCAACCTGCGGAATGTCGGTTACTAATTTACCACCAATTCACAGATGCATTGCGATTTACACCATAACCCATCCACTCCAATCGTTTGTAAATCCCCGATGTTATCTTCATATCAAGTCCATACAAATCCATAAGTCCATCCATCCCTAAACTAGAATCATACTGTGCATCATCCAAACCCAATGCATGGCCAATTTCATGCATTGCCAAACGAACCAGAAGATTTTTAGAAAGTGTGCCTAGCTTAGAACTATTGAAATGAATACGCTTCTGACCTTGATAGTTTGGCGTGAGATCATATCGAGTATTTTTCTGGTGTTCATACTCAGCCCATGTTGCCTCTGCCCAATTACCTGGCCAATTTGCACCATTCATCCTTTTAGTTCCCTGAGTGATGGCAATTTGTAGGGGGCCGCTTGAAACTTTATCACGGGTAATAATCGCTTCCCAGTTTTTAGCAGCTTGTTGCATAGCATTCCTTTGCGCAGTCGTAAAACTACCATAAAAATCAAGACGAATAGTAATATCAGAATTTTGTGGTTTTGGATCGGGTTTAACGGTCCGTTTCGTCTCCGCATTCAAAACCAAGTGATAGTTACCAGAATGACCAGATTGAGCCTTCACCCGAACATAGTACTCGCTATTTGCATCCAAATCATAGGTTTCATGGATCGACTGCCGATTCTTAGAATTAACTTTCTTCAACTGCTTGCCATTCTTGTCATACAGAACAAACTCAAAATCTCCCTCCAGACGACCACTCCCACTGGGATGACGAACTGCAAAATGCAAGAGGCGAGGATCTGAACCAGTGGAGAACTTGTAGTAATCCAAATCGCCAGTTGGGATTCCAACATGATCGTTCCTCGTCACCCGTTTGCCGCCAATGTTACCTAGATTCCGAGCCTTAGATCGACTCTGCCCTGCCTGATCTAAGTTATGAACAAAGGTGTAATTGTTAGATGAAGGCATCCATGGTTTAGGCGTCATCACAACCCGATACTCACCAGGACGGAGAGAATCATAGCGTAATACACTATTACCCGCACTATTTGGATTGACAGCAACCCATTGCCCATTCTGTTTTCGGTAGACCGTCGAGGTGTAGTGACGAGAGTCAATTGTCTTACCACGAGCATCGCGAACTGCTGTATGTAGAGTGCGATCGGTCGCATCACTATCAACCAAGAACTTGTACTCAAGTTGCCCCGTCAATCCGTCAAACTCATGTCGTCCATGTGGTGCCCAGAGTTGCTCAAAATTTAAGACTAAATCGTAGTTAGTCCGAGAACCGTTTTTAGCCTTAACTTCCACATAGTATTTGCTATTGGGTTCCAGTTTTTTGGCTGCAAATGTTGGCCGACGATTTTTAGAATCAACTGACAATACCTCATCGCCATTAGCATCCAACAACCGCATCTTGATATCACCGTCCAGTAGCCGCTTCTTGGTGACTTCATTCAAGTCGCTGTACAAACTACGAACTGCAAATGCCAAACTTGGCTGAAAGTCGCTAGTGGTAAACGCATATAAATCTTTGTCACCTGTGGGAACACCTACATGATCGCTAACAATGATGCGCTTACCATCAATTTTGCCATACTCGGCATCCAAATTCCGAGCTGTTTCTAAAGTCCCTCCAGCTTGGTCTAAATTCACAATCATCCGGTAGGGATTATTGGCTTTCGACTGCTCAACATCCACCTTGATTAGATATTTTCCAGCCGGTAAATCTCGGTAATTTGCATAATTATCACTAGAGTCCCTGTCAGTCAGGGGAACCTGTTGCAGCCGACCATCGTCGAATTTGCGATAAACAGTGGTGCGTAAGTCAGGGTGAGCCAAGACTGTATCCCGTACCGCCAAACTAATATCGTTTTTACTGCCTTTTAAATCTACCCAGTATTCGCTACTACCTTGCATATTAGGATAGGTGTGACGACCATCTGGAACCCTAGTTACATTACTGGATGGAACAACATCCCAAATTGGTTTAACAGTTGAAGGAAGGTCAATGTCATCAGGCAAAGCTTTCCCAGTTCCCGAAAAGTAAGGAATTGCTTTCTGACCATTCCAAATAATATACCCACCATCAAAGTATTGAACCGCAGGCATATTCACCCCATCAAATGCCTGCTCGAAAATTTGGATATCTCGCCGTGAATTGCCCAAACGATCACGATTCGCCTCATAAACTGCACGAATCATATCGGCTGCCCGTTTCTTAGCGGCTACTTCTTCTGGTGAGGGCGATGGAGTTGGGGTTGGAGTTGGGGTTGGAGTTGGAGTTGGAGTTGGAGTTGGAGTTGGAGTTGGAGTTGGTTGAGGTTGAACAACTTGCTTGGCGGGTAGAAAATGAATTGCAGGAGTTTCCTCACCTACACTACCCTCCAGGAAGTTCATAATTAAACCATATTGATCAATCTTAGAGTAGCTTCCACGATCGACTGTCAAGGTATAGTTTCCAGGTTCCAGTGTACCAGCATTCAGGAATCGTGCTGCTAGAGAAGCATCTGGCTCGAAGCTTCCTTCTTCAATAACTTGGCCATTTCGACGCAATACCAAATTTCCTGGGAAATCTAAGGAAGAAGCAAAACGATTTGCTTTGTCAAGTTGGAAAGAAAAAGTATCAGCAGGGTTGCTAGAATCCAACCAGCCGTAATACTGCCGTCGATATTCTGGAGGCACATCCACACTCTGAACTGCCCGTTCACCTGGCGTAAAGACACCCTCACCACTCCAAGTTTCAGGACTCAAGAGAGCCGGTGTACGATGCTCCTCAGGCTTCGTCACCTTCGCCAAGTGAACTGCTGCTGTCAGATTCAACAAGCCAGCCCCAGTCTCAGCATCATTTCCCGTGTCGCCCAAATCCGTCGCCGTATCGCGAATAATCTCCACCACCTGGCGATAACTCAACTCAGGATTAGCTGCCCAAACCTGGGACACTGCACCCGTTACTTTCGCTGTCGCTACAGAAGTCCCCGCCATAGCACTGGTTCCTTCCCCAGTTAACGATAATTGGGGATTCTCCGTCGTTCCTCCATAGGCCACAACATCTAACCCCTGACCATAACTGGAATAATCCGTGCGGTCAGCCCCTTGCCAAGCCGAGGTATCGGGGTCAAACTGTTCAGCGGCTCCCACCGTCATAATGTTGTCAAACTCTTGCGACGCTTGACCCAACGCCGACATGACATCACCATCATTGCCAGCAGCGGCCACAATCATGACATTGTTCTGACGGGCATATTCAATGGCTTCACGTTCCATCGGCGTTAACTCATAACGAGTCGTCACATTCCCATCCGCATCA
>LJZT01000024.1 GCA_001314905.1 Phormidium sp. OSCR
GATAAGCACAAATCCTGTATTCTTTTTTGTGGGTTGCCATTCATCTCACCGCCAAATCAAAGATTATGGCGGGAGCCTTCTTGCAACATTGAGGTAACTTGTACAGTCTTCGGTAATTTGATAAACTAATGTCATCTTAGGCAAAAGACTCTTGGACTGAGAAGGCCAGTTAACAAAACATAATATATAGAAGCCGATAAACTCAGGAACGGTAGCCACGAAGGCTCTATTGGAGAACTATCGAGAAATAAAATGTAAAAATACTGAGTCCTAGTCCTAGCTCAGTATTTTTACAGGATAGTCCCGTGAGCCTAAGGTGATCGCTAACGCCGATTATAGCGGTCTAACACGGTCAACTGATGATACAAGAATGCCATTTGCGGCAAACTTGCCCCAGCGGCAGTTCCCCGACGTAGGGGAGTCCCGAGAATTGCCTCAATTTCTAGGGGTCGTTGGCCCTCAAAATCTAACTTCATACTCGTCAAATAGGGAGGCATCTTTTCGGTGGTGTGTAACATCTCCTCGACAAACGATCGCGGAATCTCTCGTCCACAAGCCATCGCCCCCGCCACCACTTCAGCCATTAACGACTCCACCGCTTGACGACTGTTCGGATCTGCAATGAGGCGATCGGTTTTAGCATCTAACACCACCGATAAGCCGTTAAAAGGAATGTTCCAAACCAGTTTTTTCCAACGGGCCAGCAGCAAATCCGCGTGAAATTGCATGGGAATTTCAGCCCGCCCAAAATCCTGGGCGATCGCCCACATCCGGTCCGTCACCCCTTGCGGCGTATAATCAGGGTGATAGTCTCCGAGGGCGATCGCCCCATAATCGAGATGACGAATCTGGCCTGGGCCAACCTTATTCGAACAAATAAAACACAATCCCCCGAGAACGCGATCGCCCCCCACCCACTCAGCCACCTCATCCTCAACTCCTAACCCATTCTGCAACACCAACACCACCCCATTGGGCTTCAACAGAGGCGGCAACAACTCCCCCAAAACCTTGTTCTGAGTGGTTTTCAGAGCTAAAATCACCACATCACAAGCAGGCATCTCCGCCACATCCCGATAGGCTTGAACCTCCCCTAGCTGAAAATTCCCCTCGGGAGATTCCACCGTCAACCCCTGCTGACGAATCACCTCATAATCACTGCGGGTGAGGAAATGCACCTCCACCCCGGCTTGTTGTAGTTTCGCACCATAATAGCCGCCAATAGCACCAGTTCCGACAATGGCGTAGCGACGGGACTTCGAAGCAGATAGAGGAAACGATGCCATAACTCAGTTCAATTGCAGTCTATTGAAAGCCTTGTTGCCACACTCCAATATAAACGTGGGTGTCACTTTCCCAAAAGATGACTCCCTCCATCGCCGCCAATTGGAAGCGGTACTCTGAGATGTCCCCTTCCCAGACACGGTAAAATCCCACCTCGATCGCCTCATTGAGTTGACAGCCCAACATACTGTTCAACGTAGACAGCACCAGTGACACGTCTAACCCATGGTGAAATGAGGCCTCCGTCTGTTGCAAAATATTGGACTTATCATCAAACAAAAATCCTAAACTCACCTGATTGGGAATTAGATAATACACCAGGGCCGTACTATTGCCCCAATAGCCTCGTTGTACAGCCGCCGGGGTTCCAATCATGCGTTCAACCTGGGGTTTAGACGTTCCCGGTTGAAACCCTGGTAACCCGAAGCCACTCGGTTCCTCCTCACAGTGCCGTTGTTGAGGGACAACCTCGGGAATCCGCTCCCCTGGGGACTCCGTTGCCCTCCTAGCCCCGAACTCCCTCGACTCTTGGGCCATCCCAGCCGGGGCCATCAGTAGCCCCATGGCGATCGCCCAACCCATAACACCCCAATGATACTGATCGTTTGCCCGCATAACCCCTGGAGTTTGGCTTAATTTAAGAGATTCTCAAATCCATCGCGTTGCCCGGTTAGAGAAACGGTGATTTACCTGATTTTAATCCCTTTAATTCCCATTTATTAGCTTGATGTGACAGGATTTGTCTGCTTAACAACTGTCACAAATTTAGAGTCAATTTAGCTAAATCGTCTTCCCGGTTTCGCTTTTTTGTCTGCAAAATACTTGACAAAAACACAAGTTTGTGATAAAAGAATTGAGCAACATCAATCGTCCCAACGCCGTCTGACGCAACCCTCGCCGCCACGTGTCTTCCCCAACCCTAAACTATCTGATTATCGATGACCTTGAACAGCCTCCAGAGCAACGGGTGGGAACCTTAGTGCGCCTGTCTGGACGGCGGGATAGTCCCAAAACCCGTCAAGGGGCGATCGAACTCGTGCGAAAATTATGGGAAGAGGATTTACTTCCCGCCGATCGCTTTGCCAACGGAATTCATCAAGACTCAATTATGGCCGTCTCCGAACCCACCGATACCCAAACCCTCCTTCCCGTCGAACGCGGTGCCCAGGAACTCTGTCAACTCCTGAATCTGCAAGTCACCCATCAACAAACCTGTCAAGAAGCACGTCCCCTGGTGAGCCTCGTACAAGCCGTACTCGACAACGAGCGATCGCTCACCCCCGAGGAACTCGAACTGGCCAGCGATCGCAAAACCGGCAAACTCCTCCAAAAAGTCGCCAGTAGCCACGCCGAACTCAGCCGCTTCCGAGATTCCATGAGCGGCGATGCACAACTAATCCTAGAAATCATCCGTGCCGACACGCCGGGAGATGTCGCGATCGAATCCCCCGAAAGCGTCACCAACGGCGTCAGCAAAGCTAGCAAGGCTTAACCCCCCAGCCGAACCCCCTAAACCGAGAGTTTGGGGCTACGAGTATGCCACAGCGTCGCCTGTTCATAAGCATTAGCAATCTCTAACAGTCGTTCCTCCTGAAGCACATTGCCAATCATTTGCATCCCAATCGGCAACCCTTGACTATCAAAACCACAGGGAAGACTCAACGCCGGTAATCCCGCCAAATTCACCGGAATCGTCATCAAATCCGACAGATACATACTCAGTGGATCATCGGTTTTTTCCCCCGCCTTAAAGGCCGTCGTTGGCGAGGTGGGGGTAATTAATACATCCGCTTGCGCAAAAGCCTTCTGGAAATCCTGACAAATCAACGTCCGTACCTTCTGGGCTTTGAGATAATAGGCATCATAATAGCCCGCCGAGAGAGCATACGTCCCAATCACAATCCGGCGTTTAACTTCCGGACCAAACCCTTGAGCGCGAGTCTTCTCATACATCTCCAGGAGATTATCGGCTTCCTCTACCCGTAAGCCATACTTGACTCCGTCATAACGAGCCAAATTAGCCGAGGCCTCCGAGGGAGCAATGATGTAGTAGGTGGGTAGGCCATAACTAAAGGTGGGACAAGAAATCACCGAAATCTCCGTTCCCAACTCTTGCAAGACCTCCACGGCGGTTTTAACGGCCGTTTCTACTTCAGGATCGAGGCCCTTGCCAAAGGTTTCTTGAATAATTCCTACCCGTAACCGTCCTTTCGGTTTGAGGTTGGGCTTCACGGCCCGGGAGTAATGGGGAATCTCGACTTTGAGACTGGTAGAATCGCGGGGATCATAGCCGGCGATCGCCTCCAACAAGGTCGCCGCATCCTCGACGGTGCGCCCAAACGGACCAATCTGATCCAACGACGAGGCGTAGGCCACCAAACCATAGCGCGAGACTAAACCATAGGTGGGTTTCATCCCCACCACCCCACAAAACGAAGCCGGCTGGCGAATCGAGCCACCGGTATCCGAGCCTAACGCCACCACCGCTTCATCGGCCGCCACAGCCGCCGCCGAGCCACCGGACGAGCCACCGGGAACCCGGGCCGTATCCCAAGGATTGGCCGTCACCTGATAGGCGGAGTTCTCCGTCGAACTCCCCATAGCAAACTCATCTAAATTGGTTTTACCCAGCAAAACCGCCCCCGCCGCCTCTAATTTCTCAATGACGGTGGCATTGTAAGGGGGGATATAGTTTTCTAAAATCCGAGAGCCGCAAGTGGTGGGAACCCCACGCATACAGAGATTATCCTTAATGGCGATGGGAATCCCCTCAAGCAGTCCAATGGACTCCCCCGCTGCAATTTTGGCATCCACTCGCCGCGCCCGGGCGATCGCCGCTTCAGCCGTCACGTGGAGAAAGCTGTGAAGTTGCGGTTCCAACGCTTCAATGCGATCGAGGGTTTCCTGGGTCATTTCAACCGCCGATCGCTCTTTATTGATCAATTCTCGGTGCAACTCACGAATGGATGCCATGCACGAACCTCTACCTTAGCGTGGACTTAAAAAACAAAAGTGATACCAGTGTACTTTAACTCAGGGGCTGTCCCCTAGCCACTATAGCGGCTAATCTTCATCGAGGGGCAAGCCCATGCGAACTTTCCCCTTGCCGAAATAGCGACCAAACTGAAGTTCATACACTTCATCTTCATCCTGGGTCTCGACCTCGATATCCGAACGAGGATAACTTACACATAGCAGAGCATAGCCTTTTTTCTGGAGGGCCGGCGACAGGCCCATGGCTTCAGGTTGGTACAAGTCTCCCGAAATTACCCGCACGGCACAAGTCGTACAAGCCCCGTTACGACAGGAGAAGGGCAACTCTACCCCCTGGTTTTCCGCCGATTGCAGAATATAGCGATCTTCAGGAACTGTGACGGTGTAGTCTTTACCGTTTTGGCGATCGTGAATGCGAATTTGATGGGTACGAGTCATAGAAGAGGATAAATAGAGAGGATCATCCGTTGATGAAGCTCACCCCACCTGCCTTGGGCGAGGTGGGGGTGTCGGTGCTAACCTGAGACTGCATGAGTCCACAGGTCACACAAACAAGCCCAGCTTCTAGGCGAACGCCGAGAACATTGGCTCGAACGTCCCTCACTGTCCTTTCGGCGAGTGAGCTGAAGAATCCCTCGGGCAGCAATATTGAGCGCCCCATTGAGGTCTGCATTGTACCGCTTGCCCGAAGAAAATTTAGCCAGCGCATAGTTCTTAGAGTCCCGCCGCACCACTCCACTGCCGTCATAAGCCAGCTTTGAGGTATAAGCAGCCACGACATCAATCACCTGACCGCCCATCTCTTGCCACTTCATCTCGGTTAAGTCTCGAATCATACCTTTAAGCCATCCATGAAAGCGTTGGCGCAGGTTAGACCGTTTTCGTCCTCCCTTAGCCTTCCATCCTTTCAGGTTCTCAAAGATAATGGCATCGGCGTTAAATTGTCGGGCAATCTGCACGATATGCTTCGAGACAATCTGCCCAATTTGGCGGTTGATGTTGCGACACTTGCGATAGGTATGGGAGCAGAAGCCTTTTTGGAGACGTCCACCGTTCCCCATTGTCTTACTTGCTCGTTTCGATACCGATTTCAGTCGCTTATCTCGACAATCTATGTCTCTCCCCGGATGAATAAATTCACGGTGGATTACAGTGCCGTCAAAATTCACGACTGCAACAGTCGCGGTGGTGTTGATACCCAGGTCAACACTCACCACATTGCCATCTCCCTCTCGTTGGGGGGGATGGCACTCAAAGGGAACCGATAGGTGACAAGTCCTCTTCTCCTCATTAAAAATCAGGGAAGGCGACAGTAGCTTGTTGCTGTCTACGGTGTGCCGTTCTCGTCGGCCTGTAATTTGAACGGTTGTCCAAACCCAATCGGTTCCGTTAAAGACCTTGATTTCGATGTGGTGGTCTCCATGCAGCTTATAGCATTGACCTTTATACAGGGTCGGATAACAGCCGCTGTTGGGGTTGAGGCCTGGAGGCTTGGCATCCCGACGCTGACGAGTTCCCGATTGCCATTCCTGATACCGGGTCATGTAACTGCTGACTTGGCCAGCGGCGAAGACGATGGCGGCTCTTCGGTAGTAGCTGGGGAACTTGTAAAAGGTCTGGTCAAATGGCTGATATTTTGGCTGGGGGTTCTTCGCGGTTTGGTGAATGAGTTTCTCGACGGCTAGAACCCGTTTTTGGCTCGATAACGTTCCCAGAGATGACCAATGGGTTAAGAGAATTCCCATCAAATGCCGACAGACACGACGGTAGACCTTAACCGTTTGGCTCAGCAGAACTCGCTGCTTGGCTGTTGGGTTAAGATTCCATTTGTCTGTACGGATGATTGAGGTGGGTTTCTGGGTTGCCATAACGGTATGATACCCCAAAGCTTTTCGGGTTAGCTCGGCGGCTCCTTGACCCCCACCTGCGAGGGCGCGAGGTGGGGGAGTGCGTCGCTATTTTTGTTCAATCTGAGCTTACGGCAAAGTAGGGGGACACTACAACTGCATCGCTAGGCGCTCATAGGCGTTCAACTGACCCTATTGGGGCTTAGACCTTGCTGGCCGGGGCTGTTTAGGGGCGATCGCCAAACTCTCCCCCAAATTTTCTGCCAAAACTCTGCCAAGGGCTTGGCGATCGCCAAAATCTCTGTTAAGATGGGAAAGCTCTGACTGAAAAACTCAATACAGTCTCTGAGGAGAGGTGGCCGAGCGGTTTAAGGCGCAGCACTGGAAATGCTGTTTAGGGGCAACTCTAACGAGGGTTCGAATCCCTCCCTCTCCGTTCCCAAAGAAAAGACGCACCAAACGGTGCGTCTTTTCTTTGTTTCTGGCGGTTCGACAAACGCTCTAACCCTTACGAGCCAGCATCATCCGCTCTAAACTCAAGGCCACCACACCAGCCGTAACCACTAACATCCCAAAAATCTGGTTGCCGGTTAGCTGTTCACCAATTAAGAAGAACCCCAACAACGCCGTCATCACCGGGCCAGTTGCCCCAACAATCGAAGCCAGAGAAGCCCCCGCATAACGGATAGCAAAGTTGTTGAGAACATAGCTAATCAGCGTCAGCAGGCCCAACCAAAACCCGCCCCAGAGTAAGCCACCAATGTTTTGAGTCGGCAAGCTCATCGTCGCATCCAAGCGCTCAACCACCACTAAGCCCACAAAGGAAAAGACAAACACACAGACAAAATTGGCAAAGCTAAAGGAAATCGGGTGCAGTTGCTTCGAGGCAATCTGTGTCAGTAACACATATCCCGCAAAAGCCACCCCTGAGCCTAACGCCGTTAAACTCCCCAAAACTAACCCGCCACCGGCTAATCCTCCTGAAAAAATCGTGAAGATTCCGGGTACAGCCGATAAGCTCCCGATGAGAATAACAGCCATAATGACGGACCGGGTTATAGTCGGTCGAGCGCCAAAGAGGAACCAAGCCCCCAACACAGTCACAATGGGGAAAATGAAGAACAGAGTAATCGCCACCGCCGTGGGAATGTTGCCGATGGCAATATAGATCAAAACCTGGGAGGCAAACAGAGCCACACCGCTCCAAACCACCTGATATTGCAGACGGCGGTTTTCAGGCTGTTGAAAGTTCTTCAGTTCATCCCACCATTGCGGATACAGCTGCATGGCGACCAATGGCATTAACACCACCACCACCACCATCCGCATAAACAGAATCAGCATCGAGTTGCCCAAACTCGGGGAAATAATCCCTCCCCAGGTGATTCCTCCTAAAATTGTCTGTTCGCTAAGAATGACTCGGATGCTGACGTTAAACAGGGACAAAACCGCCGAGTACAGTAGAGCCAGAATCAGTCCGGTTTGCACTTGAGTGGCCGGTTTAGGCGCTGGGGGTGGCGGTGCATCCTCGGGGACAGGCTGATTCTCCTCCACCTCGGACTCTAGGGCTTCAGGCGTCGGAACTGGAGGCGTGGGAACGAGATTGTTGTCCTCCGCCGAGGGAGTGACCCCCTCGCCCGTCGCCCGAGGCGAGCCAACGCTGGGGGCGTCTGCCGTCCCATTCTGGTAAGCCTCAGGAGACAGACTCGGCCGGGTGGGTTGGCTGGCCTCGTCTCGTAATTCCTGGCCTAAACGACTGACGAGAGTATCGAGGAGCGCTTCCCCTTGTTGTTGTAGATTGTCGAGTTGATGCAGAGATTGCCAGAGATCGCTACGGTAGTTGCCGAGTTCCTGGCTCAGTCCTCGATAGGTTTGGTGGAAACGGCTATCGACGGAATCTCGCAGGCGATCGCCCTCACTCAAGGCTTCTCGGGGACGGCTCGGAGGCAGTTGGCGAGCGGCCAGTTCCTCGACGCGAGCTGAGAGCCGTTCTTCGAGACTGGCCGCCACCAGTTGCGCCAGTTGTTGCACCCACACTTGACGCTCATCGTCTGATTCACTCAGCGCAGGGGGACGTTGGCCGGGAGAGAGTTGTTGATAGCGATCTTGTAGTTGGCTGATATCATCGAGCAGTCGTGTTTTCTCCGCTTGCAGACGGCTGACATCTCGCGTCAGTTGCACGATGAGATCCTGTTGCAGATGTTTGAGATCCTGAGTCAGCTCAGTTAATACGGTTTCGACCGAGCGATCGCCGATACCGTCGGGGTTGGTCAATCGCGTTTCCCTTTGCTCCATAAGTCCTGAGTCCTTGCTCTCTCCTATCAGTTCACTGGCGATCGCCTCAGAACGGTGTGACGGCTCCATTGCCCTCAGCTCGCTCCTATCGGCTTGCCCAACATCTTAAACGGTCTGTTGCCTCGATTGAAAGGGTATTTCTACAGCTTTTGACTCAAATCCTGCCCCTGACCTGTTTTTCTGAATCTTAGACACAAAAAAGGCGCGGCTGTTGAGTTAAGCCACGCCCAAACGGTTGAGTTTCGGTTGAATTTAAGGGATGTTTACTAAAACAGGTGTTTATTAAAGAATGGTTAAAACCATAGAACCAGTATAGTCTAAATTTTTGTAAAAAACTAGCCCGATAACATCGAATTATGTTATGGCTCTCATCACCTCCCCCGATATCAATCCTCAGGTTAACGGGTTGGGAAAGTCGCACAGTTGCTCAAGATGCCGGATAATCATCTGAGGTAAACCGCGATGCAAGCTAATCCGACCCCGAACATAGGCATAGCCTCGACCGCGGCCAGCATAACGATTCAACACTAAACGCACCAAGGCCTCACCATCTGGGTTCGAGGCGGTGGGAATCCAAAACTTGAGAGGACACAGACGAGATCCCGTAAAAATAATCGCACCTCCCTCAACCTGCTTACGGATGCCACCCTGGAGATCACAAAATACCGTCACCTCTCGCCCATCCTCGATCGCCTGCAACACCCGAGGATAGTCTAACTGCACCGAAATTGCCCCTGACGCGGCTCCCTCACGGCGAAAATCCTCGACAATAGCAGCGCGATAGGCCCACCAAGCCGACAGGCTGCAATAGTTACGAGAGGCCCCATGAGCGTTCACCTGAGGATTCCAAATTTTACGCTGATGGGCCTGAGCCTCAAACTCAGCCAGAGTAAAGAGCCGATCATAGAGGCGCGATCGCCCATATTTCGTAAAATAAGGACTCCAGCCCTGTTCAACGGTAAACAGATTGTAATGGCTATCTCCCCGATGAACATAGCAAACCAGGCGGCTACAATTGCCCCGATGCCAACGTAAACAGTCCTGGGGGGAATCATCGTTGTCGAACTCCAAATCAACTTGACACAGATCCCCATTCCCTTGGCTAAAATACTCATGGGCCATGTTGTCAGCCGCAATCCCCGCCTCCGTCACCGGCTTAGCCGTTTCCGGCGCCGGATGAAGACTGCTTTCTTCAGTGTCGACACAAATTAAACGAACAAACTCCTCCTGTTCGTCGATTTTGACCTTCAGGGTGTCACCATCAACCACCTCAGTCACCTGGATATCTCGCAGCCTCGTTCCCACGTCGCTCTCGGTTCCCTCGCTAGTCGCTCAAGCGTACAAACTTTTTCTTACCAACCTGTAACACCTTACCGGCTAAGTCCGCCGCCGATTCAAAACTGATATTCACATCCGTGATGCGATCGCCATCTAAACGCACCGCACCCCCCTGAATCTGCCGGCGGCCCTCACCACTACTCTTGCAGAGACCACTGGCCCCTAGGATATAAAACAGCTTGGCCGGAAACTCCACCTCTGACAAGGAAAACTCCGGCACCGCGTCAGCACCTGTTGACATATCACCACCCACAAGAGACATCGCAGCCTGTTGGGCGGCCAGGGCTGCGGCCTCACCATGATATTGGCTCACAATATCTAAAGCCAAACATTTCTGGCGATCGCGAGGATTTTCGGGAAGTTGCTCCAACGGCTGCTTGGTCAATAGTTCAAAATACTGGTTAATCTGAGAATCTGCCGTTTTCTCCAATTTGGAATACATCGACAGGGCATCCTCTTTTAAGCCGACATAGTTATTGAGAGACTTGGACATTTTCTGCACCCCATCTGTGCCAATCAAAATCGGCAGCAATAGCCCAAACTGCGGCGTTTTACCAAAATGCCGTTGTAAATCACGACCGACGGCCAGATTAAACTTCTGATCCGTTCCACCGAGTTCAACATCCGCATCAATCGCCACCGAATCATAGCCCTGCATCAAGGGATAGAGAAACTCATGCAAATAAATGGGATTTCCCGCCTCATAACGCAAGGAAAACCCCTCTTTGGCTAACATCTGCCCAACAGTCATCGTGGCTAACAACTCCAGGATTTTCGATAAATCCAAGTCACTCAGCCATTGTGAGTTATAGTGAATCTCCAAACGGCCAGGAGTCTCAAAATCTAAAATCGGTCGTAGTTGTTGCAAATAGGTTTCGGCATTGTCCTTCACCTGTTCAGCCGTCAGTTGGCGGCGCACCTCTGATTTTCCCGTAGGATCGCCAATACGAGCTGTAAAATCGCCAATAATCAGAACCGCCGTATGGCCGGCATCCTGAAAGGCCCGCATTTTCCTGAAGGGGATACTATGGCCCAAGTGCAAATCTGAGCCAGTCGGGTCAATGCCGAGTTTAACTCGCAAAGGGCGATCGCAACGAGTGAGCAAAACCTCCAGGTTTTCCCGTTCATCGCTCGAGTCAGCACGATTGGGAAAAATCTCCTCCGTTCCTCGGTGTAGCCAAGATAAATCAGGGGTCATAGCAAATGGGTTCGGAAAAATTGCGCGCTAGTAGTGATGAGGTGGCTATAATAGCAGACCAGATGGGCCAACTTGAAATTCCCACCCAGGAGACGAATCTGCCCAATCTGCACTTAAGAGTCAAATCCCCAGTATTTGACTTGGGCTTCGATGCTGTAGAGTTTCATAGTGTAGAGTCGGTCTACTCCCCCCCTCTCGTGTTGTTCCCCGAGTTTCAAGTTGCGGCGATCGCGCGATCGCCACTCAACCCATTCCCATGCACGTGGGTTGGACAGTTCTCAAAACAAACGTTGGTAAGGAAGGCGCTTTGTGTCAGGTAACACCATTCGGCAAAATCGAAACCAGAAAACTCAAATCCCCATGCAACTGTTTCGCTTCGTGCAAGCAGTTGGCAAAGTCACCGCTAGCACCCTCCTCGGAACCACACTGCTTGGGAGTTCGGTGGTCGCCGGTGGCTTAGTGGGACTGGCTATTAGTTTCCGCAACCTCCCAGATGTGCGGGTATTACGCAGCTATATGCCCACGGAAACTAGCCATATTTACGATATAAATGGCCAGCTCCTCCTGAGCATCCATGATGAAGCCAACCGCGAAGTCATCCCCTTTGAGGAAATCTCCAATAACCTCAAACTCGCTGTCCTCGCCATTGAAGATAGTCATTTCTTCGTTCACCAAGGGATTAACCCCGGTGCAGTGATTCGGGCGGCTTTGGCCAACTTCGAATCAGGACAGACCGTAGAGGGAGCATCCACCCTGACGATGCAGTTGGTAAAAAACCTGTTTCTGACCCCAGAGCGAGAATTTAGCCGCAAAATCGCTGAAGCTGTCCTGGCTATTCGCCTCGAACAGATTTTAGATAAAAATGAACTGCTCGAACTGTATCTAAACCAGGTCTACTGGGGTCACAACCTCTATGGGGCCGAAACCGCCGCTCAGAGTTATTTCAATAAATCAGCCCGCGATTTGACCCTGGCTGAAGCGGCGATGATGGCCGGCTTAATTCAATCCCCTGAAAGCTACAGTCCCTTTGCCGATTATCAACTGGCCAAACGGCAACAGGCCATCGTCATCAACCGGATGCTGGACCTAAAATGGATCACCCCTGAAGAAGCCCAAGAAGCCCGAGAACAACCCATCCGTCTGGGCAATATTTCCTCGTTCCCCTCAAGTATCTCTCCCTATGTCACCGGAGCGGTTGTGGAGGAACTGACTGAACGCTTTGGACGGGAGGCTCTCAGTAAAGGGGGAATGCGCGTGCAAACTACCGTCGATCTCAGCACGCAACGGATGGCTGAGCAAACGGTGAAAGATTGGCATACTCGCCTGTTTAACCAAGGACTCTACCGCGATTTTGAGCAGGGACAGTTAGCGTTGGCCGCCGTTGACCCACGCACGAACTTTGTCAAGGCGATCGTCGGCGGATATGACCAGACTCAGAGCGAGTTTAATCGCGCCACTCAGGCCCAACGACAACCGGGTTCAGCCTTCAAACCGTTGGTGTATTACACGGCCTTTGCCACGGGAAATTATGGACCCGAAAGCATTGTCAGCGATACTCCGGTCAGTTATCCTGACGGCGACGGACTCTACACCCCTCGTAACTATGGAGGCGGGTTTTCCGGGGCGGTGAGTATTCGCAAAGCCATCGAAGTGTCTCTGAACATTCCCGCCGTGACGATTGGCCAGGACATTGGCTTAAATCGAGTCATTGAAGTGTCGCGGCTCTTGGGGATTCAAAGCCCAATTGACCCGGTGATTTCCCTTCCCCTCGGGTCCGTTGACTTAACGCCTCTGGAAATGGCGGGAGCCTTTGCCACCTTTGCCAGCAACGGTTGGCGCTCCGATACCACCCTCATTGCTCAAGTGACTGACAGCAAGGGGAATGTCATGTTAGACAATACTCCCAGACCTCGCTTAGTCTTAGATCCTTGGGCCACAGCCGCGCTGACGGATACCCTGCAAGGGGTGATTAACCAAGGAACCGCCACATCGGCTAAACTCGATCGCCCAGCAGCCGGAAAAACCGGAACCACCTCGTCGCAGCGAGATATCTGGTTTGTCGGCTATGTGCCTCAACTTTCTGTGGCTGTCTGGGCGGGCCATGACAACAATGTACCCCTGTCCTATGGGGCAACCGGCGGCGGATTTGTAGCGCCCGTCTGGCGCGATTTCATGCAGAAGTACCTGGCCAATGAGCCAGTGCAGAACTTCCGCTCACCCGATGAGTTTGACCGTCCCTAGGGCTGTTGTTGCAATTCGGCTTTCATGCGTTCGAGGGTTTCGTGCATCCGGTCGAACATCTGTTGCGGCGTGATGCCAAACTGATTGAGCTGGGTGTTGAGTTGTTGGACCGTCATTTGGGCCATGAAGTCTTCGGATAGCTCAAAGCGCTTCATGAAGACGCGGTAGCGTTCCATCATCTCTTCCATGCGCTCGATGTATTGTTTTTTCCCCTCGCGATCAAACTTGCCATACTTACTGCCAAGTTCTACCAAGGATTGGTAGTCTTCAAAGAGTTGTTTGGCTTCTTGTTGAACAATCTCAGAATCAAAAAAACCCATGTTTAATGCCTTTGATATAACTCACGGTATGATGTCTGCCGCCATTGGGTTTGGCAAGGTTGGCCAGAATGTGACCGATCGCGCGAAACCCCTAAGGCTGACCCCAATCTGACTTATATCTTAAAACAGCCCTGTTGCCCTTGACTATGGGCGCAGGTCGGGAAAACCCAACCCCTGACTCATGAAGGAGTCAGTTTCAATCATCATGACCGGTTATGGATTAGCGTTACATACCACCACCGCTCGGCTCGGCTTAGCGGTGAGTGAGGCAGACTCCTCTCATGCTCAGGCCCGCGCTCAAACCTGGCCCCTGGGGCGATCGCTCTCATCGGAGTTACATGAGTATCTCAGAGAGTTTATCACCCCTCACCGCTGGCAGGATTTGGCATTTTTGGCTGTGGCTAAGGGACCGGGAAGCTTCACGGGAACCCGTATTGGTTTGGTGACAGCCCGCACCTTGGCCCAACAACTTGAGATTCCCTTATTTGCGCGATCGAGTTTGGAAGTGATGGCCGAGTACCGCCGTCAGCAGGACAAGGGTATCCCTTTAGACTGCGATTTGGCGGTGCAGTTAATGGCATCTCGGGGACAACTCTTTACAGCGATCTACAAACCAGCCCCCAAGGGACAAGGGTTAACGACGTTGGTGACAGATACGGCCCGTAGTTTTGAGGATTGGACGGCCCTGTTAAATCAATGGCGATCGCCCTACTACCTCATTAAAGCCGATGAAGATGAACTCGCAGATTCTATCCCCAGTCTCCTCGACTTAGCCAACCAAGATTACCAGGAAGGACGCCGTCCCTCCTGGTTCCAAGCCTTACCGTTCTACGGACAACATCCCGTGGAACAGTAGCCTGTTCTTGTTTTCACCCGAATGCGCTAACCCAAATGCGCTAATCCGTCTCAACGGCTTGAGCAATTTGCATTTGATTAATCAAATCATTGAGAGCGAGTTCGAGTTGGCGGCCGGGATCGAGATGAACCCAACCTTGTTCAGTCAGTTGTTTCACCTCA
This sequence comes from Phormidium sp. OSCR, assembly GCA_001314905.1. Lineage (GTDB taxonomy): Bacteria > Cyanobacteriota > Cyanobacteriia > Cyanobacteriales > Geitlerinemataceae > Sodalinema. The sequence continues at coordinate 14,535 of LJZT01000024.1, forward strand.
AAGTGCAGGTGGGGACCCGTTGAGTAGCCTGTATTGCCAACTCGACCAATCACTTGTCCCTGATGCACCTCTTGGCCCGGACGCACCAACAACTCAGACAAGTGAGCATAGAGAGTTTCAGCGGTTCCTTCATTGTGTTCGAGGATCACCGTTAAGCCATAGCCCCCCAACATCTCAGCCCTGGCAACTTTGCCAGAAAAAGCCGCTAACACTGGGGTTCCGGTGGGAGCCGCGACATCGGTTCCCGCGTGGAAGCGACGCACCCCAGCGATGGGGTGATGTCGCCAACCGAAGAAGGAGGTAATGGGGGCGGGAACTGAGAGGGGGAAAATCAGACGGCGATCGCGGCTGCGGAAGCTCCGTTCTAAGGGTTGAATCGCCATATCCCGCAACAGTTGCGCTTCCATCTGGGCATAACTGACGTCAACGGAGGGGATACGGTTGGCGTTGTTGGTCACTTGGCCGCCGCTGCTCGGTTGTGAACTGGCTCTAAAGGCCGTCGAGGCGGGAACGGGAGCGGAGTTCCCTCGGTCGCTTGGAGATGATGGGGCCGCTGGAGCTTGATGTCCCGAGGCGACTTGCGGTTGGGGCAGGTTCGTCGGGGAATTGGGTTGGGGTTGAGCTTGAGTGGGGCGACAGAGTTGTCCACTGACACGTCCACTGACTCGCGCTTCACAACCGCTGGAGCGTTCTTCAAAGACGACCACTTGGGAATCTTGGGATGTCGTCGCCCCTAGACTGTAGTCGGTGTCGTCGATGTAGCTATGTTGGGGGGATGAGTTGGGGCGATCGAGTTGGGGGCGATTAAGTTGGGGGCGATTCGGTTGGGGCTGATTTAGGGATTCTGGGGGAGCCATCGACTCCCGTTGGGGTTGAGCCTCAAAGACGGCTTCGGGAGAAATCCCTTGATGCTGTTCGGGGACGTTCTCTGGCTCAGGAGTTGCTCGGGGAGAAGCGGTTGGGGTTTCAACGGGGGCTTCAACGGGGGCTTCAACGGGGGCTTGATAGCTGTTGTCATCGTTATCGCTATTGACCGCCGGTTGGCTCGGCTGAGGGCTGTCAACCGGCGCTGGAGCGACTGGTTCTGGAGCGTAATTGGGGGTGGAGTCTACTGGGTTGGGTGAGTAATCCGGGACTTTTTCTTGCAAGTGAAGGTCCGGATTGTAGGGACCTTTGGCGAAGACAACGCCACCGCCGAGTAGGCCGAAGCTACCCAGCCAGCCGAGTCCTTGGGCTAAAAAGGTGAGTGAAACGGTTGTGTAAGTGGAACGTTTTTGCATATCTCCCCGTAAGTTGCGATCGCCGTCTTGGTCATCTTGATCAAGGATACAGGCGATCGCATAAATGACATTGCGAATACAGCAATTTGTGCTGGACTTGATACAGGCAAACCATCCCCTATCTTAAGGGAACCTCTTGAGAAATTGCTCATACTCGGGTCGAATCGCCTCAATTCCTCGATGTTCGAGTCGGTACAGCCCCCACTCGATGCCAACGAGGACTCGCGCTGCCAACATCTCCAAGGAACAGGAAGGGGATTCCGGGTGATTGGCCCAGAATTGATGGAGGTTGATGCCCACATCCGGAACCCGATTGGTCCAGTTGACTCCCACGCCAATCACCGCTGTGGTGATGCGATCGCCCTGAAGACGAGTTTCGGTGAGAATCCCCCCCAGTTTCCGACCCTGCAAAAAGATATCGTTGAGCCATTTAAGGGAGACGGGAATTTGTCCGTCTCGAAGGCTGCGAGCAATCCCCCAAGCACTGGCGATGGTTAGTTGAGGGCCATCTTGGGCCGCCAGTTTCGGTGTGGCGCACAGGGACAGGTATAAGCCACCAGGTTCCGACAGCCAGTGACGGCCCCGTTGTCCCCGCCCTGAGGTTTGACGTGAGGCCAAGATAACTGTTCCCGCCTGCACGCCTGCCTCTAGGCGCTCCCACAGGAGTTGATTCGTCGATGAAACTGTCTTGTGGACGGTAATCTGAAAATAGCCCCTTAGAGCCGGTTCTAAGGTGGCGATCGCCGCCTCAATTCGGGGAATCGAAAGATTCGGAGTCTCACCCATCACGCCAGTTGCACTAAATTCAAGTACCATAGAACAGAATAAACTGCCAGCGCTCCTCACACCAATTGCTCTTTGTTCTAATTCTTGCAACGCCCTATGGATGCTTGGCAATGGCAGACTTGGCAGGGGAAACCCTACTTGACCTGTCGTCTTCTTGACCCGTTTCCCCACGGTTTTTTTACCCGGAATTTTTATCCTGATCGCCCCATAACCTTGGTTGAGAGTTTAACGACGAATGCTGTTGTCTATCGAACGCATCAGGTTCATGGAAATCGTATCGCGGCGACAGACTCCCTCAAGCCCATTTCCGCCACTCATCACGGTACAACTGAGCAGGCTGATGGAATTATCGGCGATCGCCATCGAGAGTCCGTCTGGGTATGTACGGCTGACTGTACTCCTGTCTTGATTGCCGATGTTCACCAGGGACGGGTAGCAGCGATTCACTCGGGCTGGCGAGGAACAGCGGCTAAAATTGTCCCGGAGGCGATCGCCCAATTCTGGACTCGTGGCAGCGAAACCCCAAATCTTCGTGTGGCCCTCGGTCCGGCCATTTCTGGAGAAGTCTACCAGGTGTCTTTAGACGTGGCGGCCCAAGTGGCGGCGACACTTCTACCTGGGAATCCTCACCGGGAAGGTGAAGCTATGATTGCCGCCCTCTCGGACTTCGATGATACTCCCGTCTTGCCCGATGTTGAACCGGGAAAGGTGCGACTGGATGTTCGGCGGGCCATCATGCACCAGCTTCAACGGCTAGGACTGGTTCCCCAACAAATTGCCATTTCCCCTCATTGCACCTACCAGGATCGCGATCGCTTTTTTTCCTATCGCCGCACTCAGCAAAAACAGGTGCAATGGTCAGGAATTGTTAATCATCGACATCAATCATCGACCACAAGACACCATTCATAGAGATCGTAGGTAACACAGTGATTTAAAACCAAGGGGTCTTGTTGGACAATGGCTTCGGCCTGTTGCATCGATTCTGCCTCAAACAGTAACATCCCCCCGCCTCGACGGTTCCAGTAGCCACTACGGGCATGATGTCCCTTTCGATTCAGGGCTTTGACATAATCAATATGGGCCGGAACATACTGATCAAAGGTGGGTTTGTCCACAATCCCACTTTCAATTTTGGCAAACCAAGGCATGAGGGAAAGGCGTTATTCCTGAACGCTCACTACAGTTAACGCTCTCTACTGTACCGTACTGTGTTCATCACGAGTAGATCGCAAAAAAGCCCCGATGGTCGGGGCTTTCAGAAATTCAAATTAAATCTAACGCCTAAATCACAGTGACGTTTTGGGCTTGAGGACCTTTCTGTCCTTGTTCAACGGTGAACTGGACTTTTTGACCTTCTGCGAGGGTTTTGAAACCGTCGTCAACAATGGCTCGGAAATGGACGAACACATCAGGGCCGCCATTTTCCTGGGTGATAAAACCAAATCCTTTCTCTTCGTTGAACCACTTGACGGTTCCGGTAACTTGACTTGACATAATTGAGTGTATCCTGGGTAAAAACTGGATTTGGTCAAAGAAAACTTCAGAGTCTTCACGATGCGCTTGGGGTTCTAGTTCGTATCGTCGTTTCTTGACCGCTTTGGTGTTGATCGCCTATCCCCTCAAGACTCAGACTTAACCCTACCAATAAAACCCAGGAATTGTCAAGCCTTAATTTAGAAATTTAGAGCCAACTTGAGCGAGGGTTTCCCACAGAATTCTCCAGTCAAGAGGAGTTACTTTTGGCAAGCCTAGACCAACTTCCCTTAACCTGTCGGCAATTCAGGGGTTTTTTCTCCTAAATTTTCCCAGCCGGCAGCCCCGATGTCAGGCGAAAAATCGAGGGATTTTTAGGCAAAAATTTCAGGAGTCAGGGGACCATCTCGGGCAGGGTCGCCGTCCCTTAGGCCGGTTTCGTAGCAAAGCGATCGCCCGCTTGACGAATTAACGATTGAACAAAGGCTTTGCGACGATTTTTCTCAAACACCTGTTTCACAATAGCGGCAAACCGCTCCCCGTTGAGGATAGTCCCGCCCTCACGAGTGGCCAACTCATCGCACTGCTCAAAATATTCAATCAAACTCAAGCCCGCAATATGCGTCAGGTACGCTGCACTCAAGCCCTGAGTCGCCCCCCCAGCGACAAAGGTAATGGGATTATGTTTCAAAGCCGTCGTCACCAGTTGAGTTGAGACTTCCACCAACCCGAGTTTCACCAACACCTCGGCTAAGGTTTTCGCCGCCGCCTTGGCTTGCTCAAGTGATAACCGTTGCTGATAGATTTTGCCCAAGTTCATCACCAATTGCACATTCACCGCCGCCGTCGCCAATAAATCCAAACTGGGAACCGGATTGCCAAAGGCTGCCGCCGCTGCAATCCATTGGGATTGACGAATCATGGGTAAGGCCCGCTGACGACGGAAGCGGTTAATCTCCCGGCGAACATCATCCCGTAACGCTTGTGCGGCTCGGTAACTGGTGGCCCAGATGAGGCTGGGAGCATCTTGGTGCAAGGTTTCTAAACATTCACTGAGGGCCGCCAGTTCCGGGGCTGGGGTGGCGGTGGAGGTTTCAACGCTATTGTCGGGTTTATATTGGCGAACTTCAATGGGACTGGGGGCTGCGGCGATGGCGAGAATGCGATCGCCCCTGAGATACGGTTCAGCTTGTTGACGAATCCGCCCTAAAATCTGTGCCTGTTGTTGGGGAGGATGGCGATCGCTTTGGTTCCACACTAGAATTAACGCCTGTCCCGTGGCTGTTATCCGCTCAACCCAATCGAGTTCAGATTCTCGAATATCACCATCAACCACAAAGACGAGGACATCAGCCTGTTGTGCTTGGCTAAACAGCGTCCCATCCTCTCGTTGCAGACAAGAGGGCAATTCCTCAATCTCAACATCTAATGTAGATCCTTGAGCCAGTTGCGCCTCTAACGCCGTGACTAAGGAAGTTTTGCCCACAGACTTACGGCCCGTCACAGCGATCTGAAGCGGTCGAGTCTCATCGGTGGCCAGCAACGCATCAAGCTGTTGCTCAAAGGTCTCGGGCCTAGAGGAACCTGACTCCTCTAAAGATACATCGGATGACTCGGACAACTCCCGCTCAGAGGCCAAAAGCTCTAGGCTGGCCCGAACCCGATTGAGGGCTTGCTCTACCTCAGCCCGATTGACCCGAGTGGGGCGGGGTTGAGCCGTTGCGGGCGTGGGGTTACGCCCCAAGCCCCAAATGACGACACCGATGATAATCAGTCCCCAAACACCCCAGTCTCCAAAATCAGTAAATCGATTGCCTAAACTGTCAAAAAGCCACAAGGCACCTGAGGCCCCAAGCCCAAAGACTAGAATTGGTTGCTTGACCATCCCTACCATGATTACTCACCACAATGCTGCAACCCCACTTCGCCGGGGCTGCTTTCCATCCTATCGTTAAATGGCTCAGGGTATCGAGCATGGGATAGGTCGTCTACTGCCGCGATATCGCCCTGTGATAGCGTCCAACGAGGATATCCATCCCCGTAATCGCGGTGCCAACGACAACAGCGTTAGCGCCAATTTTGAGCGCCTGTTGGGCCATCTCCGGCGAGGCAATCCCCCCTTCACAAATGATGAATCCCCCACAGGTGGCCACGATATCTTTGAGTAAGTCCCAGGCGGGCGGGGTTTGGCCCTTGGTGGCGGCGGTATAGCCATAGAGGGTGGTGCCGAGGATCTCGATTCCCAGTTTGGCCGCTGTTTTCGCGGCGTCGAGGCGGTCGATATCGGCCATGATGGGGGTCCCCAACTCTGACTGGACTCGTTGCACAATCTCCGCTAGAGTTTCTCCCTGGGGACGAGGCCGTTCCGTGGCGTCGAGGGCGATGATATCAGCCCCGGCAGCGGCGATCGCCGCTGCATGGTGAAATTGTGGGGTAATGTAAACCTCGCTATGGGGATAAACCTGTTTCCATAAGCCGATAATGGGGGTGTGCGGGAGTCGCTGACGCACCGCTTGCACATGGGCCGGGGTATCGACGCGAATCCCCACAGCGCCCTGGTTGACGGCGACTTGGGCCATGGCGGCAATGATGCTGGGATCATGGAGGGGAGAGTCGGAAGGGGCCTGACAGGAGACGATGAGTCCGGCTTCTAGGGATGAAAGGGCGATCGCCATGGACAGTTCTGGAGGTTTGCTAACGAGAATGGGTTTGGGGCTATTGTGCCAGAATCTGGGGTGGAGAGTGCGTTAAGGTGCGATCGCGGGACTCTCTGCAACCGAGTTAAACCCTGATTTCTCGGATCAGCGGCTTAGCTTCAAGTATCAAAGAAGGTATCCCCATCTCTAGGGAGTTCCCCCTGTCCACATCACAGCAACGGATTATGACTGACAATTTCATTACCATTGATGACCAGGCAATTTCGTTAAAACAGGCGATTGGTTATCTCAATACAACTGGCGATTTACCGAAGTTTATTCAACGGATTCTCTACCGCCACATTATTGAGCAAACTCTGAGCCAACGCTTAGATATTGCCGTTGAACCCCAGCAAATTGAGCAGGCGATCGTCAATTTTCGGGTTCAGAACAAACTCACAGACCCCAGTCGCTTTGAGGAGTGGCTCAACTCTCAAAATTTGAGCTATGATGCCTTTCAAAAGCGTGTCTCAGAATCGCTGCGGGTTGAGCTACTCAAGCAAAAAGAAATTCAAGCTGAGGCTCGTCAGTATTTCAATGAAAATAAAGCCGCGCTAGACCGGGTTGTTTTGTCGAGAATTGTGGTGTTGGCTCAAACTCTAGCCACTGAAATTCAGCAACAGCTTGCCGACGGAACCGCCACCTTTGAAGCCTTGGCAAAACAACATTCGATCACCAATGATAGTTCTGTTGGGGGGATGATGGGAACCCTACAACTTGGACAGTTACCACCGGAAATTCGCCAACAGCTTAATGGACGCAGTGCTGGTGATATTGTAGGTCCCCTGGAGGTGGAAGGACGTTACACAATTCTGCGGATTGAACAAGTCCTTCCAGCCGCCTATGAAGGCGATCTCCGTAAACAACTCGAAGAGCGATTTTTTGCCCAATGGTTACAAAATCAACTTAAAGACCACGAGATTAAGCTCAATGTTGAGTAGGTCTTTTGATTCTGGCTCTTAGGTTTTTTGAAATACCCTCTATATCCTAGTTTGTTGGTTTAAGGCGAGCGGAGTTAGGGGGTATTTTACATTTGCTGTTTGTCATTTTTTTGTTTACAAAGTCTTCATTCTGTCGTAAAATAGAGGACAAGAAAAACAATTATACCAAATCCCTAAGTTTTCTTATTTCCCGTGGTTTACGAGCCTTTACACCACAAATATCGTCCTGCTACGTTTGCCGATTTAGTCGGACAGACGGCGATCGCCAGCACCCTAACTAACGCGATTCGTCAAGAGCGGATTGCCCCAGCTTATCTATTTTGTGGACCAAGGGGAACCGGGAAAACCTCGAGTGCGCGGATTTTCGCCAAATCCTTAAATTGCCTGAGTTACGATCGCCCCACAGAAACCCCCTGTGGAACCTGTGAAACCTGTCGCAGTATTGCCCGAGGCTCGGCACTAGATGTCATCGAAATTGATGCCGCCAGTAACACCGGAGTAGACAACATTCGCGAACTCATTGAACGAGCGCAATTTGCCCCCGTTCAAGCACGGTATAAAGTCTATATTATCGACGAATGCCATATGCTGAGTACAGCGGCATTCAACTCTCTGCTGAAAACCCTCGAAGAACCCCCCGCTCACGTTATTTTCATCCTCGCTACCACCGATCCACAACGAGTCTTACCAACCATTATTTCTCGCTGTCAACGGTTTGACTATCGGCGGATTCCCCTAGATGCCATGACCGGGCATTTACGCTACATTGCCCAACAAGAATCCATTGCTATCTCTGACGAGGCTCTTACCCTCATTGCTCAACTGGCTCAGGGCGGCTTACGAGATGCCGAAAGTGTCCTCGATCAACTCAGCTTACTCCCCGAAGAAATTGACGTTGAACGAGTGTGGGACCTGGTTGGAGCGGTTCCCGAACGAGATTTATTGACCCTATTAGAGGCGATCGCCGCCAACAATCCCCAGCGTGTCTTAGAACATTGTCGCTATCTCCTCGATCGCGGACGAGAACCCCCCATCGTCATGCAAAATCTCGCCGCCTTTTATCGAGATTTACTCATTGCAAAAACCGCTCCCCAACGCAACGATCTCGTCGCCGTCACCGCCAACACCTGGGAGGCCCTCTGTAACTTTGCCAAACAGTGGGATGAATCCCTGATTCTGGCCGGTTCCCAACATTTACGAGCCTGTGATAGCCAAGTTCGCCAAACCACTCAACCCCGTCTCTGGCTGGAAGTGACCTTACTGGGGTTACTTCCGGGAAACCTACAGCATCCGGCTCTAGCTCAACCGGCTATGGCTCAACCGGCTATGGCTCAACCGGCTATGGCTCAACCCACCCAACCGCCAACCGTGCAGCCAGCCATCCCTTCAGCCAATGTAGCGCCTGCAAGTCCCACACCCGTCCCAGCAGCAATTCCTCAAACCCCGACGGCTCACCCCGCCACCACAGCCTCTTGGGAAACCAGGAAAACCGCTCAAACCGCTCCTATATCACCAGTTCCCTCACCAGCTCCAACCCCCAACATCACACCCGAAGAGACCCGAACCTACAATCTACCTCAAGTTTGGCAACAGGTACTCGAACGACTCGAACGACGAGCGACTAAAGAACTCTTACGCCAACAGGGTCACTTACTGAAATTTGACGGTCAAATCGCTCATATCGGGGTCCCGAAAGCCTTGATCAAAATGGCAGAAACGAAAGTTCCTGACATCGAAGCGGCCTTTGGCAAAATCCTCGACCAAACCATTCGCGTTAGTATCGTCTCCTCTCAAGGACAAACCAGCCCAGCAGCGCCGCAAATTGCCCCCAGTCCAGCCCCTCAGGAGGCGATCGCCTCCCCCCCAGTCTCCACTCAAGTTTCCCCCTCTCAGACCTCACCAGCCGCCGCATCAGGCTCATTTAACGGTTCCTCAACCACGAATACTCTGGACGCACCTCCCTGGGACAATGCGCCTGCGCCTCCCCAGGCTGCACCGGCACATCCACCGGCAGGGTCAGACTCAAATACAACACTTACCAACCCAAACCCCCCAGAGCCAGCGCTCTCCCAGAATGGCTCAGTCACCCTAGACTCTCAAGATCTCCATCAAGATTCCCATCATCAGCCGGGGAGTCCTGATCCGGCCAATGCTGGGACGATTCAGGATAGCTCAGGCCGCACTTGGGACGTCGAAGAACTCAACAATGTGGCTGAGCAATTTGCCCAATTCTTCAATGGCAATGTGGTGGAGTTGGACGACGATCTCGATTTTGAAGTGTGAGCCCTTAATTAGCTTCGGAAACGCCCCGATGAACCGTTTTGACCCATTTGAGCCGTTTAGGACGAACCGCCAGGCGAGCGGTGGTACTGGCCATGACTAACAGCCAATGCAACATATACAGGGTTCCCTGAACGGTGTCCCGCAGCAATAGGGGCCAAGGTTGCTGTTGATGAGTCTGACGATTCACCCGTCGTAGGCCCAAGAACATCCAAACTAAGGACAGACTAATGGTTAGGGTGGTCATGGGGCTAAACAGGGGCAGACGAGTCCGCAGCAAGGAGAGCAGCAAATCTGGGAAGGCGGCGGTGGGGAGGAGATATTGAATCCAGAGAAAAACCAGTAAATCCAGTCGTTTTGAGAAACTCAGCCGTCGCCCACAGAGGAGTCGCCAATAGTCGAGATAGCGTTGATAGCCCCCTTCGGCCCAACGGGAACGTTGATGCCACAGGGCCAGGGCTTCGGTGACGCCTTCTTCGCGAACGGTGGGCGTTGTCACACAGTCGATATCCCAGCGGTCCAGATGCAGGCGTAGGGTGAGGTCGAGATCGTCGGTGATGGTTTCTTCGTTGAAATAACCACAGCGTTCGAGGGCGGTACGGCGAATCACCTGTCCGTTGCCCCGCAGTTCGCCGATTCCACCCACGGCCACCCGTTGTTCTTGCAGGTAGGCATCTAAAATCATTTCGGCCCGTTGTCCCTGCGTCCAGAGGTTTTCGGCGGCGTTGCTGATGGCTTTGCGGACTTGTACGGCGCCGATGCGATCGCGCTGAAACAGGGGCAACACCCGCCAGAGGAAGTCAGCACTGACTTGAGCATCGGCGTCAAAGATGGCGATAATGTCCCCTTTGGCGAGTTTCACGGCTTGGTTGAGTGCCCCGGATTTGCCGCCGCGAGCGCTGTGATCGCGATGGAGGACGTTGAGGCGATCGTATTTTTGACTGAGATGATCGAGGAGTTCTGGGGTTCCGTCACTGCTGTTGTCGTCGATGGCCCAAATCTCATAGCGATCTCCGGGATAGTCAATCTGATCTAACATCTCAATCAGCGGGGTAATGGCCGCTTCCTCGTTTTTGGCCGGAATCAGAAACGAGACATAGGGAAGTGGGCCATCGACAGATAGGGGAATCAGTTGACGACGAGGGGGCGGCAGGATAATTGTTCTTAGGGCATGAAGGCCGACGAGTCCTGTGAATACCCAGATGAGCCAGATTCCCCAAGAGACAAAATGTAGCCCAATGACAATCCCCCAAATGAGTAGTAACATCAGAGCGGCTTTGCCTCGTCGCCCCGCATAGCCTCGATAGGAGAGGGATAACTCCTCAGAGGTGCTGACCGATGAGGTTGGCTCTAAGGGGCGATCGGACAAAATTGTATGTAACGGTTCCCATAACTGAGAGGGATTGCGATCAAACCAAAAATTTACGGGCATAGTTGGGGTTTGTTGTGCTGCATTCTCACCAAAAAGGGCTGTAGCTGTGAGACCACGCTACAATCTCAAAATATCTCAAAGTAATCTCGATAAGGAAATGTCATGCTCCCGACAGCCGCTGAGTCAGGTGAACGGATTGCCGGCCTGGCCCCGGTCAAATTTCCGTCAGATCCAGAGATAAGGGCAGTCTAGCCCGGTGTTGGCTTGAGTCAACCTGAGTGAACCTAGGGGGAGAGAGACCCGGCGCTAGATATAGAATGGCGTATGGTGGGTTGGCGGGTCTCGTCGATGCCACAAGCCGTTCCATTCTACTTCTCGTACTATGTCACTGGAAAATCTCCAACCTGCCCCTAAGGCCAAAGTCATGGTCTATCTCCCTTACTATAAGACCAATAATCAGCGTAGTGCGCTGCCCTTGGCGATCGGGCTGTATGAGAAGGGAAATCTCGAAGGCGAGCGCCGCATCGAAGGGGGCAAGAATATTCCCTTTGTCGCAACCTGGAATGTATCGAGTCTTCCGGCTGATCCAACCCGCTGCCGTTTACAGTTTGATGGCAATGCGGACTTGAGCTATGAGACGACGATGGCGAATTATGAGTTTATTAATTTTGTCATCGAACTGCTGATTATTTTTAAGAAGTACCGGGTTGTGGACTTCTCGAAGGGGTTTTATCACAAACTATTAGATGTGGATGAGTAGGCCTCAACGACTGTCAGACCCAGACAGGAAGGATGTGGGCCTGAGTTGATTGACTTTGGCCCTGAACGGAGTACGTCACGGAAGGTCGCCCTTGATACAGTTACTATGAAGTTTGACGGCTCACAGTAGATCGAACATTGAACACAGTGAAGGTGAGTTGTGTCTACAGCCATCTCACAGCATGGAAAAGGAGTGTCTAGCGTGTCGAACCCCCCAAAATATCTAATCGTTGGCTCGATTGAACCCTGTAGTGGTAAAACATCTAGTCTGTTGGGACTAGCTCGTCAACTGCGTCAACGGGGTCTGGAATTTGCCATTGGCCAACCCTTGGTTCCCGCCGTCAGTCTTTCGGACTCATCCGAGTTGAATGAGGCGGAAGTGGACTTTGTGGCTCAACAGCTACATCTGAGCAGCGATCGCGTCCAAGCCCCAGTTCTCACTCTCTCGCCGGATTTGTTGGCTAAACGCCTACAAGGACGGGATACAACGGACTACACTCAACAGGTTCGGGATTTACCCAGTCCTGATGTGGAGTTGGTGGTTTGGGAAGGGCCGACGAGTTTATCGGAAGGACGCAGTTTTGGACTGGCTCTACCGCAACTGGCTGAGTTGGTCGATGCGGCTGTGTTACTGGTGATTCGTTATCACTCGATGTTAACCATTGATCGGGTGTTGTCGGCCAAGGCTCAGTTGGGCGATCGCCCCTTGGGGGTCATCCTCAATAATGTTCCCCTTGATGAGTTGGATGAGGTGCACTCTCGGGTGCAGCCCTTTCTCGAAGAATCTGGCATTACGGTGGTGGGCGTTCTACCTCATAGTGCCTTGCTACGCAGTGTCAGTGTTGAGGATGTGGTGAAAAACCTCAAGGCGGAGGTGTTATCGGGTAAGGATCGTCTGGATTTGATGATTGAGAGCATCCAGATTGGTGCGATGAGTGTTAATTCGGCGGTGAAGTATTTTCAACAAAGTCTCAATACGGCTATTGTTACTGGCGGCGATCGCACGGATATTCAGTTGGCGGCCCTGGAAACGGCAACCCACTGTCTCATCCTCACGGGCCATCACCTGACTCCGAGTGATTTGGTCCTCAATCGCGCCGAGGAAGTCGAAATCCCCGTGATTTCCGTCGAACGAGATACCTTAACCACTGTCGAGATTCTCGATGCGATGTTTGGACGCACCCCCGTGCGGGAACCGATGAAGCTTGACTATATTTATCAGATGGCTCAGGAACATTTGAATGTTGAGCGACTCTTGCAGATGTTGGAGTTGGGAAACCCAGACTAGAACCCAGATTGGGGGGAGAAAGACCCTAACGGTGGCCCCTCGGGGTCGCCTGGGGTCTGGCCCCGATTACGTCAACTCTCCTCCGGTTCTTCCCCGCAAAAGCGTTCTGTCTGTTACAATACTTGCGTCGTTCAGTTCCCGTCGTACTGTCTTTGAGTCAAACTACAGAGACTTCCGAGAAAGTTGACGTTTTCCTACAAGAGCTGGCTGCAATTCAGCAGTCTGGTTCCAAACGCATCGCGATTCTCGGGTCGCGTCATGTTCCTATCACTCATCAACATCTGATTGAGGTGATGAGTTATGCCCTGGTCCTAGGAGGGAATCGCTTGATTACCTCGGGGGCGACAGGGACAAATTCTGCTGCGATTCGCGGAGCTATGCGTGCTGATCCGAATCAGTTAACGGTGATTCTTCCTCAAAGCTTGAAACGTCAGGCCAATGAGTCACGCAAACAACTTGAGCAAGTTATGCATCTGGTGGAACATCCAGAACATGATGAGTTGTCGTTGGCTGAAGCAAGTGCTAATTGCAATTTGGAGATCATTAGCCGCTGTCAGCAATTGATCTGTTTTGCGTTCCATGATAGCCACACCCTGCTCCAAACCTGTCGGGATGCGGAAGACCAGCGTAAAATTGTGACGCTGTTTTATTTCGATTAATGCCTCAGCAGGGAAGGTCTTGATGTTACGAGAATGGTCTGATTCATTGGTCTTGCTGTTGGCGATCGCCGTGGCAGCGGTACTGATCTATTTGCCTTATCTTCTGGTCGGGTATGCTCGTGTGCGGGTGGGATATGATTTAGCGGCCCCTCGTGCGATGTTCGATCGCCTCCCGGCTTATGCACAACGGGCCACTTGGGCGCACCAAAACTCGTTTGAGACGTTCTTACCGTTTACGGCGGCGGCCTTGATGGCTTATGTCACGGAGGTCAGTTCTTCGACAACCACTTCGGCGGCTCTCGTTTTTCTGGTGGCTCGGTTTCTCTATAGCGTCTGTTATATTGGCAACTTGCCACTGCTGCGATCGGCATCGTTCATAGTAGGGACGATCGCCACGTTAGTGCTGTTTGCTCTGGGATTGCAAGGAGCCGGTCTTGATCCCGGTCTTTAAGTCTTGTTGAGCCAGTCGGAAGCGGCTTGGCTCGAAACTCGTTGCATCCCTAAGTCGGCACAGTCGGCGAAAGCGGCATCAGCTCCCTCGCTGAAGTCGACGACCCCAGGAATCACCACCGGGGAGGTACAGTCTTCGAGAAGATAGATTTTTTGGGCAATTGTTTCGGGATTGTTGGGATGGCGATCGCGGATTTCTTGTCCTAAGTCCCGCACCGTCCAGGCGACACAATGACTTTTAGCCTGTCCGGCGATAATGAGCTGATCAAAGCTCAGAAGATGCTCGATTAACGCGGTATTGGTCCGGGCGATCGCTGTCCCATCCGCTGTGGTTTGCACCTCCGGTTTCAGCACCGAGTAGTTTTCAGTCAGAGGGTGCATTCCCTTGAGTTCATAGCGTGTTGGACTGCGACGCACCAAACTATGAACAAAACAGGCTTCTTCAACGGCGGCAACTAGACTATGACCAATGCCGCCAGTCATACCATGATACGCCCAAATTGTCAAGGGATATTTGCTCTCTTGGGTCAGTTGTCGTGCATAATGCCGTGCATAGGCATCCGCATCAATGTCAAGGGGCAACATCGGCACAATCTCAGGATTAATGCGCCAGGTTCGGGCCTCAATATCTGCTAGTTCCAGGGTACTCATCGGAGCAGGATGCTCGCCGGCATCATTAACCCAAAAAGCCGGATGAAAAATCTGTAAGGCGCTGTGGGTGTCCATCGTCGCAATAATCTCGGTAATGTCTCCCAGATGACGATAGATAAACTCACAAAGCCGTTGATTATCTTCAACAGCCCCCTGACCGCTTTTTCCTGCCACAAACAACTCAAAACCAGGAATACAAAACGTATTTTGTACATCAATTAACAGCAGTCCGATGCGCCGTTGATCGTCACAAGCCGGGGAAATCTGATGCTGCTGTTGCCAATGGTGAGCATCTTGAGCGCGATCGCCATAAGGAACTCGCCAAACTTCACCAACCGCTGCTCGATTAAACCAAGAAGGATACATAAACACTCAATTGCCAATAAAAAAACAAATTCAAACTAAACAAATTAAAATTAGAGAAATTCCGCTAATCAATTGCCTTTAATTCTGCAAAACCCAGCCCTTCAACCAAGAGGCTGAAAAACTGGGTCTTACAAAAGGAAACGGTCCCTTAGAGCTGCTTCACTTCAGCCACCAGCTTCGAGACCATATCCTTAGCAGAGCCAAATAACATCATGGTTTTGTCCCGGTAGAACAACTCATTGTCGACTCCAGCAAAACCAGTACTGAGACTCCGTTTAATGACGATCGCGTGTTTAGCGCGATCGACCTGAATAATCGGCATCCCATAAATCGGGCTATCTTTCTGGCTTTCAGCCGAGGGATTGACCACATCATTAGCACCAATCACCAAGGCCACATCCGTTTCCTCAAACTGAGGATTGATGTCATCCATATCATAGAGCGCATCATAGGGAACATTGGCTTCAGCCAGTAGCACATTCATATGTCCCGGCATCCGGCCAGCAACAGGGTGAATCGCATACTTCACCTCAACCCCCATTTTGTCCAACTGATCCGCCAGCTCACGAATCGAATGTTGAGCTTGAGCCACCGCCATACCATAACCCGGCACAATGACCACAGAGCGAGCATAGCCGAGCATCATGGCGCATTCTTCGGGGTCAATGTTGCGAACCACTTTATCCCCTTGACTGCCGCCACCAGCAGCCGTAGCCGTACCGCCTCCTTCTCCGGTGCCGAAGGCCGCAAACAAGACATTCGCTAAAGAGCGGTTCATGCCTTTACACATGATGACCGTGAGAATGATCCCCGACGCACCAACTAAGGCCCCGGCGATGATGAGCATATTGTTCATCACCACAAACCCCGCTGCACTAGCTGCTAAGCCAGAAAAGGAGTTTAACAGGGAGATGACTACTGGCATATCACCGCCGCCAATGGGGATGACAAACATAATCCCTAAGACGAGGGAAATGGCCACTAAGCCCAAAAACAGGGACGGGGTGGGAGAGGTGGCCACGAGGTAGCCACTACCAATGAGGAAACTCGCCAGCAAAGCCGCGTTAAAGGGCTGTTGCAGGGGAAAGGTAATGGGAGATCCCGAAATCAAACCTTGAAGTTTAGCAAAGGCAATCAGGGAGCCGGTAAAGGTGACGCCACCAATGAGAACCCCTAACATCACCGTGATCGTCGACCCGGCATTTGGCTCAGCGGTGAGATCAAAGTAATGCCAAAACTCAGCCATAGCCACGAGGGCGGACGCTGCCCCCCCTAAGCCGTTAAAGAGTCCCACCAGTTGGGGCATCGAGGTCATGGCTACCTTTTGGGCCGTGATCGCGCCAATCACCGAACCGATAGCAATCCCTACCAGAATCATTTGGTGATTGAGAACTTGGCGATCGAGCAGGGTGGCAACGATCGCCAGCAACATGGCGATCGAGGCCAGACGATTTCCTTGACGAGCGGTTGCCGGTGAACCGAGGCGTTTCAAGCCTACGAAGAACAGGGAGGCGGCAACCAGATAGCTCAGTTGAATGCCAGTTGGCAAAAAGTCGCTCATGCTTTAGCCTCTTTTTTCTTGAACATTTGCAGCATACGGTCTGTGACGAGGAAGCCGCCGACGACGTTAATGGTGGCGAAGACCACGGCCACCAAGCCGAGAATAACGGTCACGTTCCAATCGCGATCGCCGGCCACAACAATCGCCCCTAACAGAGCAATCCCAGAAATGGCATTAGCCCCGGACATCAGGGGAGTGTGCAGGGTTGGCGGAACTTTGTTGATGACCTCGAATCCGGCGAAGGATGCGAGGACGAAGATAAACAATGCAGCAATAATCGGGTCAGTCATATCAAAACTCCTATGGGAGAGTCCAATCGGGATTCAGCGAGAGAGAACTCGCTAGGCCACCGACGTGGCGCCGAGAGCCTGGCGAACCCGCTCATTACGGATTTCACCCTTAAAGGTGACACAGGTGTCACTGGGGATATCATCCTCAAAATCGAGATTCAGCTGCTCTTCGTTGATCAGGTAGTCCAAGAAGGTTGAGATATTCTTGGCATACATCTGGCTGGCGTGAACGGGCATCGAGGAGGGTAAGTTCACCGGGCCGATAAGGGTCACGCCATGACGCACGACATGAGCACCGGCTTCGGTTCCTTCACAGTTCCCCCCCTGTTGTGCAGCCAAATCCACCACAACGGAGCCTGGACGCATCCGGGTAATCATGTCATCGCTGATAATCCGAGGGGCTTTTTTGCCGGGAACTTGGGCGGTGGTAATCACCACATCGGCTTGGGCGACACTGTTGGAGATGGCCTCTTGGGTTTTCTGTTTCGAGGCTTCTGAGATTTCTTTGGCATAGCCTCCTTGAGCCACGGTATCTTCTTCGAGTTCAACTTCGACGAATTTAGCGCCGAGACTTTGCACCTCTTCTTTGACAGCGGGCCGGATATCGAAGGCTTCTACAACGGCACCGAGACGACGGCTGGTGGCGATCGCCTGTAGGCCCGCGACCCCAGCGCCGACGATGAAGACCTTAGCTGGACGGATCGTACCCGCCGCCGTAGTCAACATGGGAAAGAACTTGGGTAACGCCTCAGCCGCTAGGAGAACGGCTTTATAACCGGCCACCCCAGCTTGAGACGACAGAGCATCCATACTTTGGGCGCGACTGGTGCGGGGAATCAGCTCCATGCTCAGGGCTGTAATCCCCCGTTGGGCAATCTGCTGCATCAGTTCAGCATTAGCCAAGGGGTTGAGAAAACTAATCAGCGTGGTGTCGGGACTGAGGCGATCGACTTCCTCAGGGGTTGGCGGGGCAACTTTTAACAGCACATCATGCCCCTGCCAAATTTGACTGGGATCTGAGACAATCTTGGCACCGGCGGCTTCATAGGCCGAGTCGGGGAAGAAGGATCCTTCACCAGCACCGGCTTCGATCGCGATATCGAGTCCTTTTTTCGCTAACCGAGCCACGATATCGGGAATTAGCGCTACTCGGCGCTCTCCGACCTCGATTTCTTTGGCAACTGCAACTTTCATAAAGACTCCTCTACGGGGTTAATGCTGCGATTTTAGCGGCGGGATGACTTGACGATCAGTTCGCGATAACCAACTTGATGCGACAAATGATGCAACCCGTGATACGACCGAAGACCTGTGAGTCAGGGTGAGCCGACCTGCCGCTGAGGGACAGGGACGCGATCGCATCTGCCTTGATCTACTGGGAATGGTAGATCAATCTTTAGAAACTGGCACAGGCTCTTTAACTTGTCTTAAGACCAACGGTGATACTAAAGGACGGCTAACTACGTCCTAAAGGGTCTAAAATGTCAAGTGATTTTCCTCGTTTTGAGATCTATTTACCGGAGAGTGTTCGCATTTTAGCTCTCGATTCCTTGGTCTAAATGCCGTTGCTGGCCGGCACTTCTCGGCGATCGCGCCCACAGAAGCGAATCTCTCCAATCCTTTGGGGATCATGACTCGGGGCGTTGGTCTCTTGTTGGTATCTTCAGGTTAAGCGCTGGGAGAGGCGATCGCCGATCTGGTGAACTATCATGACAGTTGAGTCGGGTTTTGATACATTAGTTAACACTGTAAAACAACGATCGCATGACCCCGACTCGTCACGCCAGCTTTGTGATCTAGCGTTGCGATCTAAAAATTAGGAGTCCTTATGAAACGTTGGTTATCTGCGAGTCTGATCATTGGTGCCTTAGCCGTTGCCGCTCCCCCCGAGGTGACGGCCCAGGGCCTACCCGGATTTACCCTGTTTGGGGGACCACGGCGGGAAAATCAACTGGGGTTTCGGCTCGATTACGGCACGACCGGACACCCGCGCGATCGTTACCGTCTGCGGATTCCGGCCGAGAAGATGGATTTTGCCGTCAACCAGCTCTCCATCACCTACCCGGACTATTACAATGGCGACTTTGATATGACCTTAAACCCGGATCGCGATCCCGATCGCCAACCGGTTCAAGTACGCGTCCGCGAAGGGGGCGATTATGAGGTGATCCCCCTCGAAGATGTAATTTGGGATCAAGAGAACCAGGTCATCGAAATTTACCCAATTGAGCCAATCTCCGCCGGGAATGATGTCGAAATCGTCTTCTCTAACGTCCGTAATCCTCGTTTCGGTGGGATGTACTACTTCAATGCACGGGTCTTTAGTCCAGGGGATCTCCCCATGGCTCGCTATCTGGGAACTTGGGTCTTGAACATTAGCCCCCGCTAAGTTTGCCCGTCAGCAAGTCATGCAAGCCGCGAAAAGTGCCAATCCCCTTAAACAGCCTAGGGGATTTGATGTAGAATGGTAAACTGCATGTTTGTCAACTACAACCTCAACCCATGACCAAACGAACTTTCGGCGGAACCGTCCGCAAACGCAAACGCACCTCCGGCTTCCGCGCTCGGATGCGCATTAAAACCGGCCGGCGTGTCATCAACTCGCGTCGTCGCAAAGGGCGGGCTCGCCTCTCCGTTTAGACTCTCGGTGCTACCTCACGCTCACCGACTTCGCCATTGGCAAGACTTTCAAACGGTATATCAACGTGGCCAGCGGACTCGCAGCCGAGTTCTGGGATTACGCGCCTATCGCCCCGAACATCGAGTCAATGAGGGGAACGGCATCGCTCAAGTTCCCCCAACTCGCTTTGGGATCAGTGTTAGCCGTAAAACCAGTAAAAAAGCGGTTGTCCGGAATCGGATTAAGCGATGCCTTCGAGCCGCATTGCGAGAGTTACTGCCCCGAGTCCGTCCCGGTTGGGACGTGATTATTATCGCCTACCCCGACGCCAAAGAGTGCAATTCCCGACACTTTCTGCAAGAATTAGAGCAGTTGTTGGCAAGAATCGAGGTACTCAATGGGCATTCGTGAGGAAGTCTTTTATGAAGGAGGTCCCCATATCGGCGACCTCGTTTTCAATATCTTAATTGGCTTAACGGTCATTGGCTTGCCCCTAACCGTCGGCGCCGTCATCCGCGCTCTCTGGCTACGGTTTCGGATTACGAACCGTCGTCTATCGGTGACAGGAGGCTGGATGGGACGCGATCGCACCGATGTAGTCTACTCAGAAATTCGCAAAATTGTCACCGTTCCCCGAGGCTTCGGACTCTGGGGCGATATGGTTCTCACCCTACAAGGAGGCAGCCGACTTGAACTCCGGGCGGTTCCTCGATTTCGAGAGGTGTACAATTACATTCAAGAGCATTTGTCCCCCGAGGCCCAACAGGTCAGTGGCTCTTTAGGAGAATAATCCGCAACCCCCTGACTGAGATTGGCTCAGATTGACGATATCACCGCGCAGAAATTGGCGTAAAACGTAATGGATTTTGGTGTTGGTTTTCTCTCCAATAACGTAATGCTGCCGATCCTAGATTTATTCTATGGAATCGTGCCAAGCTACGGACTGGCAATTGTTGCCCTAACCCTCGTGATCCGATTCGCGCTTTACCCCCTAAGCGCTAAATCGATCCGCAGTATGCGTCGGATGCGAGTCGCGCAACCGGCCATGCAAAAACGGGTAAAAGAAGTTCAAGAACGATATAAAGATGATCCGGCAAAACAGCAGGAAGAAATGAGTGCTGTTTACAAGGAATTTGGCAATCCCCTGGCGGGCTGTTTACCGATTTTGGTACAGATGCCGGTGTTATTTGCCCTATTTGCAACCTTACGCGGATCGCCGTTTGCTGACATCGGTTACCCGGTGGAATTAGAGATTTTTCCTCGGGAACAGATCGAGCGCATTCAGCCCCAAGTGTATACCAGCGATCCCAAAAATATCTATGTCACCGATGGCGTTCACCGCAAAATCGCAGCGGTGTTACCAGCCGGAAATCGCCTGGTGGTGGGGGAAAAAACTCACTTAGAGTTTCAATCGTTAGATGGAACTCCCTTGCAACAACTGCTTCAGGACTACGACAACCCGGATGTACAACCGCAATGGCAAATCAAAGACGGTGAAAATCGGGTGGCGATCGCTGAAGATGGCACCTTAGAGGCCCTACAACCCGGAAAAGTGACCCTAGAAGGGAAAATCCCTGGATTAGCGGCAAATAAAGGCTTCCTGTTTATTCAGGCTTTGGGTCGAGTCGGTGCCACGGGCGACAATGGAGAAATCCACTGGGATATTGTAGGCATGGTCCTGTTTTTTGGTCTGAGTCTCTATCTCAACCAGATTCTCTCAGGACAAGGGCAAGATAGTAATGCTAATCCTCAGCAACAAACCATTAGTAAGCTCACCCCTGTGATCTTCTCGGGGATGTTTCTATTTTTCCCGCTTCCGGCTGGGGTGTTGATGTATATGGTGGTTGCTAACATCTTCCAAACCCTGCAAACCTTTATCCTGTCTCGGGAACCCCTACCTGAGAATCTACAAAAAATTGTGGATGCTCAAGAGAAAGCTAAAGCGAAAGATGGATCTCGTCAAGAGTTGCCGTTTGAGCCGAAACGCAAGAAAAAAGCCGGCCAGTCTTGAAGCGATGAGTTGGGCCAAAAACCTGTTCCGAGCGCCGGGACAGGTTTTGCTGCGGCTGGGAATCGGTTTGATAGGATGACCAGATGTCGTCACAGGTTGGGAGGACTTGACAATGGAGCCGATTTATGTTCCATCACTACTCAAAGCACCAGAAAAAACGGAGGTCATTGACTTTAAGCAGTTTATCGCTGACTTGGAGACCTTGATGCCGGTGCAGGGGACGATCTCCGTGAGCCATCAGGGAACCTACCTACAAGTTTCGGCAACGATCCAGGCGATCGTCACCTTGACCTGCGATCGCTGCTTGCAACAATATAACCATCGCCTGAATGTTTCCCCCGACGAAGTGATCTGGCTCGATGTGAACGCCGATCGCATCGATGATTTGCCCCTCGAACAAGAAGTCCTCAGCGAAGAACTCATCGAAAGCCTCCATCCCGAGGGAACCTTCGATCCCGAGAACTGGCTCTATGAACAACTCTGCCTGGCTTTACCTCACCGCAAACTTTGCCGTCAAGACTGCGATGGTATTGAGGTGGACAGCACCACGCCGCCGCCAATTGATCGCCGCTGGGCCGCCTTGCAAGACCTCAAAGGACAACTCCCAAGTGAGCCAACTCCCTAAAATATGAGCTTTAAAGACGAGTTTGAACTACTGCTACGAGCGCGTTACCCGATTCTCTACATTTCCACCCTGGAAGAAGAACGAGTCGAAGCCAGTATTCGCCAATCGGCTCAAAGCCAAGGTAATCGTGCCGTCTATATCTGGGATTTTGTCGAAGGCTATCAGGGCAACGCCAATGATGCCGGGAAGGCGAAACGCAATCCCTTGCAAGCTCTCGAACAGGTGGAGAAACTGCCGGCCAATGCCCCGGCTATCTTTGTGTTGCGCGACTTTCATCGCTTCCTTGATGATATTTCCATCTCCCGCAAATTACGGAATTTAGCCCGTTTACTCAAGTCTCAACCCAAAAATTTGGTGCTGCTGGCCCCGAATGTCACCATTCCCGAAGATTTGAGCGAAGTTTTGACGGTGATGGAGTTTTCCTTACCTACGGGAGAGGAAATTCGCCGAGAAATTGAGGGACTGTTATCGTCAACGGGCCGTCCCTTAGGCGATCGCCTCCTCGATGAAATGGTGCGATCGTGTCAAGGCCTATCCTTAGAGCGGATTCGTCGAGTTCTGGCCCGGGCCATCGCCAGCCATGGCCAACTCGAACCCGAAGACGTTGACCTAATCCTCGAAGAAAAACGCCAAACCATCCGCCAGACCCAAATCCTAGAATTTTACGGGGCCACTGAAGAGATTAGCGACATTGGTGGCCTAGATAATCTCAAAGAGTGGTTGCTGCGACGAGGAGGCGGGTTCTCAGAAAAAGCCCGCGAGTATGGACTGCCCTATCCCCGAGGGTTGCTGCTGGTGGGGATTCAGGGAACTGGGAAGTCTCTCAGTGCCAAGGCGATCGCCCATCACTGGCATCTCCCCCTGTTGCGTTTAGATGTGGGGCGACTGTTCGCCGGCCTCGTGGGCGAGTCCGAATCCCGCACCCGTCAGATGATACAAGTAGCCGAAGCGTTGGCCCCCTGCATTCTCTGGATTGATGAAATCGATAAAGCCTTTGCCGGCCTCGGTGGAAAAGGAGACGGAGGAACCACCAGTCGCGTCTTCGGTACCTTTATTACCTGGTTAGCCGAGAAAGACTCCCCTGTGTTTGTGGTGGCCACAGCCAACGATATTCAGGTCTTACCGCCTGAAATGTTGCGCAAAGGTCGTTTTGATGAGATTTTCTTTGTCGGTTTACCCAGCCAAGCCGAACGGCGGGAAATCTTTGCTGTACATCTATCCCGCTTACGACCCCATAACTTGGCCAATTATGATCTCGATCGCCTGGCCTATGAAACCCCCGATTTCTCAGGGGCTGAGATTGAACAGATGATTGTCGAAGCCATGCACATCGGCTTTAGTCAAAATCGTGACTTTACCACCCAAGATATCCTAGAAGCCGCCAGCCAAATTGTGCCGCTCGCTCGCACCGCTCAAGAACAAATCCAGTTTCTGCAAGACTGGGCTACCTCCGGGAAAGCGCGTTTAGCCTCCCGTCAGAATAGTCTGTCGAGTCGTATCCAAGGACAACTACGGGGTGATTCTTAACCACCCGTTTTTCTTTCCTATGAATCTGTCCAATTTAGCCAAATTTATTCTCGGCTTCACCCTGGCGATCGCCCTCACCCTAGGCGGGGCTGTGGCCGCGTCCCTCTATCTGGTGGCCCGCTTGACAGCACTGCCTCCCAAACCTGAGTTTGATAGCCCCGAAGCGTCCACCACAACCGCTGTCAGCACAACCCCCACCCCAGAGGCGACTCCAGAACCTGAACCCACCCCAGAGCCTGAACCCACCCCAGACCCCGGACTGTATCAGGCTCGCGTCACCTGGCCCGAAGGCTTACTGCTGCGAGACAACCCCAGTTACGATGCCGGCAGCTTGGGGGGCATTGCTTTTAATGAAACGGTAACGGTCTTGGAAAATGCCGAGAATGGAGCCTGGCAGCGGGTTCGCTCTGAGTCGAGTAATCAAGAAGGTTGGGTGGTTGGCGGCAACTTAGAGGAAATCTCGACTCCCTAAGACAGCGCGATCGCCATCTCAAAGATTGTTTTCAACCCCTCTGATGCGTCCCCCCAAGGATGCTAAAATAGTTTGCAAGATGTATTCTCCACAATCTCGACCGGATTACCGGACTTCAGGTCTGCCAAAGTCTTGATCCGTGGTAATCCTGCATCGCCTCAACTCCTCCGATAGCAGGGGATGAGGCCATGATGACGTACTCTCAACTTGTTAAAGCATGGCTACGCTGACCCCCAACTCTCGCGACCGTAAACTCTCAAAACTTGAAGGGATTAAAGAACGCAGTGCCTTTTTGCGTGAACCGGTTGCCACAGAAATTCTCGAAGATACCACCCACTTTAGTGAAG
Source organism: Phormidium sp. OSCR (assembly GCA_001314905.1). Lineage (GTDB taxonomy): Bacteria > Cyanobacteriota > Cyanobacteriia > Cyanobacteriales > Geitlerinemataceae > Sodalinema. The sequence continues at coordinate 38,992 of LJZT01000024.1, forward strand.
CCGGGATTCAGATCCTGAAATTTCACGGCTCCTATCAACAAGACAACCGAGATAATCGGGTTAAGGGACAAGAAAAGGATTATCAAATGATGATCCGTACCCGGAACCCCGGTGGCTTTATTCCGCCGCAGCTCTACCTCACCCTCGATCGCCTGGCCTCAGACTACGGCAACGAAACGCTACGAGTGACAACTCGTCAAGGGTTCCAACTTCATGGCATCCTCAAGAAAAATCTCAAAGCCACCATTGGTGCGATCGTGCGCAACCTTGGCTCAACCCTCGGGGCCTGTGGTGACCTTAACCGCAACGTCATGGCCCCTCCGGCGCCGTTTAAAAATCGTCCTGAGTATGCCGCCGCCTGGGACTATGCCGATCGCATTGCTGACTTACTAACTCCCCAAAGCGGCGCCTATTACGAAATTTGGCTCGATGGCGAAAAAGCTATTTCCGGGGAAGAAGACCCTGAGGTCAAAGCGGCCCGACAACGCAATGGCAACGGAACTATCTTTAAGGATAAAGAGGAGCCGATTTACGGAGAGCATTATATGCCCCGTAAATTCAAAAGCTGTGTCACGGTTCCGGGAGATAACTCCGTTGACCTTTATTCACAAGATCTGTCCCTAGTCTTGATCAGCAACGAACAGGGAGAGGTTCAAGGCTTTAATATCCTCGCCGGGGGCGGTTTGGCCCGAACTCACAATAAAGAGGAAACCTTCCCTCGCTTAGCCGATGAAATTGGCTATGTAGACAAAGCCGATATTTATGACCTGGTGAAAGCCCTTGTGGCCACCCAGCGCGACTACGGCGATCGCCATAACCGTCGTCACGCTCGCTTAAAATACCTCCTCCATGACTGGGGGGTTGAGAAATTCCGCAGCACCGTAGAAGGCTATTTTGGCAAATCGTTACAGCCCTATCAGCCTCTCCCCGAATGGCGCTATGAAGACTACTTAGGTTGGCATGAACAGGGGGATGGCAAGCTGTTTTTAGGGCTATGGGTTCAAAATGGACGCATTGCCAATTATGGAGATTGGCAGCTCCGCAGCGCTCTGCGCCGTATTGTTGAGACGTTGGATCTGCCGATGCGTCTGACTCCCCATCAAAATGTCTTGCTGTATGACATTGATCCGAGTCAGCGTGAGACCATTAACGGTATCTTGCGGGAGGCTGGGGTTCAGTCCCTCGAAGGCTTGGATTCCCTGAAACGGTTGTCGATGGCTTGTCCGGCTCTTCCCACTTGTGGTTTGGCGATCACTGAGTCAGAACGGGCCATCCCCGACATTTTGGATCGCATCCGCAAGCTGCTGATTCGCGTGGGACTGCGTAAAGAGGAATTTGTCATCCGTATGACCGGTTGTCCTAATGGCTGTGCGCGGCCTTATATTGCCGAGTTAGGATTTGTCGGACGCGCCCCCAATGTCTATCAGATGTGGCTGGGGGCCGATCCTCATCAGACTCGTTTGGCGCAAGTCTATCGCGATCGCGTGGCAGCCGATGAAATCGAACAGGTGTTAGAGCCATTGTTCGTTTATTTCAAGCAAGAGCGTAAGCCAGGTGAGCGCTTTGGTGATTTCTGCGATCGCATCGGTATGGAAGGATTACAACAGTTCTCCGACGGGTATGATCCCTCAACCCTGAAACCCAAACGACAAGAACGCCATCGGATTCGTATTTATGACGATGTTTACGATCGCCTCAAGGAAGAATCTCTGCGTTCAGGCAAACCCATGTTAGACCTAGCCAGCGAAGCCCTAAACGCCTATCTCGCCGAGAATCGCCAGGACACATAAACAGCACAGAAACAGGGCGGGGACTCTGTTCCCTGTTCCCTGTTCCCTGTTCCCTGCACCGCACTGAGCCTGTCGAAGTGTTCCCTGTTCCCTGTTCCCTGTTCCCTGTTCCCTATTCCCTATCCCCATAAAGTGTCATCGCCTGAGACACCGATAGCCGAGAGCGTACCCCCAAGGTTAAGGGTGAGGTATGTCCTCGGCTGAGGTGTTCTGAGGCGGCACAACCAATCATGGCGGCATTGTCAGTACAGTAGGCCATGGGTGGAAAGAGAACTCGCAACCCGTTTTCCTCGGCGGCGGCGGTTAAGTCCCGACGTAAGCCACTGTTGGCCGCCACACCACCGCCGACGGCAATGGTTGATAAATTATGATCTAAGGCACAGCGGATGGTGCGTTTGACGAGCGATCGCACCACCGTTTGTTGAAAACTCGCGGCGATATCGGCAACGGGGAGTTCGCCTCCTTCCTGCTTCAGTTTTTTCACCAGGCGCATCACAGCAGTCTTTAAGCCACTGTAACTGGCATCATAGGGGTGAATACCGCCCTGGGGCAGTTTCACGCGACCCTCGGGCAAAGAGAAGGAATTGGGGTCGCCGTGTTGGGCCAGGCGGTCAATTGCTGGCCCGCCGGGATAGCCGAGATCTAGCAAACGAGCCACCTTATCAAAGGCCTCACCGGCAGCATCATCCCGAGTTTGACCGAGGGTGTGATAGTCGCCACAGGTTTTAACGTGAATGAGACTGGTATGCCCTCCCGAGACCAATAGACAAAGGAAGGGAGGCTCTAGGCTAGGGTCGCTGAGATAGGAGGCGTAGAGATGGCCTTCGAGATGGTGAACCCCCAGGAAGGGTTTGTCATGGACGAGGGCTAGGGTTTTAGCAGCCATCACCCCAACCAGTAACGACCCCACTAAACCGGGGGTGCAGGTGGCGGCAATTCCATCGAGTTGACTCGGAGCGAGGTTGGCGGCGGCCAAACTTTGGGCGATCGCCTCCCCGATGAGTTCGAGATGTTGGCGCGAGGCCACCTCCGGCACAACTCCCCCATAACGACGATGGGTTTCAATTTGAGATGTAACAATACTACTTAAAACTTGACGTTTTTTAACAATTGCCACGGCAGTTTCGTCACAACTTGTTTCAATAGCAAGGATTGTGGTCATTTACTCTAAAAAGCTCTCCGGGAAGGGATATCTTTTATGATAGGATGCTACCCAGATATCTTTGACATTGACCTCGAGGTTGACATCGCGGTCATCAAAGATATCATTTTAAGTTTTGATATCCAAGGAAAGCATTCTTATGCGACGACTATTAGCGCTGGTACTGACAGCAGTTCTTTGGTTCAGCTTTGCTCCCACCGCTTCGGCTGACGTGGCGGGTCTGACTCCCTGTAACGAGAGTCCTGCCTTTATCGCCCGTGCCAAAGCCGCCACCACTGAGCAAGCGAAACAACGGTTTGAACTGTATGGACGCGAGCTTCTCTGCGGAGAAGAAGGCCTACCCCACCTGATTGTGGACGGTCGCTGGAGCCATGCTGGAGAATTTCTCATTCCTGGCGTGCTGTTTCTCTACATTGCTGGCTGGATTGGCTGGGCTGGTCGGAGTTATCTTATTTCGATTCGTGACGAGAAATCTCCCGAAGAAAAAGAAATCATCATCGACGTCCCCCGGGCCGTTCGTTGCTCTCTCAGCAGCTTTGCTTGGCCTCTAGCGGCATTCAAAGAAATCACCACTGGAGAAATGTTCGCCAACGACAATGAAATCCCCATTTCTCCCCGCTAGACTAGACGAATTTCTCGTTTGAAAACCACGGAGTGAATTTATGAAAGACTTACAAAGATATCTGTCAACGGCTCCCGTTTTGGCAACGGCCTGGATGTTTATTACGGCGGGAATTTTGATTGAGTTTAATCGCATTTTCCCCGATTTACTCTTCCATCCTCTTCACTAAAGTACCGTTCACGTCTTTATTTTGATGAGAACAAAAGACCTAACCTAACCGGTTGGGTCTTTTGTTTGTTCATCCAGGAGTGAACCCTGTCAACCCCCTTGAAGCAAACAGGCCACCGCCACACCTAACGCCGAACCAATGACCACCTGAAAGGGGGTGTGTCCTAAGAGTTCCTTAAGGCGGTCTTCATCAAACTCAATGTCTTCATGGAACCAGGCATCAATCATTTGATTGAGAACCCGAGCCTGTTTACCCGCCGCTTGGCGCACCCCAGCGGCATCATACATGACGATAACCGCAAACACGACGGCGATCGCAAAATCAGGACTATCCCAGCCGAGAGTTTGTCCCACACCTGTGGCTAACGCCGTCACCAAAGCCGAATGAGAACTAGGCATTCCCCCCGTTTCAATTAAAACTCGTCCATTCAAACGACCATGTTGAACCGCATACAACAGTAACTTGGAAAACTGCGCGATTAAACAAGCCGCGAGCGCCACAATTAAGATGTGATTATTAAAAACCTGCGCCAAATCGTCCATAGCTTCCCTTAGTACTGGCGACGGATAATAAACTCAGCAATTTCCACTAAGGGACGAGCCGCCTCAGCAAACGGTTCAAGTTCTGATTTAGCCTCTGCGATCGCCATTTCCGCCTGTCGCTTCGACTCTTCCAATCCCCATAAACTCGGATAAGTTGCCTTTTGCACCTTAGCATCCTTGCCGGCCGTTTTACCCAACACTTCAGACGAGGCCGTCACATCAAGGATATCGTCCACAATCTGAAACGCTAAACCAATCTGATAGGCATAGCGAGACAGACGCTCCACCTCAGTGTCTGAGGCTCCTGCCAATAACGCTCCCGAGACGACACTGGCTTCGAGTAAGGCTGCCGTTTTATGAGTATGGATAAACTGTAACGTCTCCAGAGCAATATCGGGTTTCCCTTCCGACTGTAAATCCACCACTTGGCCCCCCACCAATCCAGCCGCGCCGACGGCTCGTCCTAAACGCGCCACAACCCGCAACAGATTTGGCGCCGGGACATCTCGAGTTTCCACAGCGATATATTCAAAGGCATAAGCCAGGAGTCCATCCCCCGCCAAAATCGCCACATCATCCCCAAACACCTTGTGATTGGTCAATTTTCCCCGTCGATAATCATCATTATCCATCGACGGCAAATCATCATGAATCAAGGACATCGTATGGACCATCTCCAACGCACAAGCCGTTGGCATTGCCATCTCCCGAGTCCCACCCAGCATCTGGCAGGTCGTCAAACACAAAATCGGTCGTAACCGCTTTCCCCCAGCTAAGAGAGAATAGCGCATGGCCTCATAAATTCGTTCGGGGTAGATGACCGGAAGTGCGCGGTCGAGCGCAGCTTCAACTAACGTCTTCCCCTCGGCCAAATAGGCACGGAGATCAAACTGCTCGTCCCGAGGCGAGTTCCGGTCGTCCGTCATTACCATCCCTTTATCCTTTTGCTGCATCAGATCTGACAAGGTGTTTCCGTGCGATCGCATCTCCACAAAAACCCCCATCACTAGGCTACCAGACTGTTTGACATCCTCATGCCTTAAAATCGGGAAAACTCCCTTTCATCACGACAAAATCCCCCAACAATACCCACAACAAAAAGTGACTCCCACCTGGAGTGGGAGCCACATCATACCCTAATTCAGCTCAATAGCGAACGTCCAATGTCCGAACCGTAACATCCAGAACCAGACTTCAGCCAGAGGCTCTAGTCGAGAGGGTTCATATTCAGAACCGGCTCAGTCTCACGATTGAGACCCGATTCAAACCCACCCGCCGCAGCGCGAGCGCGTCCTGCGTGCCACAAGTGGCCCACCAGGAAGAAGAAGGCGAGAATGAAGTGAGACGCCGCCAACCAAGCACGGGGGTTAACGTAGTTAAAACCAGAGTTAGGCTCCGTAATAATCCCACCCACAGAGTTGATGGAACCGTTAGGAGCGTGAGTCATGTACTCAGCCGCACGGCGAAGTTGCCAAGGCTGAATATCATTTTTGAGTTTGTTGAGGTCGAGACCATTCGGTCCACGCAGAGGCTCAAGCCAGGGGCCACGGAAGTCCCAGAAGCGCATGGTTTCACCACCGAAGATGATTTCACCAGTCGGAGAGCGCATCAGGTATTTACCCAGACCCGTCGGTCCTTGAGCAGAGCCAATGTTAGCACCGAGTTTTTGGTCACGAGCCAAGAAGACAAAGGACTGAGCCTGAGAGGCTTCAGCATTAGTCGGGCCATAGAACTCGCTCGGATAGGCGGTGTTGTTGAACCAGACGTAAGCCGAAGCGATGAACGCCATCAGAGACAAGGCGCCGACACTGTAAGACAGATAGGCTTCACCAGACCAGATAAAGGCGCGGCGTGCCCAACTAAAGGGTTTAGTGAGGATGTGCCAAACACCACCGGCGATGCAGATTAAGCCAACCCAGATGTGGCCACCGATGATATCTTCCATGTTGTCCACACCAATGATGGACCCAACGCCACCGAAAGGTGCTTTGACGAGGTAGCCAAAGATGACCGAGGGGTCGAGGGTGGGGTTGTTGATGACGCGAACGTCACCGCCACCGGGTGCCCAGGTATCATAGACACCACCAAAGAACATGGCTTTGGCAACCAACAGCAAGGCTCCACATCCCAAGAGGATGAGGTGGAAACCAATGATGTTAGTCATTTGGTTTTTGTCCTTCCAGTCATAGCCGAAGAAGGAGGAATACTCTTCGAGGCGTTCGGGGCCACGAACAGCGTGGTAAATTCCACCGAGGCCGAGAACGGCCGAAGAAATCAGGTGAAGAACACCAACGACAAAGTAGGGGAAGGTGTCAATGACTTCGCCACCAGGGCCAACGCCCCAGCCGAGGGTTCCCAAGTGAGGGAGCAAGATTAGACCTTGCTCATACATGGGTTTTTCGGGAACAAAGTGAGCGACTTCAAATAAGGTCATCGCGCCGGCCCAGAAGACAATTAAGCCAGCGTGGGCGACGTGAGCGCCGAGTAGTTTACCCGACAGGTCGATGAGACGAGCGTTTCCAGCCCACCAGGCGAATCCTGATGATTGCTGGTCACGGCCGCCACTGATCATGGCAGTGTTGAACGATGTTGTCACGAGGTTTAACCTCCTCTAAATCTAACGTGCGTCCGGGCGAGACATCTATTGAGCGCAAGTCTCTTTAGATGTCTTTGAAACAAATGGGAAATGTAGGGGGAAAACTGGGGGCGCATCAAACGCCTGATGCTAAACCCCACAGTAGCAAACCCTACGGGCATAAACCTGAGATAGCTCAGAATTAGAGAGCGTTACCGCGAGGCAGAACTTCCTCGGGGAACTCAAAGTTTTGGTGAGGTTGGTCTGTCGGAGCCATCCAAGCGCGAATCCCTTCATTCAAGAGAATGTTCTTGGTGTAGAAG
>LJZT01000025.1 GCA_001314905.1 Phormidium sp. OSCR
AGTCCAATGCTTCACCCCCAACCCGGAAGACTCGTTCTCTACCTCAAACAAAACCCCTACAAGATAAGCTCCTGGGAGGGGCCAGGGGTGGGTTATCCCCGTTCCCCGTTCCCCGTTCCCCGTTCCCTGTTCCCCGTTCCCTGTTCCCTGTTCCCCGTTCCCTCCCTCCCCCATGCAACATGACGTTATCATCGTCGGCGGTGGACTCGCCGGAAGCCGCGCCGCCGTCGAAATCGCCCGCACCGATTCTCAACTCAACATTGCCGTCGTCGCCAAAACTCACCCCATTCGATCGCACTCCGTCGCCGCCCAGGGAGGAATCGCCGCCAGCCTCAAAAATGTCGATTCCCAAGACTCCTGGAAAGCCCACGCCTTTGACACAGTAAAGGGGTCAGACTATTTGGCCGACCAAGATGCCGTGGCCTTACTAACTCAAGAAGCCCCCAATGTGGTCATTGACCTAGAACATATGGGGGTTTTGTTTTCGCGCCTAGAGGATGGACGCATCGCCCAGCGGGCCTTTGGCGGCCATACCCACAACCGCACCTGTTACGCCGCTGATAAAACCGGCCACGCCATCCTCCATGAACTGGTGAATAATCTGCGTCGCTATGGAGTGACAATTTACGATGAATGGTATGTGATGCGCCCCATTATCGAAGATGGGGAGGCTAAGGGATTGGTCATGTATCACCTCGAAAGTGGGCGCATTGAGGTGGTTCGCGCTAAAGCGGTCATGTTTGCCACCGGCGGCTATGGCCGGGCCTTTAACACCACCTCCAATGATTATGCTTCAACGGGGGATGGCTTAGGCATGGCAGCGGTGGCAGGCTTACCCCTAGAAGATATGGAGTTTGTGCAATTTCACCCGACGGGCCTCTATCCGGTTGGGGTGTTGATTTCTGAGGCGGTTCGCGGTGAGGGGGCTTATCTGCGCAATGCCCACGGCGATCGCTTCATGGAACAGTATGCCCCAAGCAAGATGGAACTGGCACCGCGCGATATTACCTCCCGGGCCATCGCCACGGAGATTCGCCAAGGGCGCGGCATTAAGCCTGATGGCAGTCCCGGCGGGTCTTACGTCCATTTGGATTTACGCCATATGGGACGGGAAAAAATTATGAGTCGGGTTCCCTTCTGTTGGGAAGAAGCCCATCGCCTGGTGGGGGTCGATGCAGTCAATGAACCCATGCCCGTGCGCCCGACGGCCCATTATTCGATGGGCGGGATTCCCACCAATACGCGCGGTCAGGTGCGCCTCGGTCCTGAAAGCTTTGTTAGCGGCTTCTATGCCGCTGGAGAATGCGCCTGTGTCTCGGTTCATGGGGGGAACCGTTTGGGCAGTAATTCTTTGCTTGAATGCGTCGTTTACGGCAAGCTGACGGGGGCGGCGATCGCCGAAGATGTCCAGTCCCGCAAGTTGCCCGACTTGGACGAACAGGCGTATATTGAGGCGGCGAAACAGCGGTTACAGGGACTGTGCGATCGCCAAGGGGACTATCGCATCAATGAAGTCCGTCAACGGCTTCAGGATACGATGAGTGAGTTTTGTGGCGTGTTCCGCAGTCAGGATCTCATGCAGCAAGGCCTCGATGAACTCGCGGCGATCGCCCAACAGGTGCAACAGGTTCGCCTCGACGATCGCGGAACCCTCTGGAACACCGAACTCATCGAAGCCATGGAACTCGAAAACCTCCTGATTGTGGCTGAAACCATCCTCTATTCGGCGTTTAACCGCCAGGAAAGTCGCGGCGCTCATTTCCGCGAAGACTACCCCAGTCGCAATGATGAGAACTTCCTCCATCACACTCTCGCCTATCACTCAGCCGCTGGGGTGGAGATTGTCCCCATGTCGGTCGATCTCAGCCTCTTTGAACCCCAAGAACGGAAGTATTAATAGACATGAGGCTTGACATGTCCTAGGTTTTCAATCGAGGAATCATGACGAATAACTTAAAATACCGAATTGTATAGCAATCGAAGATTGCCTTAGGATACTCTGAGTTGGAAGAAAATCTCGTACCTCTTGCCATCCCCTCTTGGGAGGGGTTAGGGGTGGGTTATGCCTCTTGCCTCTTGCCATCCCCTCTTGGGAGGGGTTAGGGGTGGGTTATGCCTTTTGCCTTCTTGTCCCCTATTTTTTGTCCTATTCAGACCAACTTTTGCTATAGTTCAGTGGTCCGATGAAGATAACTGTTTTCTAGTTGGCTTCCCTGACTTTCCAGGACAAGAATGGCGAACTCATGGAGATACTTATGAAGAGGCACTCAGCAATGGAACCGAAGCCTTAAAATCTCTCGTCATGGCATACCAATCGACGGGTGATCCCTTACCGCAACCCCAAACAATTCCCATGATCTCTTCATGAATATCTTGGCCTTATCCTTAACTTAACTACTGGCGATTCACAAGAGAATAACATCTCAATCAAACATCCCCCAAGCGATCGCACAGCCAATAGGTCATCATCTCACCTCGTCCTTTCACCTCCAACAGCCCCCGAGGTTCCAAGATATAGCGTTCTTTTAACATCTCATAGGTTTTTTGAGTGACCTGGATTTTGCCCGCCTGTCCCTGGGATTCCATGCGGCTGGCTACATTGACGGTGTCTCCCCATAAATCATAGGCGAACTTACGAATACCAATCACTCCAGCCACCACTGGGCCGGTGTTGATGCCAATTCGCAGTTGAAATGAGAGATTGTTTTCCCGCTTAAATTCATCAATAGCCCATTGCATTTCTAAGGCCATTTCGGCGATCGCCCCGGCATGATCCTCCATCGGCATCGGTAGGCCTCCAGCCACCATATAGGCATCCCCAATGGTCTTGATTTTCTCTAAACGATAGGCTAAAGCCAACTGATCGAAGGTTGAAAAAATATCATTCAACATCGCCACTAATTTCGACGGCGACATCTGGGCAGAGATGCTGGTAAAGTCCACCAAATCGGCAAACATAATCGTCGCTTCATCGAAGCGTTCAGCAATGGAGGTTTGGTCTTCTTTCAGTTGTTCTGCAATTTTGCGCGGTAGAACATTTAACAGTAAACTTTCGGATTTTTCTTGTTCTGCCCGCAAGGCTTCTTCTGCTAATTTGCGCTTCGTAATTTCTTGAACAGTCCCTTCATAATACAGGATGCGTCCCCGAGAATCTCTCACCGTTCGAGCATTTTCTGATGTCCAGATAATACTGCCATCTTTACAATAGACTTGTAGTTCAAACTCAGAAATTGACCCATTTTCTTCTAAAAGCGTGACGAATTGCAGACGGCGATCGCGATCAACATATAAATCTCGCGCAACATCCTGCACATGGTCTTGTAAATCCTCTAATGAATCATAACCATACATCTGAATTAAAGCAGGATTCGCGCTGAGATAGGCCCCGTTAGGTGTCGTTTGATAAATCCCTTCTGCCGCATTTTCAAAAATACTGCGATACTTTTCTTCGGCTTCTTGCAACGCATTTAAAACGCGGCGACGTTCCGTGATATTTCGGGCCACCCAAATCACACAGTTATCAGGTAAGGGAGACACAGTCGCCGCAAACCAAACCTCTGAAACTTTTTCCTGTTCGGGATCTTCGATGTCTAGGTTATATTCTAAATTGACCGTTTGCCCAGTATTTAATGCCCGCTGAATATGACTAATAAAAATACTCGCTTGCGTTGGCGGTAAAACCTCATAGACACTCTTGCCAATTCGGTCTTCTGTTGGACTATAAAGAATTTCAGAATTGGTCGAGACAATTTTAACATAGCGACCTTGAGCATCAAACACAGCAATGGTATCCGTCATCGCTTCAAATAAGGCCCGTAACTCCGCTTCAGACTTGCGTAAGGCGGCTTCAATGCGCTGACGTTCGCCAATTTCTAACATGAGTCGTTCATTGGATTGGCGCAGGGCAGCTGTACGTTCTTCTACTCGACTTTCGAGGTCTTCATTGGCTCGTTGTAAGGCTTCTTCGGCTCGTTTACGTTCGGTGATATCTTCAACGGTTCCTTCGTAATATAAAAGATTTTCACCCTTATCATCCCAAACTAAACGGGCATTTTCGGAAATCCAAACAACACTGCCATCTTGGCGATAAATTTGTTGCTCAAAGCCGACAACTCGACCCTGATGATGCAGGGTTTCTAAGAACTCTTGCCGTTGCTCAATGTTGACATAGAGGAGGCGATCGCCACAACTCAGATTATTGATCAAGCTTTGGGCTGACTCATAGCCATAAATACGAGCCAAAGCTGGATTAGCATTGAGATAAGTCCCATTGGGCGCAATTTGATAAATCCCCTCAACGGCATTTTCAAATAAATTGCGATATTTGGCTTCAGCTTCCTTCAGGGCTTGAATGGCTCGGTGGCGTTCTGTGACATCAATGCCCACCGTAAACGCCGCTCGTCCCTCATCGTACTTTTGCGCCGCAATGATATAACTATGAGTTTCCCCATAGACTTTAGCGGTAATTTCTTGACAATGTTCCGTGGCGTCACTGGCAAAAAAATCTTCGAGGAACCCTTCAAACAAATCACTGGTTTGTAAAAAGCCAATGCCTTGACCGACAAAGGCTTCTGGCGGCAGATTGTAGGTTTTGGCGAGATGGCGGTTGACACCGAGATAGCGTAAGTCGCTACTAATCCAGGACACCATCCCCGGAACCGCCTCTAAAATCGCCTGGAGTTGGTCTTTAGCCGCTCGTAGGTCATTTTCAGCCTGACGACGTTCGCTGATGTCAATCCCCACCGTAAACGCCGCGCGATCGCCATCATATTTCTGGGCCACAATCAGGAAATCCCGCAGTTCCCCATGTACCCGCGTCGAGACTTCGCAAGCCGCATCATCGGCCTCACTCTCAAAAAAAGACTTCATAAAATCATGAAAGTCCGTACTGGCCCGCAAAAAGCCAATATCTTTACCGATGAAGTTCTCGGGTTCGGCCCCAAACATCTGGGCCAGTTGACGGTTAACCCCTAAATAGCGCAAATCTCGACTAATCCAAGACACCACCCCCGGAACCGCATCGAGAACCGCCTCAAGTTGTTCTTTCGCCGATCGCAGCGCCTGTTCGGCCCGCGTATGCTTGACAATTTCAGCCACTAACTGATCATTGGCTTCTACAAGAGCGGCGGTGCGTTCCTCAAGTTGCGATTGCAGGCTATGATCATCTAATCCTGACTCGTCTTGCTCCTGTTGGGCTGTTTCCTGTGTCGCTTCTAAGGATGCAAGACGTTCACGGAGGAGGGCTAACTCATGAATCAGTTGTTGCTTCGGTTTATCTTCGTCTCTCATGAAGTTGCGTCGTTGAACGGGTGAGGAAGTCATCGCTATACCTGATTTGCTGGTAGTTCGCCGGCCAGTCTGGGATTCAGTCTGCCGCTATGCACCCTACGATTTCGCCAAACACTCATCATCTCGGCGATCCGCATCGGAATGGATTGACGAGCTTGCCCCCTGAGTTATGCTCTGAAGCTACTATTCTAGTCCACTCACCAAGAGGAGTTTCAACCGTGCCTAGACGCAAAGTCGCAGGTTTTTCTAGTTGTTTCAGCCGAGTTGCCCTAGTTTCCGGGGAATTCAGACGGCGGCAGCCTCATCTTTCGGTCAGGGTAGCGCCTTTCTTAAATCCCTAAGTTGCGATCGCCACCCCCGAGGTGTCTCACCACTACTCCCCATCTGTAGCGTTTCTTAACAAGCCCTAGCTCAAGCTCCCAGAAATTTTGTATCCTAACAAACGTGGTTTAAATGTTCGCCCCAGAGCGAATTGATTTCATGGCTTACTTGTGGTACAAAGCATTTCACCTGATCGGCATTGTCGTCTGGTTCGCTGGACTGTTTTATTTGGTACGTTTATTTATCTATGACGTTGAAGCTGACGCCGAACCTGAACCCGCTCGTTCCATCCTCAAAAATCAATATCAGATTATGGAAAAGCGGCTCTACCATATTATCACAACGCCAGGAATGATTGTGACCGCCGCGATGGCGATCGGCATTATTAGCACCAATCCTGAAATCATGAAGTCCACTTGGCTCCATATTAAGTTAGGCTTTGTGGCGCTGTTAATTGCCTATCACTTTTATTGTGGGTCTTTAATGAAGAAGTTAGCCAAGGGTGAATGCAACTGGACGAGCAAACAGCTTCGCGCCCTCAATGAAGCTCCCACCTTATTATTATTGGTGATTGTTATGTTGGCAGTCTTCAAAAACAACTTTCCCACCACTATTGCCCCCTGGCTCGTCTTCGGAGCCGTCATTCTCATGGCAGCCACCATTCAACTCTACGCTCGCAAACGTCGCCTCGACAAAGAACGTTTAGCAACCAACGAATAAGCAATTTTCTAGTATCACCAAACGAGAGAGAGGGCAAACCTTTGTGTTGTGGTTGCTCTCTCTCATCTGATTGCGTGAAGTGGGGCCGAGTTATCCCTATTCCCCGTTCCCTGTTCCCTATTCCCTATTTTATTCCCCTCTTGGGAGGGGCCAGGGGTGGGTTATCCCTGTTCCCTGTTCCCTGTTCCCTGTTCCCTGTTCCCTGTTCCCTATTCCCTATTCCCTATTCCCTATTCCCCTCTTCCCCCAAAAACCGTTCAATCGCCTGTCGAGTCTTCTCAGCACATTCGAGATGCGGCACATGACCACAACTCGGAACCCAGACTAACTGACTGTTGACAAGCCCTTTGCGAAACCTCTCAGCATCCTTAGTCCCTAAAATACGATCCTCCTCACCCCAAATTATCAAACTGGGAAGATCTAATTGGCGAAGTTGCGACGCAAACGAAGGAAAACCACCACTTTTCGTAAACTTAATTAGAGCCTGTTTCCAGCCCGAACAATCGAGATGCAACGCCGCACAACAGCGAGCATCAGCAGAGTTAAACGACTTATCACAATAGGCAGAATAACTAATTTGATTACGCACCCCCGGCCGACGCAAAAAATTAGCAGCCAGGCTATCAAAAGGGGGAAATAAGTATTTACCCAAAACCGGTCCATTGGCAATTCCCGCACTGTCGAGCAGAACCAGCCGTTCAACAGCTTCAGGATAGGTGAGAGCAAAATCAAGAGCAGCTGCCCCTCCCATTGAAGCCCCCACTAAAATCAGCGGCCGCGCGATCGCCTGTCGCCAAAACCCATATAAATGAGCCTTAATCGCCGCCGGAGAAAACGAACTTTGGGGCAGTCGTTCCGTAAAACCAAACCCCAACAAATCCACAGCCCAGGTTTCCTGAGATTGCGCTAACAACGGTTGCAGGCGGCGAAATTCTAACACCGAACTGTCAAACCCATGTAACAGTAAAATAGGAGTCCCTCCCACTCCTCGACAAGTATAAGTCGTGGCAATTGGCAACTCGCCCCCCTGAACTTGAACCTGCACCTCTAATCGTTGAATCGCCTCAGCCTGTTGAATCGAAGTCTCTTCACTCAGTTGGTGAACCGCAGCCGGTAAAAAATCGGGGAACATGGGAGATAGGCTAGAACCTGAATCGTCAATCGTGAACCATGCCGCAGCACAGCCCAGATTTGATCATACCTGACCCCGAGACTCCCGTTCGCGTCATTGGTCTGATGAGTGGCACCTCCATTGATGGCGTCGATGCGGCCCTCGTCGAACTCAGCGGCGGGCGATCGCCCCTCAAAATCACCCTTCTCGCCGCCCAAACCTTCCCCTATGAGCAAATCGCACCCCCAACCCTGCGATCGCAAGTTCTCGCCGCCGCCAGCAACCAACCCCTGCCCCTGAGCGAACTGGCCCAACTCGATAATGCGATCGCCACCGCCTTCGCCACCGCCGCCCAACTCATCCAACACAACCAACCCCCCGCCCAACTTATTGGCTCCCACGGACAAACCGTCTTCCACGCCCCACCCCCGAGTCCAAACCAGCTCGGCTACAGCCTCCAACTCGGCCGTGGTGCCGTCATTGCCCAGCAAACCCAACTCCCCACCGTCAGCAACTTTCGCGCCGCTGATATCGCCGCCGGAGGACAGGGTGCGCCCCTGGTTCCCCCCATCGATGTCTGTCTGTTTGCCCATCCCGAGCGCGATCGCTGCGTACAGAACCTCGGCGGAATTGGCAACGTGACCTATCTCCCCGCCGGCTGTGGCGACAGCTTTCAGGGCATCCTCGGCTGGGATACCGGCCCCGCCAATATCCTCATCGACTTAGCCATCGCTCAACTCACCGACGGGGCGCAACAGTACGACCCTAACGGCCACTGGGCCGCTTCAGGAATCCCTAACTCAGAATTAGTGCAACAGTGGCTACGTCATCCCTTCTTCCAACAACCGCCCCCCAAATCCACCGGCCGCGAAGACTTTGGCCCCGAGTTCTTGCAGCACTGTCGTCAACAGGCCGCCCATCTGGCCCCAGATCTCAGTGATGCCGACTGGCTGGCCAGCCTGACTGACTTCACCGCCGCCGCGATCGCCGACAGTTACCAGCGCTTTCTCCCCCAACCTCCCCAAGATATAATCCTCTGCGGTGGCGGCAGTCGCAACCATTATCTAAGATCCCGCCTACAAACCCATCTCCCCCAAACCTCCCTCTCCACCAGCGACGATTGGGGACTCAATGCCGATTTCAAGGAGGCGATCGCCTTCGCCATCCTCGCCTACTGGCGCATCCAAGGCTATCCCGGCAACCTCCCCAGCGTCACCGGGGCCAGCAAACCCGTTCCCCTCGGCGACATCCACCACCCCTAACCTCAACTCCCCCCTATTCCCTCTTGCCTCTTGCCTCTTGCCTCTTGCCTCCCCCCTCCCTCCCAACTGCTAAGATTCTCCTAGCGAGAAATTCTCTTAAACCTCTCGCCTGATGGCAATCCTTTGTTGTAAATTGTGGTAGCTCACTCGTTTCTACTCGAACAAGGCCGGTGGCGCCTAGAAGGCAACTGGCTTGAACGCTCAAACCCACCCATTACGGTGACCGGGCGCACCATTGTCGCCTGGGGACAAGATAACTGGTATAGCATGGTCACTAAACTGACCTTCCCCAACCGAGAACGGCAAGAAATTACCTGCCAATATCGGGGTCGTCTTGATGCCGGTGAGCGTCAATATACCTTCGTGTTACAACACAGTGAATTAGGACGAGTCGAAGGTGAAGGTTGGATTACCCCAGCCGCCATCGTCCAACGCTATTGGACCCTAAACGACAAACAACGCCGTAGTGGCTTTGAAACCCTCAGTCGTCTCGACAACGGCAAATACGCCCTCTCCGGTGGCATGATGGCTGGCCTACACCTCACCAGTGCGATGGATGCCACCTTGGTTCTGCAATACAGCTAACTCTTGCCAGTTTGCCCTAAAGCTACGCCCCTCCATCTTTCCCCTCTTGAGAGGGCTGCCCAGAGGGCGGAGTAGGTTCTTCCCTCCCCAGAGGAGTTAATCTCCCTATTCCCCGTTCACTATTCACTATTCACTATCCACTGTTCCCTCCTTCACCAAGCGATCGCATTTCTCAAGCACCCCTCAAAAATTTCTAAAAACTACTGTAAAATTAACCTGGCTTACTCTAGCTTCTCCTCAAACGAACCCATTTTCAACCAACCTAGCCGTCTTTACACACATATTGTATGACTGTCATCAGCCCCGATAAAACCGCTCTCGATCTCGATCGCGCCAATCAGCATCTAACCAACGCCAACGCCAGCCAAATTGTCGCCTGGGCCGTTGAAACCTTTGGCGATGGCCTCGTGATGAGTAGCAGTTTTGGGATTCAAGCGGCGGTGATGTTGCACCTCGTCACTCAAGTCAAACCCGATATCCCTGTCATTTGGGTAGACACCGGGTATCTTCCCCGAGAAACCTATCTCTTTGCCGAAAGCCTACAGCAACGCCTCAACCTAAATCTCCACATCTACCAATCTCCCATGAGTCCCGCTCGTATGGAAGCCCTTTACGGCAAACTCTGGGAACAAGAAGACGTAGCAGCCCTCAATCGCTACGATGCTATTCGCAAAGTTGAACCCATGCAGCGGGCCTTACGAGAACTCGGGGCTACGGCTTGGCTAGCCGGATTGCGGGCCAACCAAACCCAACATCGCAGTAACCTACGTCCCGTGGAACGACAAGGCGACTACTATAAAGTCTTCCCCATTCTCGATTGGTCAGCCAAAGATGTCTATGAGTATCTCATGGCTCACGACCTACCCTACCATCCCTATTTTGACCTCGGCTACACCACCGTCGGTGATTGGCATTCAAGTCGTCCCGTAACCGCCGACGATGACCATGAACGGAATACCCGCTTTCGTGGCCTCAAGCAAGAATGCGGCTTACATCTTCCCGAAAGTGATGGCGAGTCTGAAAGTCTCGATTCGAGTTCACTGTAATCCTTGCTCTCAATATGGCTTCTTTTCGAGATGTTGTCGGATATTTCCGCGCCTATCGTCGTTCGGCAATTCTCAGCATTCTCCTCTCCGGGGGCTTTGAAATTCTGGATTTAGCGGTTCCTTACGCTGTCGGACAAATCCTCAATGTTCTCTCAGGACAAACCCTCGATCAATTTTCTCAGTCCCTCGTTCAGACGACCGCCAATATCCTCAATTTGACCCCTAATCCTAATCTGGAGTTGGGGGTATTTGTTGGCATTATTTTTGTTGTTTCTGTATTACGCGCCCCTCTACAACCTTGGTTGAGTGGTTGGTTTCACTGGTTTATTTCCCTGCAAGCCCGTCAAGATAAGTCGAAGTCCGTTGTGGCGAAAGTGCTGGAGTTACCCCTAAATTTTTATGATGAAAATAACCCTGGACGCATCGCTGGACGAGTTGCCAAAGGGATTACCAATTACACCTGGACGTACCCAGAAATTGCTGGGCAGTTTCTGCCTAAACTCATTCGTGTTTTTGGGGTTTTTATCATTATTGCCTTAATTGAACCCTGGGTCGCTCTTGTGTTTGGGCTATCTTTTGTCGGTATTCTGGGCTTTAGTTTACGCCATCTAACTGCAATTGTTAAAAAAGAAAATGCTCTCGATCGCTACCTGGAAAATATCGATAGTCGAACCTCAGAAATTATCACCAATATCAAAACCGTAAAATCGTTCGCGAACGAAGGACGAGAATATAAGCGCCAACAACAACGAATCGATCGCGCTCACTATTTCACCATTCACCGCATCCACCGTCAATATGTCCTCCTCGACACTTGGCGACGTACCGTCATTCAAGTCTCTCTATTTGGCATCCTCGTGATGACTCTTTGGGCTACGGTAAACGGACAGATTTCCTTAGGGCATTTTATTACCACCTTCACGATATCGAGTTACGCCTACGCGGAACTGCGCCCCCTCAGTTTGATTGCTGAAGTTTTTGCCCGCCGTTATAGTTCTATGCTGCGCTTTCATGAGTTACTCAATACTCCCTCGGGACAAGATGCAGCCCGTTTAGAGTTAGATTACGCCCAAGCCCCCCCCTATCACTTTAAGGGACAAATTCAATTTAAACACGTGGTCTTTGGCTACAGCCGGGATTTGCCCATTTTGAAAAACCTGGATTTTGAGATTCAACCTCGGCAAACGGTGGCATTGGTGGGACGCTCTGGATCAGGAAAATCAACCTTAGTTAAGCTTCTTTTTCGCTATTTTCAGCCGGATTCTGGGCAGATTTATCTCGATGGTCAAGATATTCAGTCCTTAGATGTGGGACAGTATCGCCGCCGCTTGGCCATTGTTCATCAAGATGTGGATATCTTTAATGGGACTCTTTTAGATAACCTTAAATATGGAAATCCTCAAGCTAGCTGGGATCAGGTCAAATCCGCTTGTGCGATCGCCCGCGTCGATGAGTTTCTCCCAGAACTTCCTCAAGGCTATGCAACCGTCGTCGGTGAGCGCGGTGTCCGACTCTCCGGGGGACAGCGCCAACGCATCGGTATTGCCCGCGCCTTAATTGTTGAACCGGATATTCTCGTCTTTGATGAGGCCACATCTAGCCTGGATTACGAGTCAGAACGCTCGATTCAGCAAGCCATGCACTCGATTTTTGGCACGCGCACTACCCTGATTATCGCTCACCGCCTCAGCACCATTCGCGATGCTGATAAAATTATTGTCCTCGATAATGGCGCGATCGCCGAAATTGGCTCCCACCAAGATCTCCTCTCACAAGGCGGACTCTATCGCCGACTTCACGATCTATCTGAAAGCGGAGACTTGCTCGACTAATCTTTCTCCTAGAAATTCTCAAACTTTTTCTCGAAAACCCTTGACAGTCTCTCAACAAACTGGCTATAATCAAGACAGAAATACAAATAAAGTCTTAGCCCGCCTCGGGTAGCACCAATTTTTCCGACGGTTAGGAGCAAGGCTTCGCGGCCCCGGTGCGGGCCGCGCAAAGCCAAACATCTAAGCTGCGCAATTTTTTTAAGTCTCCAAAATCTCCCAAAAAATAGGTTGTCGACAAAACCTATAATGGGGTCTTAAACAGAGTTGCCCTTTCTCCTCTTACGCTCAATGAACCGTCCCGCCAACTCCCCCCTCAACCCACGCATCTGCATCTTGGGCGGTGGTTTCGCGGGACTCTATAGTGCCTTAGCCCTAGCCAAAATCTCCCTCTTGCAGCAATGGGAAATCGTCTTAATTGACCAACGCGATCGCTTTGAATTCAGTCCCCTCCTCTACGAACTGATCAGCGGCGAACTCGAAGCCTGGGAGATCGCCCCTCCCTACCTGCAACTGCTGCGAAATTGGCCCATCACCGTTTACTGCGATCGCATCGAAGCCATCAACTTAAACGCTCGCCAAGTCCAACTACGCGATCGCGGCCCCCTGAACTACACCTATCTCATCATCGCCCTCGGAGTTGAGAGTCGGCTTCCCCCTCACCCCGACGTCCTAACCTTCAGAAGTCTCGCCGACGTAGAAAAACTCAAGGCAGAACTCGAACGATTCAAGCATCAGTCGTCCCTAGACATCAGCATCATTGGTGCCGGAGCTAGTGGCATAGAATTGGCCTGTAAACTCTGCGATCGCCTCGGCCCTCGCCAGCAAATCCATCTCATCCACCGTGGTAGCCAACTGCTACCCGAACTTAGCCCCCCAATCCGCAAAGCCGCCGAGAGGGCCATTAACCAACGTCGTATCCGACTTAGCCTAAACACCAACGTCGAGAAGATTCAACATCAGGGAGACTTCCAGCTTCAACTGACACAACACGAACAATCCTTCCGAGAAACAAGCCATCTCGTGATTTGGACCGCCGGAACCCAGGCCAATCCCCTCATTTCCAGTCTCCCCGGCGGCGATCGCGGCCAACTTCGGGTCACCCCCGAGTTACAACTAACCCGCTACCCCGAAGTGTTCGTCCTCGGAGATGTCGCCGCCACACCCTTTCCTAACACCGCCCAAGTCGCCTATCAACAAGCACCCCACGTCGCCCAAAACCTCAAAGGCTATATCTTTCAACAACCACTCAAACCCTTTCACTATAAACACATCGGAGATATGCTCACCCTCGGCATCCACAACGGTGTCGTTCACAGCTTCGGTCTCACCCTTACCGGAAGATTGGCTCATCTCATCCGCAGCTTAACCTATATCCAACGACTCCCCACCCTCAAACAAAGCTTGCGCGTCTTCGCTCATCGACTCAAACGGATCTTCCGTCCCTCATCCCGCTGAATCGGACCAACCGGCCAACCCAGGCGCGTCGGCTGTTCATAGACATACCGCAACGTCCCTAGATCTCGGGGCGAAATCATCGGCGGGCGACGGACTTGGGAATAATACATCACATCTGTCGGGCGATCGCTATGGCCCCAAATCCCCAAAGCATGACCCAACTCATGACGTAGAGCCGCCTGAGCCGCTTCAGTTCCCTGCGTCGGACTCAAGAGAATCTCAAAGCGATGGCCCAACTGCTGATCCCGCCAATAGAGGTCATAGCTGACTCGGGCCGCCGCCGCGCGAAAGTCATCCCTCACCCGTCTCGGTGGCGGACGACGCCGCCAAATCACAATATCCGCCCTTTCCGAGTCTTCAATCTGTTGCAGCCGTAGATAGTCTCCCCACTGCTCAACCACAGACATCATCTGGGTTCGCCAAGTCTCAGAGGCCTTCTCATCGAGATAGACCGTCACAGGAAACTGTGACCAGACTAATGCTCCCACCCCAGTCTCCTCTAACTGCTCCCCATAATGCTCCTCAGAAGTAATCTCTAGTAAGGACTCTGGCAGAGGATGAGCGTGATAGGGGAGATCATCGAGGCCAATCTGATCGATGTCGCTGTCCTCCTTGGCCGTTAAAGGTGCAGCCAGGGCGATCACCAAAACAAGGGCGATCGCCGCAGCCATCCACCCTTGTCTAATCTTGCCTCGCATCCCGCGAGAGCGGCCAATCTTGCTATACCCAACCCGCACTTAAGACCACCGTACAGCCCATAAACAAGATAGTCAGCGTCCAGGTAATGCGATTTAGGGTCGTCTCAGCACTTTTAGCACTGGTAAACAGTTGAGCTTGGCCACCAATCCCGCCAATGCCATCGCCTTTGGGAGAGTGGAGGAGAACCACCACAATCAGGCTCACCGCCGAAATCACCCAAACCCATTGAACAATCGTTGCAGTCGTCATAAGCTCACAAAAAAGGTCACAAAAAAGGTTACAAAAAAGGTTACAAACATCGAGGACACCCAGAGTCAGACTAGACGCGAACCGCGATCGGCGTGCGATTGGGATGGACATCATAACTGGCCGGAACCAGCATCGAGCGTCCCGTCATCTCTGGAGGTTGCGGTAGACCGAGAATCTGGAGAATCGTTGGGGCAATATCTGCCAAACGACCATCATCCCGTAAAACAACCTCGCCGCCATAGCCTGGAACCTTGGCCCCTTCCCCTTCAATGAAAATAAAGGGAACCGGGTTTGTGGTGTGGGCCGTCCAGGGATTTCCCTTTTCGTCTTTCATATACTCAGCATTACCGTGATCAGCGGTAATCAGGGCCGTTCCTCCCACCTTGCTAATACTATCTAATAGACGGCCCAAACAGCGATCTACCGTCGTGATGGCCTCGACTGAAGCATCCATCATTCCCGTATGCCCCACCATATCCGGGTTAGCATAGTTAATCACCACCAGAGAATACACCCGTTGCGCGATCGCCTCGACCGCCACATCCGTCACCTCTTCGGCCGACATCGCCGGAGCACGATCATAAGTCGCCACCATCGGCGAATTAATCAAATGGCGATCTTCCCCCTCAAAGGGTGTTTCCCGACCCCCATTGAAGAAATAGGTGACATGAGCATATTTTTCCGTTTCTGCGGTACGGAACTGTTTTAAACCATGATCAGCAATCACTTCCCCGAGAATGTTGGTCAAGTTTTGTGGCTCAAAGGCCACCAACACCGGGAAACTGGGATCATACTGAGTAAACGTAAGGAAATTGAGCGGCACATACTCACGCTCAAACGCCTCAAAGCTTTCATCTACTAGGGCCTGAGTCAACTCCCGAGCGCGATCGGGTCGGAAATTATAGAAAATCACACCATCGTTGGCTTCGATCGCCCCATCGGCCACACGCGTCGGCAGAATAAACTCATCCGTGACCTCCTCAGCATAAGCCGCTTCGATCACCTCTCCCACCGACTGATCCACCTGAGTGCTATTGTCCGTCATCACCCGATAGGCTTTCTCCACCCGATCCCAGCGGTGATCCCGGTCCATGGCGTAATAGCGGCCGCTGACGGTGACAATTTTTCCGACTCCCACCTCATCGAGATGCCCTTGAATTTTGCGAATAAAGGCGCTTCCCGAGTGAGGATTTGTATCCCGACCATCGGTAATCGCGTGGATACAAACCTCGTCGAGATTTTCAGCCTTAGCAAGACTGATCAATCCTAATAAATGGTCAATATGGGAGTGAACCCCACCGTCAGAACATAACCCAATCAGGTGAAGCTTCCCCCCGGATTCTCGGATGGCTCGGCAAAGCTTTTGGATGGCGGGGTTTTGACGAATCGAACCATCTTCGATCGCATCAGAAATCCGTACCAGTTCCTGGGGAACGACTCGTCCCGATCCCAGGTTCAAATGTCCCACCTCAGAATTTCCCATTTGTCCGATGGGCAGCCCCACATCCTTTCCAGACGTGCGGATCGTGGTACGGGGGTAGGCGTTCCACAGGCTGTCCATTACGGGCGTATCGGCTGCGGCAATGGAGTTATTGCTGTCTTCTTCTCGATATCCCCAGCCATCTAGAATCACCAGCACCACCGGAGACACAGGTGCTTGACTCATAATCTTGCTGCCCTTTTGCGATAAGAATTCAGTTTCATCATACCACTGACCCTTCCCTCATGGTGTACCCACGGGACAACTTTTTAGGAATTTTTGCTAAAAATCCGGGGAGATGGTAATGAACTCATGGGAATCGGAGTCAGTTTCCTCGAATCGCCGTCTAATGAGACACACAAACCTGAGACCCGGAATCGGTTTTCACCACCTCCACATGGGTTTGAAAGGCCTCTTTGAGATGAGGCATATGAGTCACAGCCAGGATACAAGCAAAATCCGGGGCGATCGCCTCAATCGCCGAGACTAACCGTTCACAGCCGCGATCGTCTTGAGTGCCAAACCCCTCATCAATGATCAACAATTGCAACGCCGCCCCTGATCGCTGAGCCAACAGTTTCGCCAAAGCCAAGCGAATCGCGAAATTAATGCGAAAGGCCTCCCCCCCAGAATAGGTTTCATAGGCGCGAGTTCCCCGCGCATCAGCAATATAAATCTCAAGGGTATCAATGAGCTTGCGATTTTTCTTACTGGCTTTCGAGGCCCGCTGCGTCACAAACTGCACATGAAGCTGATTGGCACTTAGCCGCGCCAAAAACTGATTGGCTTCGGCTTCGAGTTGAGGCAACACCGTCTCGATGGTAAGCGCCTGAATGCCATTCTTGCCAAAGGCCTGAGTCAACTCCTGATACACCCGATGCTGTCGTTGACTATTGGCCAACTGCTGCCGCTGTTGCTCTAATTGCTCCTGTTGTGCCTGACGATGCTGCTGTTGTTGTTGCAATCGTCCCAGCTTAGCTAACTGCTCATTGAGCTGCGATCGCCGCTGTTGCAACTGGGCCTGGATCTGGGCAATCTCCTCAGTACAATCGGGACAATCAAGCAACGAGGCTTCAGCGGCCTCGATCTGCTCTCGCCATTGCTGTAACTCTCGAGTCCGTTGCTCTAGGCGATCGCTCACCGCCTCTAACTTCGCTTCAACCTCAGGAAGCCGCTGCTGAGCTTGCTGGAGATCTTGCCATCGCCATCGCCATTCCTCAGCCTCATCAAGCTGTTGCCGTAACTGACGATGGCCCTGAACATCATAGTCAAGACGCTGTAGATAATGTTGCACATCTCGAAGCTGTTGGGCCGTTTCTGACTCACTCTCCAACTCCTGTAGAGCCTGCTCTGCCGCCTCCACCGCTCCCTGCAACTCGGGCCGTTGCTCCTGAAGACGCTGCATCTGTCGCCGGGATTGCTCGAGTTGTGCATTCTGTAAATCGGCCCAGCGGTAGCGTTCGACAGCTCCGCGAGCTAACGCCAACTCCCGCTCATCATAATTGAGCTTCGCCAACTGCTGTTCAATACTGGCCAACTCCTGAGCAATGCCCGCTGCATACTCCCCCCGAGCGATCGCCTCTGCCAACCCTTGACACTCGGCTCGCACCTGTTGCAACAGCTCCCATTCCTCCTGGGTAGCGCTCAGTTGCGCCTGTCGTTGTCCCCGTTCTTCTCGCAGTCGATCATAATCGGCCAGTTGCTGCTCAAGTTGACGATATTCCTGCCGCAACACTTGAATTTCCCGTTCAGAAATCGCGATCTGCTCCTGAATCAGCCAGCGTTGATGGTGCAACTCCTGATGTTGCTCCTCATGTTTGTCGGCGACTAACTGCCAATGATGCTCATCGAGGGGGCGATCGCACAACGGACAAGCCGCATCAGGAACCTGCAACAATGAGCGTTTTTGCTCCATCTCCTCTAAACGCCGCTGATACTCCTGTTGGCTGGCATGAAGGCCATCCAAAAAACTGCGACGTTCGAGGCCTTTTTCCTTAACCCGTTGTTGATACACCTTGAGCTTTTCGAGGGCTGCGATCTCCTCGCTCACCTGAGTCAGGGCCTGTTCGAGTTCGGCCCGTTTCTCCTGACGCTGTTCGAGCTGCTGTTGTCGGTTCTGTTGCTGTTCTAGTCGGGCTTCGAGTTGCGCTCGGGCGCGATCGCGTTCGGCTTCTAACCGTTGCTGCCGTTGTCGGAGTGGCGCCGCTTCACTATGACAATGCTCTAACTCTCGTAACTCGGCCTTGGCTTGGGCCAGTTGCTCTAACCCAGCTCGAATCTCAGCTTCTCGTTCTAAACTTTGTTGGAACCCGGCCAGTTGGCGATCGCAGGCCTGAAGTTGGGCGAGATCCTGATGCTGTTGCTGTTGAGCGGCCAGTTTGAGGCGATCGAGTTCCTGACGCAGTTGTGTCTCTCGTTGGCTGGCATCTTGATAGTGACTAAAGGTTTCTGTGGCCGCTCGCTCTTGGGCCTGTAGGGCTTGATAGTCTTTATAGCCTTGCTCAATCTCCCTGGCCTGCTCCAACACCGCCTTCAGTTGCGATCGCTGCTCCCTCAGCTGCTGCTGCTCATGTTGTTCGCGCTCATAATCCCCCTCAAGACGCTCACCACTCGCCGCTGCCCAGTCTAACTGTTGCTGCCAACGCTGTCGCTGTGCTTGCTGCTGTTGGCGATCGTGCAACCGTTGTCTTGTCTGCTGTTGTTGCCCCTCGAGCCGTTCTACTTCGGCCTCGGTTGCCTTGAGTTGCGCCCCCAACTCAGCCGAGGCGGCCAACGTCTCTTCTAAGCGCTCAACAGACTCTTGCAACAGTTTACTTTCCGCCTTCGCCTGACTCGCAATCTCCTTGGCTTGAGCGGACAGTTGATCATAATGATCTAACTTCAGCAAATCCACCAAGACTTGTTTACGCTGAGCCGGCTTTTTCACCATAAACTCATCCGCCCGACCCTGACGCAGATAAGCCGAACTGAGAAAGGTCTCATAATCGAGTTTAAGCTGCTCAATAATCTGTTGCTGCGTCGCTCGCAGTCCTTTACCCGTGATTGAGCGAAACCCTTGCCCCGTCTCAATCTGAAACTCCAAGGAACTCGACTGTCCCCGACGGTGCGATCGCTTAATCCGAAAAATCTGCCCTTGACATTGAAAGACAAAATCCACCCAGGCCTCCGTCTCGCCGATGCGGATAATATCATCCTCTGAGCTGGCCCGGGACTTGCCCCAAACCACCCAAGAAATCGCCTCTAGCAGCGAGGACTTTCCGGCCCCATTTTCTCCGCAAATACAAGCGGTATGCAATCCACTAAAATCCAAACTGGCCCAGTGGTAGCTAAAAAAGTTGTGAAGCGTCAGTTGCCGAGGAATCATAAGGTAACAAACAGCCAATGTCCCGAGTCTCGTCTCTAGGAGTCTATCTCTCTTAGACAACTCGATGGAGGTCGAACGTTACGCGTTAAAGTCGCAACTCGATTTAAGTTAACCCCTATGGTAAAGCCCTCGGGTCAATCTTGGGAAGTTTAAGCGGTCATTAGCGCTTAGTTTGGCAACTTTTCTCCGTGACAGCACTCCGGTAGACTCAGAAATGAATCCTCGACGGGGCCACTCGGCTGAGGTTCGTGAAACACGAACCTCACACTTACACTCAAAATTTGTTCCGGCATCGCTCTATGAATCCTAATTCAGTTCGCTTTTTACAACATCAAGCCGCCTCACTGCTGCTCTATCAAGGTGTGTTGATGGGTGAAGCGGGGGAAGCCTTTGTTCAACTGCTCGAAACCCTCTATCGTCACGATAAACCCAGTGCTTGTGTCTATGCCTATGCTCGTTGGTTTCGGGCCTTGATGGCTCGGGGCCAGAGTTGGCAAGATTATCTCATTCAACGATTGCTCTACGATGACAATCCGTTTACTCGTCAGGCTCAATCCTATCCCTTTAGTGACCTCGATGCCACCTTGGTTCAGGCGGCCCAGGATGATTTGGCGGCGTTGCAACATCTGGCCACCTGTGGCGGCCCCACCTTGAGTCAATGGGTGCGTCAGGTGACTAAATCGGAGACGTCTTTGGTGGCCATCGCCGATCGCATCGGCGAACATCCGCTGCAATTGGGAGAGGTTTGGACTGAGTCCCTGCCCCAGTTAGCGGCGTTTCATCAGCATCATGGTGCCGGCACTCTGGCTCAATATCCGGTCTTGCGTTGGCGTCAGTCGCGCTTACAAGGGGTTGCGGTGCCTGATCCAGTCCGGTTACAGGATTTGGCAGGGTATGAGTCCCAAAAAGCCACTCTCGTCGAGAATACTCAGGTGCTACTCGATGGGAATCTGGCACTGCATGTCTTGTTATATGGAAGTCGCGGAACGGGTAAATCGTCTCTGGTGAAAGCGTTGGTGAACGAGTTTGGCGATCGCGGCCTCCGCTTGCTTGAACTCCTCAAGTCTCAACTTCATGATCTGCCCGACATTATTGAACAGTTACGAGACTTGCCGCAAAAATTTATTCTTTTTGTTGATGATTTATCCTTTGAAGACGATGATGAGGCCTTTAAAGCCTTAAAAGTGGTCTTAGAAGGGAGTGTCACCGCTCGGGCGCAAAATGTTGTGGTCTATGCCACGTCTAATCGTCGCCATCTGATTCCTGAGTTTTTTGACGATCGCCCCCGCCCCAGTGCTGCCGCAGAAATTCATTCCTGGGATACCGTTGAAGAAAAACTCTCCTTCAGCGATCGCTTTGGTTTAACCCTCACCTTTGATCCCACTGATCAGACTCGTTATCTACACATCGTCCGTCATCTCGCCGGACAACGACAGCTCAATCTCCCCCTCGAAGCCTTGGAGGCCCAAGCTCTACAATGGGCCACCCGTCACAATGGACGTTCAGGACGAACCGCACGCCAGTTTATTGAATACCTAGGCTCTCAACGTCCACTGACCCCTCCCACCAAGACCGATGATCCCTGGAACGCATAATCCTCACGGGATCAGGAAAAAGTTTACATTAACTTAAGAATCTTATCAGATCGATTGATCGCCTCTAAACCTGGGCAAGATGTCACCAAAAATGGCAACTTGAGTTAAGATGGAGCGTAATAAAAAAATAGTTTAACTTATAATCTCTTTACAAATGGATGAGTTTATCAACGTAGCGGGGATCGAATACCAGGGGAGATCTGACCATCGGCTTAAAGCTCCATCATCACCGTTGTCTATGTCACCCAAACTCTCCTCCCCCCGGATCAATCTCAATAAATTTTTTGAGTTATCCCCAGATCTGTTGGGAGTGATTGGCGCCGACAGTCATTTTAAACATCTTTCTCCAGCTTGGGAATCAGTGCTCGGTCATAGTCACCAAGAGTTAAAGTCTCGCCCTTGGATTGATTGGATTCATCGTGACGATCTTCAGAAAACTCTCTCCCATATCCATAACTTAGTCATTGTCGGCAAAGAGCAGGTCATCTTTAAGAACCGCCTCCGTTGTCGGAATGGCAAATATCGCTGGCTGTCTTGGCAAGCCAATTATGATGCCCAGAACCATTTGATCTACACCCAAGTCTCCGACTTAGGAGAACGTCCCGGTTGTAGCATTAGCCCTAATCTATCAGTGCAAAAGTTTAATAGCCCGGAAGAACACTTCCGTCTTCTCGTTGATGGGGTTAAAGACCATGCCATCTATATGTTAGACCGTCATGGACGAGTCATTAGCTGGAACTCAGGAGCAGAACGAATCAACGGCTGGGAAGCTCATGAGATTATCGGTCAATCGAGCAGCATCTTTTTTACGTCCGAAAGTCGTCAACGGCATCTCCCAGAGAAAGTGCTAACCGTCGCCGCCACCTCAGGCCGGGTCGAGTTCGAAAATTGGCGGATGCGTAAAGATGGCTCTAGTTTTTGGGCAAATGTGACCATCTCGGCTCTGCGGGATGAACAAGGACAACTCCTCGGCTATGCCACGATTACCCGAGATGTCACCGATCGCAAACGGGAAGAAGAAGCCCTACAACAGGCCTATGACAACCTCGAAAAGCGCGTGACTGAACGCACAGCCGAGTTACAAGCAGCCAATAGCCGTCTGCGGGAAGAAGTCCAGATTCGTCGCCAAACTGAAGAAGCCCTGCGCCAGTCTGAACAACGACTGACGCAACAAGCCGCTCAACTTGAACAGACGTTGCGGGAGTTGCAGAACACCCAGGCGCAATTGATTCACACGGAAAAAATGTCCGGCTTGGGACAGTTAGTTGCTGGGGTGGCTCATGAGATTAATAACCCGGTTGGGTTTATCCATGGCAATCTCGAACACGCTAGTCATTATGTTCAGGATTTATTACGGCTCATTCGCTGTTATCAAAAGCATTATCCGAATCCCAATCCAGAAATTGAAGCCGAGATTGAGGAGATTGACCTAGATTTCCTGATTGCAGATATGCCAAAACTCTTGGCTTCGATGAATCAAGGAACGGAGCGGATTCAAGCCATTGTTCAGTCATTGCGTCATTTCTCGGGACTCAATGAGGCGAAATATAAAGAAGTCGATATTCATCAGGCCCTAAACAGTACCTTGCGGGTATTGGATCACCGCTTAAAAGGAGATGGACGGTATCACGAGATTGAGGTAATTCGTGAGTTTGACGCTGATTTAGTTAAGGTAGCCTGTTTCCCGGGCCAAGTGAATCAAGCCTTTGCCAATGTCATCAGTAACGCCATTGATGCCTTACGGGAGCGGGAAGATTCTCCCCAGGAGTTCGACTATCAGCCTCGCTTGACGGTGCAAACTCAACGACTCGACGATCGCGTACGGATTAGCTTCATCGATAATGGTCCGGGAATGCCCGAATCGGTGCGATCGCGTATCTTTGACCCCTTCTTTACCACCAAACCCGTGGGGAAAGGTACGGGATTGGGACTGTCCACCACCTATCAAATTATTGTGGAGAAGCATCAGGGAAGCCTGCTGTGTGAGTCACCCAATCAGCAAGGAACGGTGATGTCCTTGGAACTTCCCCTTAATCGATGCAGTTAATGTCTCAGTCTCATTTTAGTCTCATTTCAGTCTCATTTATAAATTGGCATCACTCCCCGTTGCAGGCGATCCCAGTAGCTCTGTAAATCGGCGGCCACTTCATTCGAGAGAATAAATCCTCCTAACATATTGGGAAACGCCATCGTCAGTAGCATCATATCGCTGAAATCCAAGACCGATTCCAGGTTGACAACAGTTCCAACAAAGACGCAAAACACAAAAAGAACGCGGTAGATTTGGGTTTGTTGGTCTCCAAACAAATACGTCCAGGCTCGCTCGCCATAGTAACTCCAGGAAATCATGGTCGAGAAAGCAAAGAGAAATACTGCTAGAGACAGCAGAATCGGAAACCAGCCAATCACGGTTGCAAAGGCGGCCGCAGTCAGATCCACGCCGGTGCGATCGAGATCTTGGTAAACTCCGGTAATCACCACCACTAAGGCCGTCATATTACAGACGACAACTGTGTCGATGAAGGGTTCGAGAAGAGCCACAATTCCTTCTCGTACCGGTTCCTCGGTGCGGGCCGCCGCATGGGCGATCGCCGCTGAACCAATGCCAGCCTCGTTGGAAAAGACGCCCCGCTGTATCCCTTGAATGAGAACGCCAATAAAGCCCCCTTCGACAGCTTTGGGGGTGAAGGCTTCGGAAATAATGGTGGCAAAGGCACTGGGAACTTCGGTGATATTCGTCAGAATAATCCACAGGGCCGCCAAAACGTAAATCAAACACATCGAAGGGACAATGGCCGCGGCCACTGAACCAATGCGACGAATGCCGCCAATAATAACGAGGCCCACTAGAAACGCCAGAATCAGCCCATAGGCCCAGTCAGAGATCGGAATAATCTCAGATACGGCGGAGAAGGACTGATTAGCCTGAAACATATTGCCCCCACCGAGGGAACCGCCAATGCAGAGAATGGAAAAGAGAACCGCTAACCCTTGCCCTAGGGGTCGTAAACCTCGTTGGGCCAACCCTCGGGACAGGTAATACATGGGACCGCCCGAGACACGACCATCGGCAGCTAGGGTTCGGTATTTTTGAGCCAGGGTACATTCGACAAATTTACTGGTCATGCCGAACAGCCCCGCCAGGGTCATCCAAAACACGGCACCGGGTCCCCCAGTCTCGACGGCAATGGCCACTCCGGCAATGTTGCCGAGGCCCACCGTGGCTGACAGGGCCGCTGAGAGAGCCTGAAAGTGGGTGAGTTCGCCTTCTTCGTCGGGATCATCATAATGACCGGCCACTACATAAATGGCGTGTTTGAAGGCACGAAAGTTGATAAATTTCAGCCGTAGGGTGAAGAAAACTGCTCCGCCAATTAACCACAGGACAATCAGAGGAATGCCGCCAATGCTAAAGAAAAGCACCTCGGCCATGGACTCGACAAGACCGCTGAAGATGCTATCGATTAGAACTAGAATGTTCTGTGGCCCATTGCTGGCTCCTTGGGCGGCTTCCTGGGCGATCGCCGCTGTGGGGAATGCGAGTAAGACGATAAATAGTAACCAACGTTGTCTCATATTGGGATGTTCCGCATCTTGCAACTGAATCTGAATTGGAGTTCACTTTACCAAATCTTCTGGGAATTGGGAGTTTTATGGCTCTTAAGTGGGCGAGTGTGTTTCGCCTGATGCTGAGTCAGCCTGGAGGTCTAGGGTTACTTTATTATGGATTCAGTCAGTGATTTTCGGGGTAATTTTGGAGATAATTCTGGGGGAGATTCTGGGGGAGATTCTGGGGAGCGAGCGCCTCGGCGGTCTTCTTTCCATCGCGACACACAATCAGCAATCAGCAATCAGCAATCAGCAATCAGCAATCAGCAATTAATCTTCAGACGGTATCATTTGAAACAGTCCCAGGATATCAGGTGTGTTCTCACGAATATCTAATAAACCGTCTTCTGCTGAAGACAAGGAGGGGCTGAGGCTGACACCAATCTGATAGTCTCCTGGCGGTAAGGTTTCGGGTAAGGCTAAGAATTGCTGATCGCGAATGGTTTGACCAGCCTCTATCGGATCGTCCCCTAGAAATCCTTGAAGAATAGGGCGAGGAATCGCCATCAAGACGCGCTCCCCTTGTTGCAAACTCAGGGTAAAATGACTATGGGAGGGAATCGATTGCAGGATCTCCCAATAGAGCGTCAGTTCGAGAGAGTCTCCAGGTCGTAACGAGTCCGAGGCTAAGGTATAGCCTCGCAATTGTAGCTGATCATTGCCAATAAACTCGCTTGTGGATGTGAGGGTTTGCATCTCTTCGGGGCGAGCCATCGGTCCTAGGTAAATTGAGGCATAGTCAACCCCATTGAGTTGTAAACTATATAAGGGGTCTTGACGGGTAAAATAGTCAATAACCTTAGGGTCAGGAATGTTTCGCTGAATTTGATTGATATAAAACACTAAAAAGTTGGCATTCCGTAGCCAACGCTCGGTCCAAGAGCCTCCAAAGTGGCGAGAAACGGCCAACACCTCGCCCTGAACATAAGGGGCTAATGCAGATCGATAGGGACCCGCAACTACTAAGTCTTGCGGGTTAGGTTGACGATTGAGCCAAGCACCCACTCGGTCTAATCCTTCTCCATTCCCCATCATCAGGATGAATTTTGCAGTTTTCGCTCCTCCAATAAAGGGGTTATAGTAACTAATATAGTAGGGAAAAAACGGATAGATCGTCATCACTTGAATAGCCAGGAGAATGATAACAAATGTACTAAAACTAAATTTAGATTTTTGGGGTAATTTAGATAGGATTTGGGGATGGCGATCAGTTAGATATTGCTGAAGTCGTTTTAGGACAATGAAGCTGGCGATCGCTCCGTTCAGGGCCACGAAAGGGATAATCGGTAAAATATAGCGATCGAGTTTGTTTCCTGGTAGTGAGACGACCCAGATAAATGAGAGAATTAAGATAAAATTGGCAACTAGGGATTTTTGATAGATACTCCGAGGTCGCCACGTGGGTAAACTAGCTAGTAAAAAGGAGATAAAACTACTCAGCAGGAGGGCTGGTGAGAAGCGATAGAGAATAACGATAGGATAAAATAAAGCGTTAATCCGATCATGCGATCGCCCTAGAAAGAAAAGATATCCTCGCTGAGTTTCTTCTCGTAAATCACTCACCAGACGGCTCATCGTCTCCAGAGGAGCTACCCACATAGCCGGCCAAATTAAAATAAAAGTGGCCACGAGATAAAGCGTCCAAATCCCGATATCTTTAGCTTGTTCGGCGATCCCTTTTTTGGGGAAGATTGGCTGGAAATAACTGAGTTCAGTTAAAACGGCGATCGCCATCAAGCCAGGAAATAATAGGAGGGTAGTGGTTTTGGTGGCGATCGCCATTCCCATCGTAATTCCCGAGATGCTTAAATAGAGTTTTCCTGACGCTAATCGCCAATGTAAAAATAAGGCTAAAACACTGACCAAAATAAATTCACATTGCAAGGAATCAGTAATTACTAAACGTTGATAGGCTAGAAAAAATGGCTCAATGGTTAAAATTGCCAGCCAAATAATTGCAATTTTGAGGTTAAACAACCGCAGCACTAACCACGATGAAAGAGTCATTAAGGCTGAAGTCACAACGGCTTGAATAACACGCGTCAGAACATAGAAGTCAATGGGGACAAAATTCTGCTCTCTCAAAACTCGAACACAGCTTCTCACTGATTCTGGTTCGAGGGTTAAATGAGGGGGAAACCAATGGTCAACGACACAGCCGAACAGAACCCCAAAACCATCAAGCCACATGGTGGGAACTCCAGGATGATGTTGAAAATAAGTATCCTGAAAATTCCCCAATAAGACTCGAACCCAAAATTCACTTCCTCGGAAGAACCAGTGATTTTCATCCACATTGATGGGAACCTGGGCAAAAAATATTCGTGGCAAGAAGCAAATGAGGAATACTAACATTAAAAATAGGATAGGTTTAAAATATTTTGAGTTAGTCATGGTCTCAAGTATAAGTTTTATTTAAGAGTTTAACAGTTTGTTTTTGTTTTTTATCTGATTTTTTTATTTAATTTTTTTGTCTGTATTTATTTCCGATTTTGCGTTACGTTAAAAGCTTTCTCATGATTTTATTAGCCCGAGGTTTAAGAACATTGATATCAAAAATTGTAATATAGTGAGACGCAAGTAGTAACACAAGAGTGGCTACAGGAAATAGAAGTGTCCGAATTGCTGTTGATCCTAAGTTAAGGCTAAACAATCCCCCATATAGCAATCCATAGATTGGTCGATGAAAGAGGTAGATCGCATAGGAGTTTTGAGACAACCCTGTAATCGGTGCAATGAGAGAATTATTCATCCCAAATTGCCGGGTGAGCCAAAAGACTAACAGGATAATAAATAAAGCCCAGACCAGGCAATATCCATAGTATAAAATACTGTTTCTAGCTAATTTTAGGCTGTTGCCAAGGTTGATATTATCACGGCCGACGACGGGAACATAGGCGATCGCAGCCAGTCCAAAAATTATAGTCATCCAACCAGATTTAGCTTTCACCCAGCTTAAATTGGCATCCAGGTGAGCCACCAAGACTCCCAATAAAAAGGTTGGATAGTGCAGGATAATGCGACTATCGACGAAGGTGAACGGTGACGCGTCTAACATGAGCTTTAGGGTAAATGCGATCGCCAAAACCAGCAAATTTAGCCCCAAATAGGTCTGGAAGCGAAATTTAGCAGTCCAACTAAACAAAAGATAATAGGGAATCAAGGCTCCGATGTACCAAAGAGTCATAATTTCGGCAACCTTGGGGACAAAAAAGAGTTGTGTCGCCGAAGCATGAGTTAACACCGTCGGAAGAATGGGACTAAAACTAACGCTATGAAAGATATTAAGATAGTGAACTTGGACGACAAAGACAAAAATAGCTAACCAATATAGAGGTAAAATTCGTATAAAACGTCTTTTTAAGAACTTCAGGCGATCAAAGTTCGTATCTTGTTTTTGGCGCGATCGTTGCATCAAAAATCCAGATAGACAGAAAAAGATGCCGAGACCCACAGTTCCCGGATGTTGAATAAACCAAGAGATATGCGGTGACCAGCCTAAATACTGAGTCGAATGAGAATAGAGAACGAGGCTAATCCCAATGACTCGTAATACATCGAGTTCAAAAATGCTTTGTCTGGAGGCTTGATTTGCCATAGAACGCACAAAACGCCTGCGACGCTGTTTGGTGGACAGTATGGGGTAATTCAGTTCTCTCCCAAGATGCTCGGAATTTTTGGGAATGTCAAGAGACTCCACCTGAAATAAACCCTACTCTCCTCAACCTGCACAGCGGTGATGTATGACCATCAAGGCAAACCCCCCTGTTTCCTAGGAAACAGGGGGGAGCGAGTAAACTTGTTAACATCACTTAACTTATGGTTTTAGGACAAATCCAATTGTCGGGAATCCCTGACGGCCAACCGCGTTTCATGGCTTCTAAGCAAACTCCATGAATCGTCAGTTGACAGTCTAAGAGATGGAATCCCTCTTTGTTCGTTGTTTTGACGCCAATTTTTAAGACTGAATCGCTCTTGAACTCGATGGTTTTATTGCATTTGACACAAACTAAATGATGGTGGTGATGGGGATAGGGTTGATTGATTTCATAATGCTTATGCCCTTCAGCCAGTTCCAACTCTCGTAATAGTCCCAGATGAGTCATCAGCTTTAGGGAGCGATAGACCGTTGAAAGACTGATTTTACGCTGTTCCTGACCGCTCTGGAGCTTGTGATGGAGTTCTTCAGCACTCAAATGTTCCCCTTTGGGCAATTGCTGAAAAATCTTGAGAATTTCTTCACGTTGAGGTGTCAACCGCAGTCCAAGTTGGTTGAGTTCCGCTTTAAAAGCTTCGCTATTATAAGCGTACATTGTTCCTAGATTTTAACTTATATTTCTTACCCTCCATGATAGTTCTTCTAAGAGTTAATGTCAATAATTTGTGAATTATTGAGAATTTATGGCTATAAGCCTCTGTTGATTATCATTCCCAAAAAAGACCCATCCTCGGATTAAAGTCAATCTGAGGATGGGTTGGCAAGCTTGACTGAGTTGAATCAGGATCTAACCCTGGTTAAACTTCTAATTCTTCGAGCATCAGCTTAGAATGACGCAATTTAGCGGGAACGGGAATGGGATAGTCTCCCGTGAAACAGGCTGAACAGAATTGACTGGGGTCTTGCTGGGTCGCTGCTAACATTCCTTCCCAACTGAGGTAAGCCAAAGAATCAACGCCAATTTGGGCCGCGATTTCCTCTACGGACTTGGTCGCCGCAATCAGTTGTTTCTGATCATCGGTGTCAATGCCATAAAAACAGGGGTGAGTGACGGGGGGGGAGGAGACGCGCATATGGACTTCCTTGGCACCGGCATCCCGTAAGGCTTTGACTAATTTACGGCTGGTGGTTCCCCGGACAATGGAGTCGTCAACAATAATCAAGCGTTGCCCATCGAGGACATCTTTGAGGGGATTTAACTTCATGCGGATACCTGACTCTCGCATATGTTGAGTCGGTTGAATGAAGGTACGCCCAACGTAGCGATTTTTGATCAGCCCCTCAGCGTAGGAGATGTTCGAGGTTCGGGAATAGCCAATGGCGGCGGGAATCCCCGAGTCGGGCACGCCAATGACGAGATCGGCATCGACGGGGGATTCTTCGGCTAGGACATTGCCAATCCGCATCCGATAGCTGTAAAGGCTTTCCTCGTTCATCATGCTGTCTGGACGAGCGAAGTAAATCATCTCAAAGACACAGAGTTTTGGGGTAGGATTCTCTGTCCAACGCTCGGAACTGAGGCCATCCCCGTTGGCGAAGACCAGTTCACCAGGATTGACATTGCGTAGGTAGCTGGCCCCAATGATGTCGAGTCCACAGGTTTCTGAGGCAAAGACGTAGTAGTTGGGGTTGGTGTCTAGGCTACCGATGACGAGGGGACGAACGCCATGGGGATCACGGCTGGCAAAAATGCCGATGGGTGTGCCAATCACGAGGCTGAAGGCCCCTTGACATTGTTGGAGTGAGGTGGCGATCGCCTGATGCCAATCTTTGCCCCCATCGACTTCTGAGCCAATTAAAATGGCGATCGCCTCGGAGTCGCTCGTGGTGACACAATTACAATTGCGACGTTCGAGTTCTTCGCGCAGGTCACGAGTATTCACCAGGTTGCCGTTGTGGGCTAGGGTTAAGGTCCCAAGGCGCGTTTGTACTAGGGCCGGCTGGGCGTTCTGCACATGACTCGATCCCGTGGTTGAATAGCGGTTATGACCAACGGCCATGATGCCAGGGAGTTTCTGGAGAATGGTCTCATTGAACACCCGTGAGACGAGGCCCATGTCTTTGTGACAGTGAACTTGGCGATCTTGATCAAAGGTCGCAATCCCTGCTGACTCCTGTCCACGATGTTGAAGGGCATAGAGTCCGAAGTAGGTGAGTTTGGCCACATCTTCATCGGGGGCATAAAGCCCAAAGACGCCACAGGCTTCTTCAGGTTTGTCGGATTGCAAGTCATCATGGAGGTGGGAAGGATTGGACATCATTGATTGAGAACCGTTCCTAAGTATGGGGCTAGTTGAGGGAAATTGTTGACCCGGGTGCAACGGATTGAAGCACTCGGTCATGGCCGATTACCTACAATGTATCGTTTTGTCGGGCGGCAAAACGAGGAAATTGGGGTACGTCTAAAATTAATCCTGTCTTAATTTAACCGCAATTTGGGCTTAATTGAAGGTCGAGTTGTTGTCTCTGGCATGGGAGATGACTCATTGAGCGAGTCCATCGTTCGTCAAAAAGGGGTGCGATCGCCCCCGAAGACGCGATCGCACCCCAACCTATCCAAGATGACATTGTTATCCGCTAACGTCTGTTCTCAGACGTATCGGAGACCAATATCAGACAATCGAGTTAATTTAAAGGACACCTGCACTTTGTAAGCCTAAAATCGCCCCAACACCCAGAATATGCCCAAAACTGGTGGTGGCCAGGATGGCGGGAATGCCAAAGCCGCCAAAGAGATTCGGGGAGGGAGCTTGAGGGCCAACACTGGGATATTTAATGGAGTATTTCCCAATGGCAATGGCGAGAATGTTGCAGACCACCATGACAATGGCAATGCTGGGACTCCAAGCTGATGTGGTGGGAGTCAGAGCGAAGATAACGCTGTTGAGCATAAGAATCTGATTTTTGATTAAACTGTGGTTTGAACGATGGATGACGGCGATCGCAGGGCAATTTCCCCCATCAATGCCTCATCGCCTTTCCTTCCTACCAGATTTACCGATATACCGACAGATTTTGTTGCATGAATTAACATTCCCAGGGCCGTTTCTGGGGACTCGGGCCAGACCAATTGAGCGATCGCGCTAAAGTCAACAGAGATACCCCCAAATTAATTTGGGTCACGTTAACCCATGCTGAACCCCATACTGATGCTACTTAACTCGATCATCGCCGCCATCCTAGGCGCCATCGCCGTAATGCTGCCCCCGTCAACCGCCACGGCCCGTGCAACTACCCGCCAAACCAGAATCCAAACCCCATCCTCAGACGTACCTTTAGTGACTCAGAGAGTCCGTCAGGAGGATGATTCTCCTCTCGAATCCGTCTCTTGGCAACTCAGCCACTCGAACAGTAACCCCCTGAACCCGCAACTCCCCGCCATTCAGCTTGAATTTGCACCAGATAGCGTCAGCGGTTCAGCCGGGTGTAACACCTATTTCAGCGACATTAACCATGGCCAAGGACAACAGTTACAGTTTGGGGCAATTGCCAGTACCCGCCGCGCCTGTGAGCCAAGCCTGATGGATCGTGAGACTCAATATCTACAGGCCTTAGCAGGAGTGCAGAAATATAGCTTTGATCCGAACGGGAATCTCTGGCTTGCTTATCAAACAACCTCAGGCACGGGAACCCTAGAATTTTCTCCAATACATAACGCCCCATGAAGGAAAGCCTTAAACAGTTTTTTAGATGCCTTAATTCTCGTCTATCTCATCAAATTGTTGGCAAAATATTTATTAGTATTGTAGCGATTGAGGTGGTGATTCTGATCCCCTCTTATCTACGACGACAACGGGAACTATTAAGGCAGCTAGAAGCCACATCAGAAACTGCGATTGATACCCTCGTTCGGGTCGCTGAAGCTGGAAGAACGGAGAAGCAAGAGTTATTAGATAGTTTAGAGCTTTTTAGCCAGGACTCTTTAATTAAAGGCGTTTCCTTATACCAGATTGATGGAGATGGGGTAGGAACATTTGGGGAAGTTCCTGAACTAACCTTTGAGGATATATCCCAAATCACTCGCGGCATTCAACAACGCTCCTGGCAGGGCGATCGCTATGATGTCACTCGAGTTATCCAGAAAATGGATGTGCCTTATCTTCTCATTGTGCGGCATGATTCGAGTTCTGTTCAACGAGAACTGCTCCAGTTTACAGCTCGAATTGCGGGTTTAGTGTTATTGATTTCTATTGTAGTTACGGGGGCAACTTTTTTGATTATTCAGAAACAAGTGATTACACCCTTATTGCAACTACGGGATGATTTAACCTTGGCGGGAGACGCTTTGAGCGAAGGTCAGTCCCGACCTCAGTTTGTTTCATTTCATTCATTGAAAGCCGATAATCATGATGAGTTGGATGAGACAATTATTAGCTTTTCAAAAATGTTTAATCGCGTTGATTCAGAAATTAAACGCCGCCAAATTGCTGAAATTGAACTTACAAATAAAGCGCTGAAACTAGAGCGAACTTTAGCTGATTTAAAAGATGCACAAATGCGCTTAATCCAGAGTGAAAAGATGAGTAGTTTAGGGCAGTTGGTTGCGGGAATTGCTCATGAAATTAATAATCCTATTACCTTTATTCAAGGAAATTTGATGGCATTAAAAGACTACTTCAAAGATGTTATAGAAATTTTAGAGACCTATGACCATCTGGAAAATCCTCAAAATCCTAGAATTGAAGAATTAAAAGACAGCCTAGATTTTGCCTATACTCTCGACGATATACCCAAATCAATTCAATCGACTCAAGTGGGAGCAACTCGCATTGCAACGATTGTTGAATCCCTGCGAAATTTTGCCCGTCTGGATGAATCAGAACGAAAAATAGTCGATAGTCTTGAGGGACTAAAAAACACACTTATGCTAATCGATTCTCGCCTAGATGCCGCCAAAATTAACCTCATTCAAGACTATGAAACGTTACCTAAACTTGACTGTTATCCCGGTTTGTTGAATCAGGCATTTTTGGCAATCTTGAATAATGCAATTGATGCCTTGGAGCAGCATGGCGAGTGCGAAAACAGTGCTTTAGACGCGCCCGAGTCGGGGCGAAAACTGACGGTTACGGCCCGCTACGAGACCGCGATCGCCCAGATTAAGATTATCATTGCCGATAATGGCCCAGGAATGACCCCAGAGGTACAGCGCCAAATCTTCGATCCCTTTTTTACCACGAAGCCGGTGGGCCAGGGAACGGGGTTAGGGTTGGCGATCGCCTACCAAATCATTGTCCAAGATCATCATGGCGATTTACGATGTGAATCAACCCCAAATCAAGGCACAGCCTTTACAATTTCTCTCCCCCAACAGCCAAACCCAAAAGGGCGACCATAAAAGTGCCATAAAGTACGCCCCTAGCGGGTTTCTGGGCGACCCTAAAGGTACGCCCCTACCTCTTAAATTTCTATGTCATTTCTCTTCAGCAACGCTCAGCCGCTCCAAGCTGTGATTATCGGTGCCAATCGTGGCATTGGCCTGGGATTTGTCCGTCATCTCCTGGCCGATTCACGAGTGGGAACCCTCTATGGAACCTATCGCCACCGCGATCGCGCCCAAGACTTACTACAACTCGCACAATCCGGGGGCGATCGCCTCATTCCCGTGCAACTCGACGCCACCAACGACTCGCAACTGGCCCAATGGAGTCAAACCCTGACTCAGCAACGCCAATCTCTGCATTTACTCATTAACTGCGTGGGCATTCTCCATGACGCAGACCAGATACAGCCTGAAAAGAGTTTACGGCAAATCGATGGCGATCGCCTCCTACAATACTTCCGCATCAATAGCATTCCCAGCGTGCTCCTGGCCAAACATCTCATGCCCCTATTTCGCCATAACCAACCCAGCGTGTTCGCCAGCATCTCCGCCAAAGTCGGCAGTATTGGCGACAACTATCTCGGCGGCTGGTATGGCTATCGGGCCTCCAAAGCCGCCCTCAATATGCTCATGCACACCACGGCGATCGAATATAGCCGCCGCTGTCCTCAAACCTGCGTCGTCTGTCTGCATCCAGGAACCACCGACACCGACTTATCCCAACCCTTCCAACGCAACGTCCCCCCCAACAAACTCTTTCCCGTCGAGAAAACCGTCCATCAACTCATGCAGGTGATCGAAGATCTCAACCTCGATCACAGTGGTCAATTCTTCTCCTGGGATGGAAGCCCACTTCCCTGGTAACAGATGTCTCAAATGTCTGAGATGAACAAGAAATGATAGGCTAAACCCAGACTGTTAATGGAGAAAACAACCGTGGCAAAACCGCCCGCAGCAACCGATAAAGGTTTTGGTCAACCCAGCCCGTCAGGTAAATCATCGACCCGTAACCCGTCCGCCTCAAGCGGGGGGAACTTCGGCTTTACCCCCAAAGCCGAAGTTTGGAACGGTCGCCTCGCCATGTTGGGCTTCCTAGCCGTCATCCTGACGGAACTGATTACCCACCAAGGGATTCTCGCCTTTTGGGGCTTACGCTAAGTCCCAGATTCGCCCTTAACATGGCGGATCTCAATTTCCGTATGAACATTCCCACGGGGGAGAAAATCAGCCCGAAGATTGACCTCTAAAGGGTCACAGGCCGCCACAAAATCATCCAAAATTTGATTGGCGGACTCCTCGTGGGAAATGTAGCGATCGCGGTAACTATTGATATAAAGTTTCAACGCCTTCAACTCCACCACCGTCTCATCGGGAACATAAACCAGGTGAATGGTGGCAAAATCAGGATAGCCCGAAAACGGACATTTACAAGTAAACTCAGGTAAACTGATGCGAATCTCATAGCGCCGTCCTGGACGGGGATTGGGAAAGGTAATCAGTTCACCCTCCTGAATCTCCCGTTCACCATACTTCATCGAGGACGCCTCAGGCGAATTCGTCGGGTTCGGCGGACATTGTGAATCGTGCATTCTCTGTGATGGTAAATTATCCGTAGTGGTCGCTGTTGGAGTTGACAGTTCCAGCATTTAAACCGAATTTCTCCCTAAGAATAGCAAGCAACCCATGCAACATCCAAACCCTCACGGTTCCGGTAATCCCAACGGACAATCTCCCTCAGTTCCCCTCACCGTTTATCGC
This sequence comes from Phormidium sp. OSCR, assembly GCA_001314905.1. Lineage (GTDB taxonomy): Bacteria > Cyanobacteriota > Cyanobacteriia > Cyanobacteriales > Geitlerinemataceae > Sodalinema. The sequence goes on from LJZT01000025.1 coordinate 35,417, forward strand.
GAACTCGCTGCTGAGTTGCAAGCCACCCAAGCGATGCTGGACTCACTCCACGCCCAAAATCAACAACTGAGCCAAGAAAACCAGAGTTTATCCTACCAAAACCAACAACTCTTGAGTGAAGTCCATAACGTCGTCCACTCCGTCTTCACACTGCGACAAGTAGCCGACTCCCTCGAACCCTCGAACACTCCCGCTGAGATCTCGCCTCACAACAGCAGTAATCCCAGACGCAGCCAGGGCCTCCCCCAACTCGATCGCCCCGAAGCCAATCCCACCTCCAGCAACCCATCTCAAGACTCGGATTCAGCCGGCAACTTACCACCTTTATATCCTCATCAAACCTCTAGTCCAACCCCTAGTCCAACCTCTAGTCCAACCCCCAACCGAACAGCCCAAACTGCCTCAAATCGTCCCCGATTTTCCACCGTTGAATTTAACGCCATGAGCGATGAGTTCTCCACCAAAGGAGGACTCTGGCTGTTAGTGGCTATTTTTGCGATTGTTATCACCGCCTTCGGGGCTGGTTATTGGTTCATGCGTCCTATTTACGAGCGACTGCTGCAACAACAACCCCAACAACAACCTCAACAACAACAACAATACTTCCCGAACTGATGCCATCGCCGCTTGAAAGCAGTGCGTTCGGGCAATTGACATCCTCCCGGCGCTGAATCAAAGATTACAGCGCGGGATTCTCACAGATAGTGATTCGTAAATATAGGGGCAAAAATTGTTTTGCCCCTACCCCCTACAATGACGGGATACACCCTACCTTTTTTGCCCCTTGCCCCTTGCCTTCTCCAACAAAAAACCTCAGCCTCTTCAAGAGACTGAGGTTTTCTCAACCCGTAAGGTCTTCAATTCAGATGATGATTCAGATGATGATTCACATGGCCATCAATACGCATCTTGAATCTCATAAAAATCAGGAGAAATATAATCTTTCCGAAGGGGAAAACCAACCCAATCTTCAGGCATTAACAACCGCTTTAAATTGGGGTGACCTTCGTAATGAATCCCGAACATATCATAGGATTCCCGTTCTTGCCAGTCCGCTCCTTTCCAAATCCAATAGACTGACGCGACTTTTGGCTCCTCTCGGGGCAGAAAGACCTTTAAACGCACCTCTTCGGGCTTGTGAGCATCATCACTAACTTTAATCAAGTGATAAAAACTGACCAACTCCTGACCGGGACCTGCATCATAGGCTCCTTGACATTGCAGATAATTAAATCCGTAGGCGTACAATGCCGTGGCAATGGGAATCAGAACCTCTGGGTTAACCTGGATCAGTTCCACCCCTAGATTATCGGCTTCGAGGGCTTCATTAGCAAACCCATTCTCGGTCAACCAGTTGGAGACAGGACCCGCCGGAACGGGTTTATCTTCAGTTTGTTCTTCGGTCTCATTACCGTTTTTGGGGGACTCTTCAGCCACGGTCAGCCTCCTCTTTCTCAGCAGCTTGTTGTTGTGCAGATTGTAATGCGGGGGGAACCGGCATTCCCATCGCTTCGGTGAGTTGCTTGGGCGGATTATGCCGAGCCTCACTGCGCATATATTGCCCCGTTAGGATGGGGTCAACGGGTTTGAGTTCGTGAGAGATGGTGTGATACCGGTGGGTTTGTTGATGGTTGCCCCGTTCTGAGAGGGACTCGTTGGAGACCTTCTTCCGCAGTTTGACAATCGCATCAATAATGGCCTCGGGACGGGGAGGACAACCGGGAATATAGACATCCACCGGAATCAACTTATCAACTCCACGAACCGCTGTGGGAGAGTCTACACTAAACATCCCACCGGTGATGGTGCAAGCCCCCATGGCGATGACATATTTGGGGGCAGGCATCTGTTCATACAGACGAACCACAGCCGGGGCCATTTTCATGGTGATGGTTCCGGCGGTAATCAGCAAGTCGGCTTGACGGGGGCTGTTCCGGGGAACTAAGCCAAAGCGGTCGAAGTCGAAACGAGAGCCAATCAGGGCCGCAAATTCAATAAAGCAACAGGCGGTCCCATACATCATGGGCCAGAGACTCGATAAACGAGCCCAGTTGTAGAGGTCGTCTACAGTTGTCAGAATCAAGTTTTCCGACAACTCTTGCGTCACTTGAGGACGCTCAACGGGATTAATGAGGGTGGGGGTAGAGAGATTATCACTCATGACCATTCCAATGCTCCTTTGCGCCAGGCGTACACGAGGGCAATCACGAGGATGCTGATGAAAACCAACGCCTCGATGAATGCCAGTAGTCCTAGGGTGTGGAAGGCCACAGCCCAGGGGTAAAGAAAGACGGTCTCAACATCAAAGACCACGAAAACTAGGGCAAACATGTAGTAGCGGATGTTGAACTGAATCCAGGCCCCACCAATGGGTTCCATCCCTGATTCGTAGGTGGTATTGGATTCAATACCCAGACTTTTGGGTCGTACTAGCTTCGAGACAGTCAGAGCCAGGATCGGCACTAAACTGCAAATGATGAGGAAGCCTAGGAAATATTCGTAACCAGTGAGAACAAACACAGGGGCTAACGTCTTTACTTATATTTACATTAATGATAGTCGAGGGACTGGCAGATCTCAAATGAGATCTCGCTGAGATGCCATTTGAGATTGAGAATGGGATTGAGTTTTCCCCCGAAGTCGCCACAATGGACATTAGGTATTGTTGTACAAAAGATTAGACCCGATGATTTTTCAAGATGAGTTTGAACTACACACCTATAATCATGGCGATCTACAGGATATCACTGAGCAGGTGGAGCGGATCGTCAAAGCCTCGGGGATTCGCACCGGAATTGCCCATATTTTCAATGTGGGTAGTACGGCCTCGATCGGTACAATCGAGTTTGAGCCGGGTCTGAAGCGGGATTTACCGGAACTCCTAGACCGCCTCATCCCTCCGAGCCGCGATTATGGCCATGAGCAAACTTGGCATGACGGCAATGGTCATTCTCATCTACAAGCTACCTGGTTGGGGCCAGAGCTGACGGTTCCGGTTCAACAGGGCTGTCTGAAGCTCGGCACCTGGCAGCAAATTTTTCACATTGAATGTGATATTAAGCCCCGTCAGCGTCAGATTGTGGTGACGCTTTATGGGGATTAGAAGCCCATGGCTCGGGCGACGATGTCTAGGTCGGGTTCGATGCCTTGCTGGAGCCGGCTATGGCTATGTTTGATGGCGGAGTCGGGGTCTTTTAAGCCGTTACCGGTCAAGACACAGACGATGGTGGCTCCGGTGGGGACGAGATCGCGCAGTTTCAGGAGTCCGGCGACGGAGGCGGCACTAGCTGGCTCACAGAAGATGCCTTCTTGCCCCAGGAGACGATAGGCGTGGAGGATTTCCTCGTCGGAGACGGCGTTAAATTCTCCTTGGCTGGCGTTTTCGACGGTTAAGGCTTTTTGCCAGTTGGCGGGATTACCGATGCGGATGGCGGTGGCGACGGTATCGGGATTTTTGACGGGAGTGCCTTGGATGAGGGGGGCGGAACCGGCCGCCTGGAAGCCCATCATCTTCGGTAGGCGATCGCACTGGCCCAATTGCTGGTACTGACAGAATCCCATCCAGTAGGCGGTGATATTCCCGGCATTGCCCACGGGAATACAGAGCCAGTCGGGGGCGTTCCCCAGGGCATCGACGACTTCAAAGGCGGCGGTTTTTTGCCCTTCGAGGCGATAGGGGTTGATAGAGTTGACGACGGTGACGGGGTAGGTGTCTCCCAGTTCACGGACGATTTCTAGGGCGCGATCGAAGTTGCCCTTAATCGAGAGAATTTCGGCGCCATAGACGAGGGCCTGAGCCAGTTTGCCAAGGGCCACATAGCCATCGGGGATGATGACGAAGGCTCGTAAGCCGCCCCGTTTGGCGTAGGCGGCAGCGGCGGCGGAGGTGTTGCCGGTGCTGGCACAGATGACGGCTTTAGCACCTTCTTCTTTGGCTTTGGAGATGGCCAGGGTCATGCCCCGATCTTTGAAGCTACCGGTGGGGTTCAAGCCGTCGTATTTGACGAAAACTTCCACTTTTTTGCCAATTTCGGCGGCAATGGTGGGGACGGGAATGAGGGGGGTGTTCCCTTCATGGAGGGTAATGACTGGGGTAGCCTCGCTCACCGGTAAGTGGGGACGGTAGGCATTGATCAAACCGCGCCAGCCTCGCTGCTGTGGAGCGGTTTCGGGTTGAGGGGCGTTGGCGGTCGAAAAACTCAGCGTCACAATGGTTGTTGGCAAATAAGGGGTGTTGACCGGGTCGTTGAGGCGATTTTGCCCTAGAGCGGCCATGGTTGTGTCCCAATTGTACCAAAGTTGTTGCCGATGCTACTGCCCCTGTGGATGTAGGCTCTCATCGGTTAAGGGCCTGAGTTGTTGAGCTGGTTTTTTCACAAAATTGCAACATTTGTTGCAACATTTCGTAATCATTGCAGTAGAATGTTGCCCGAGCCTCTCTAGGTGCAAATTCTTAATTTCCTTTTAATATGACAACCGCATCCAAATCCTCTAGCCTCAAACCCCTATCTGAGTTGAAGTTATCGGTGTATCAGGCCGATCATCAGCTGAAATATCTGCATCTGCACGCCCAACTCGACACCCTGATGATTGAGATTCAGAATCGCCGCCAATCGGGGAGCGTGCCGCCACGGCCTAAACGCTAGAATCGAAGTCAGCAGAGACATCCTGAGGCGATCGCCTGAACTCATAACGACTGCACGGTGGATCTCGCTATCATGGATCTACGTCCGCGATCGCGATCGCGAAGCGTGCGGAAACCGCAATCGCCCTCTTGGATTTTCTATGTCATCCCTGCCCCAACATCCCTCCCGAGGAGAGTGTCCCTGTCCGATTTGTCGTCGAGGTGACCTCTCCGCCTTAACCTTGATGGAGGCTATCGGTTGTAATAACTGCGGTCATCTGTTTGAAGTGCAACATCAGCCCCAGGGCGATCGCATTTCCCTACGGGCGATCGACCAATCCCCTTCTCCTACCTGGCGTTGGACGGGCCGAGGCTGGCAACCGATGGGCCGTGAAGATGTCGAAATTGGCCTCGAAACCTGGGTTGCTGCTGTCTGCTTTACTCTGATTCCGACGGCGATCGTGGCCACGGCGGCCTATGTCTTTCCGCCTCTGCCGGGTAGCGGCTGGAGTACCTTTCCCCTTATTTGGACAGGATTAACCTTTCTCTGTCACGGCTCTTGCGTTGTCACCCTGCTGATGGAGTATTACCAAATCCCCCTCAGCTCCTATTTTCGGCTGCGACCCTTTCAATAAGGCCAAGATCAATACGGCCAGGATTAATACGGCCAAGATTAATACGGCCAAGATCAAGGCGGGCCTGACCACTAGGATTTTATTCCTTGACCCCCGTGGCGGCAATCCCTTGGACAAACTGACGCTGGCCGAGTAGAAACAGAAGAATGACCGGCAGCGAAGCAATCACTACCGCCGCCATGAGTACGGCCCAGTCACTGGTAAATTGCTCCTGAAACTCCGCCAGCGTTAACTGAACCGTTTTCAGTTCCGGGCGCGTGGTAAAGACTAACGGTTTAAACAGATCATTCCACTCGCCAATAAAGGCAAACAAAAACAAGGTCACCCAAGCCGGGCGAGATAAGGGAATCATGATATGCCGCAGCACTTGCCAAGCCGAGGCTCCATCTAAGATCGCCGCTTGTTCGATCGCCACCGGAATCGTCAAAAAATACTGTCGCATCAGAAAAATACCAAACCCGCTGACCGCTGTGGGCAGAATCAAGGCCCCGTAGGTATCGAGGAGATGGCCCCACTTGAGAACCAAGAATATGGGAATCACCAGCAGTTGAAACGGAATGGCTAAGGTCGCTAAAATCAGCACCAGCACTGTATTGCGCCCACGAAACTCAAAGCGAGCTAGGCCATAGCCAGCCAAGGCCGAGGTCACCGTCTGGATGGCCGTGACCGCCAAAGCCACGATGGTGGAGTTGGCAAAGGCCAGCCAAAACTGGCCGCGAATCCAGGCCGCTCGATAACTCTCAAACGTCCAAACCCCCCCCAACTCTAGGTTGGCCAGGGAGCCGGGGGGAGCAAAGGCCGCTCGCAGGACAATGCCGAGGGGAAAGAGCATCACGAGGGCGCCAATCATTAAAAAAATCAAGATTATGCCCTGCCATTGATTAGCTGTCGCAATCTTCGAGGCGATCGCCTTTGGGGTCAAAGCCTTAGCAGGCACTGGATAACGTCGATTGGGGAATTTGGGAGACATAAACCTAAAAGCAGCGGTAGAATGATCGTAGTTAGAAGTTGAGAGGAATAAACCTGGTCAACTTCGGGTTAAACCTTGTAAAGTAATAGAAAGTTGTAACGACCTATTGAACAAGTTTAACCACCCAGGTTAAAAGCCAACGGTTCGGTGTAGTCTCACCGCTCCACAAAATAGGATGAGGAGATAGAAAACGTATGCCGCAGTTAGAAGCGACCGCCACTCTGGATTACCAAAGCGAAGTCTACAAAGACGCTTACAGTCGCATCAACGCCATTGTTATCGAGGGTGAACAAGAAGCCTTTGATAACTACATCCGCTTAGCTGAAATGATGCCCGAAAGTCAGGATGAACTCAAATCTCTGGCGAAGATGGAGAAACGCCACAAAAAGGGATTCCAAGCCTGTGGGCGTAACTTGAGTGTCGTAGCTGACATGGAATTTGCCCAAGAGTTTTTCGCTAAACTCCATCGCAATTTTCAGGCCGCCAGCGATGCCAACGACATTGTGACCTGTTTGGTGATTCAATCTCTGATTATTGAGTGCTTCGCCATTTCCGCCTATAACATTTACATTCCCTACGCGGATCCCTTTGCTCGTAAAATCACCGAAGGGGTGGTCAAGGATGAGTATCTTCACCTGAATTTTGGGGAAGAATGGCTCAAGGGACATTTTGAAGAATGCAAAGAGCAAATTGATGCAGCCAATCGTGAGAATTTACCCATTGTGTGGGAAATGCTCAATGCTGTCGCCAAGGATGCCAAAGTTCTCAACATGGAAAAAGAGGAGTTGATTGAAGACTTCATGATTGCTTACGGCGAAGCCCTGAGCAACATTGGCTTCAGCACTCGTGACATCATGAAAATGTCCTCTTATGGCTTACGGGGCGCAGCTTAGACAACTGGCCTAGGTTAAATCCTAGGTGAGTTCTCTGCCCCTGTTGCCTAGCGAACGAGGCGTAACAGTATTGTCGCAATCGCTCGTTTTTTCCTAGGAAAGCGAGCGATTTTTGGTGTTTGAATCGGATTTAATTTGAGAAGGGGCGCTTTACATAGTATTGTAAAGGTTTATGAATGCCCTGTTGTTACCGGATACCATATCGCAGCCTGAAATAAGGGTTGCTTGAGATTCTGCCCATGTTTGGTTTAATCGGTCACTTGACTAATTTAGAACACGCCCAGTCCGTTGCCCGGGACATGGGATATGACGGACTTGCAGATCAAGGACTTGACTTTTGGTGTGCTGCGCCGCCGCAAACTGTCGATCACATCACAGTTACGAGTATCACGGGGCAAACCATTGAAGGTCGCTACGTTGAGTCCTGTTTTCTGCCGGAGATGCTGGCGACGCGGCGTGTCAAAGCAGCCACCCGTAAGATTATTAACGCCATGGCCCATGCTCAAAAGATTGGCCTGGATATTACGGCCCTCGGCGGCTTCTCCTCCATTGTTTTTGAGAATTTCAACCTCAATCAAATTGAGCGAATTCGCAATATCACCCTGGATTTCCAACGCTTTACGACGGGTAACACCCATACCGCCTATATTATTGCCCGTCAGGTTGAGCAGGCCAGCGCACAATTGGGAATTGAACTGTCTCAAGCAACCGTGGCGGTTTGTGGGGCAACGGGCGATATTGGGAGTGCCGTCTGTCGTTGGTTGAATGCTCGTAGTGATGTGGCGGATTTGTTGCTGATTGCCCGCGATCGCCAACGCTTGGATGACTTACAAGCGGAACTCGGGCGTGGTAAGGTGATGGGCTTAGAGGATGCGCTCCCTAAAGCCGATATTATTGTCTGGGTGGCCAGTATGCCTAAAGGACTGGTGATTGATTCGACGACCTTGAAAAAACCCTGTTTACTGGTCGATGGCGGCTACCCCAAAAACCTAGACACGAAAGTGCAACATCCCGGTGTGGTGGTGCTCAAGGGTGGCATCGTCGAACACGCCCTGGATATCAACTGGCGGATTATGAAATTGGTCAATATGGATGTCCCGGCCCGTCAGATGTTTGCCTGCTTTGCTGAATCGATGCTGCTGGAGTTCGAGAAGTGGTACACCAATTTTTCCTGGGGACGGAACCAAATCACGGTTGAAAAAATGGAAAAAATTGGTGAAGTCTCCCTCAAACATGGGTTTAAACCCCTGTTGTCCTAGCTGATGTTGTCCTAGATGATGTTGTCCTAGCTGAAGCCCTAGAGTCGCCGTCCCCCCTCTTCACTATTGCCCTGATTTTCCTCAGAGACCTTGACCTAAACCTATGCTCTTAGATTTCGAGAAACCCCTCGTTGAGCTAGAAAAGCGCATCCAGCAAATTCGAGATATCGCCGAAGACACCGATGTGGATGTCTCCGATGAGATTCGTCAACTCGAAGATCGCGCCACGGAGTTACGCCAGGAGATTTTTAGTAATCTCTCGCCGGCGCAACGGCTACAACTGGCTCGCCATCCCCGTCGCCCGAGTACCCTCGATTATATTCAGTCCATCGGCGATGAGTGGATTGAACTCCACGGCGATCGCGGTGGTTCAGATGATCCGGCTCTGGTGGGGGGAGTGTCCCGGCTCGGCGGTATCCCGGTGGTCATGTTGGGCCATCAAAAGGGACGGGATACGAAGGATAATGTGCTGCGTAATTTTGGCATGGCTTCCCCTGGAGGCTATCGCAAGGCGTTACGCTTGATGGACCATGCCAATCGCTTTGGAATGCCCATTTTGACCTTTATTGATACGCCGGGAGCCTGGGCGGGAATTGAGGCGGAACATCTCGGACAAGGAGAGGCGATCGCCGTCAACTTGCGAGAGATGTTTGGCTATGAGGTGCCGATTATCTGTACGGTGATTGGTGAAGGTGGCTCTGGGGGGGCTTTGGGCATTGGGGTTGGCGATCGCCTGCTCATGTTTGAACATGCGGTATACACTGTGGCAACTCCCGAGGCGTGCGCGGCCATTCTCTGGAAAGATGCCGCCAAAAGTCCCCAAGCGGCAGAAGCCCTGAAAATTACCGCCCAAGATCTCAAGAATTTAGAGATTCTCGATCGCCTGCTTCCCGAACCCGTCGGCGGGGTTCATAATCAGCCGGTGCAGGCCACGGAAATCCTGAAAACGGCCTTACTCGAAGAACTCAATAGCCTCTTAGAGTTATCTCCCCAGGAACGGCAACAACTGCGTTATGAGAAATTCCGCCGTATGGGAGTGTTTCTCGAAGGCTGAACCGTCATCTCGACTGCCAGAGTGGGCTTGATCTAGAGTGGGCTTCAATACTGACCGTTGGGTCTAAAACCCATGCGATCGCGATCGCACTCAATCACGACGGCGATCGCTCATTTTTTGACCCAGTTGCGTCATACTAGGTATGCCAGATTGTAGCCATTTAAACGACCCATGCTACCCAAGGTTCGACTGTTGCCGGGAGCAATCTCAGAAATATTGGTGTCTGTACGGGAAACAGGAGTCCTCACCCGCTCCGATTGTTATGGACTCATGGCAGCATCCCTCGATGAGTCGGTAACGGAACAAGACCGCCGTTCCATCAACCGTCTAATTCGCTCCGTGCGCCGGGGTAAAGTTCAAATTATCGACGATCTCACCCCTCGCCGTTAACGCCAGCGGCGGGTGTTCGTCTCCCTGTCCCTCACGACTGACGCACCTATGACCGCTGCGACTTGGATTACTGTCTCACGGCTGTTTGTAATTCCCGTATTTCTCTATGTTGTCGATGATCCGAGTGCGGGCGATCGCTGGTTCGCCCTAACCTTATTCCTCATCGCTGCTCTCACTGATTGGCTCGATGGCTACGTAGCCCGCCGCTTCAACCAGGTCACAGACTTAGGTAAGTTCCTCGATCCCCTCGTCGATAAACTGCTAATTTTCGCTCCCCTGCTGGTTTTCATTGAATGGGGAACCCTGCCGGCTTGGGGGGTCTTTTTGGTGCTAACGCGAGAACTGACCATCGCCGGTTGGCGCGTCAATCAGCCCAACATCTCCGGGGCCAATCTCTGGGGAAAAGCCAAAACCGTCAGTCAAATCGTCGCCATTAGTCTGTTGTTGGCCCCTCTCCCGTCCCCCTGGCCCCGCGTGGGGGTGATGAGTTTTTGGGCCGCTGTCGCCCTAACCCTGATTTCTGGGGTAATTTATCTTAAATGTCAAAAGAAGACTCCCGTTAGAGCCGAAGGCTTAGCGGTGAGATGAATTTTGACTAAAAATATGTGGTAGAATCGTGGAGCCAAC
>LJZT01000187.1 GCA_001314905.1 Phormidium sp. OSCR
CCCTATTCCCTATTCCCTATTCCCTATTCCCTATTCCCTATTCCCTATTCCCTATTCCCTATTCCCTATTCACTATTCACTATTCACTATTCACTATTCACTATTCCCTTCCCCCTACGGCATCGTCATCGGAATTAACCCATCCTCAACAACCAACTCTCGGAAGGTTCCCTGTTCCGCCAGAACCGGGACTAAATGTAAATTCCAATCCGGTTCCGTCGGTAAATCCGCCCAAGGAACTGCCAACTCCAGACACTCATTGATGGCCACCTTGACGCGACTATTGCGGGCCGCCCAGCGATCGTGTTCCGTCGCTTGCTGCATTCGGAACGTCTCACTGAGGAGATTCACCGTCAGATGAGTCGCAAAGCGGTAATTCAGAGGCGGTTGACTGGGGAGTTCCCGCAACGGTACCGGGCTAGTGTGCATGGTTTGCTGGGGATAGTACCAGAACAAATGCAATTCCGGCGGACAATCTTGGCCCAGTTCAATGCCAGTTTTGAAATCTAGGCGTAGATAGAAATTCAGGTGATCTAAGCCATACCAGAGTCGTTGAACCGGACTACTGCGGTGCATAGTCCCTCGGGAACCGCCCACATCAATCCGTCCCGCGTGATCCCAATCTTGTTCATCACCAACGCCGTCAATGACAGGATGGATAAAGCTTTGGGGGCGCATATCCCCCTTGCGTTCATGGACTTCCAACGGCTGCTTGACGTGATCGGGGATTGGTTCATCTAAAGCAGCGTATAAGGCCCCGAGATGTTCCCGGAAGAGGCGATCGAACATGGCATCTTGATCCGAGGAATGTCCCTCACCAAACCACCAGAACCAATCGGACCCTTCGGCGGCATAGAGGGCTTCCCAGGCTTCAGGATTCGTCTCTTCGGTCGCCTCGGGGTGATTGGCCAGGGTTTGACGGGCCTGGCTGAGAAGATCCCAGGCCTTGTTCTTAACGGGATCACCAATCCAAGTCGTGAAACTGCCATCTACCCAAGATCCGCTATGGAGTGCGTCACTGGGGAGGGTTTCCGTGGGGGGGAAGCGATCGAGAAACTCCGAAACCGTGACCAGTTTAATGCCGGACTGTTTGCTGAGAGTGCCATAGAGGGCTTCTAAGAAGGGTTTGCCATCTTGTTGATAGTATTCCCAGCAGTTCTCGCCGTCGAGGGCGATGGTGACGAGCCAGGGTTTTTCTAAAGTGGTATTGTCTTGGTGGCGGGTGAGCGATCGCGAAATGGCTTCGAGATGGCCCACGAGATCTCCAGCAGCAGCGCGAGGATTCATCGAACCATAGGTAAAGCCAATCAAGTCCGAGAGACGGTGATCTCGGAAGACAATCGCCACATCTCCAGCCTCGGTTTTCAAGCGATAGGGACGATAGAGGAGTTCGGGTTCAAAGACATTACCCGTTCCATCCCGGTGGAAGAAATGTTGTTTCGTCCAACCCAACACCGCCTCATCCGAACAAATCCAGTTAAAGCCTTGGCGGGCGATATGGGGCAAAATGGCGGGGCTGACGGACTGTTCTGAGGGCCAGAGGCCGCGCGGTTCTTGGCCGAAGCGATCGCAGTAGAATTTCCAGGCTTTATGGAGATGGCGGGGGATATCGTCGGGCCATTGAAAGCGGTGTTGGGGAAGTTCCATCTCAGGAACCGCAACCCGGCCGGCGTTGGTGTCGGCCAACAGGGGCAAAATGGGATGAGTGTAGGGCGTGGTCATCACCTCCAACTGTCCCGATTGTTGCATCTGGCGATGTTGGGGAATAATGCGGCTGAGGATCTGCTTTTGTTTAGAGAAGATGCGTTGGCGATCGCCTAAACTAAAGTCCTGGCCTTGTTTGAGCCAAGTGGCAATTTCGGCATCATCCCAAAACAGCGGGTCAATCCAAGCTAGGTTATGCCAGGCCAGCAAATCCCCATAATCGCGATCCTGCCAATTCTCCAAACACCAAGCGATTCCCCGTTCCTGTCGCTGGCCATAGAGTTCTCGATAGCGAGGATGGGGGTCAACTAAGGTATGGTGATTGGCATCAAAGAAGCGTTCTAGGATAAATTGCTGATCCTCGCGGCTGAGTTGATCTAGGGGCGTGAGTAAGAGTTTGAGATAGGGATCGAGGGCTTTACCGGAAATATAATCCTCAATCTGCAAAATCAGAGATGGAACCAGGTTAACGGTTTGGTGCAGTTTCGGGAACTGTTCGAGGAGTAACACCAAATCCAGATAATCCTTCGTCCCATGCAAACGCACCCAGGGCAGGCGATACTGTTCACAATCGGGGGTACTTGCCGCCCGGCTTTTGTAGAGCGGCTGGTGCTGGTGCCAGACAAAGGCAACATAAAGGGGATGTGACATACTTTTTCTGAGTGGCTTTTCCTGAGTGGCTTTTCCTGAGTGGCTTTTCCTGA
>LJZT01000026.1 GCA_001314905.1 Phormidium sp. OSCR
AGATAAGCACAAATCCTGTATTCTTTTTTGTGGGTTGCCATTCATCTCACCGCCAAATCAAAGATTATGGCGGGAGCCTTCTTGCAACATTGAGGTAACGGCCAATGGATGGCCTGACACCCCTAGGCCGCTTAATGGCAATATTATCGATCGACCGTCTCGGCTCCTGATACCAGAACAGGGGCAGTAGAGCAACCAACACGCCTGCGGCTAAGATCCCCACGCTGAGCGACCAACCGAGTTGATCCAGAACCAGCAACATGACGCCGCCGCCCAAAATGCCGCCAATCGGTCGCCCTGCACTCTGAATCCCGTTACCCCAGCCCCGCTCATGGGGGGCTAGCAGCCTCACCGCCAACGCATCAGTGGCGATGTCCTGGGTGGCCGCTAGGGTCACGACGATAAAAACACCCCCGAACAGCAGCACTGAGTTACTCGCATCAATCGAAGCGCAAGCGATCAGGGCCATCACTTTGAGAATCTGGAAAATAATAATCCAGGATTTATAGTGGCCCCATCGGCGAAACCCATAGCGATCGATCAGGGGAGCCCAAAGAAATTTCAACATCCAGGGCAGGGTTAGCAAACCCATCAGGCCGATGACCTGCAACGAGACCCCCTGTTGGCGCAGAAAAATGGGCAGGGCTTGAAAGAAAAATGCAGACGGCAAAAACTGCGAGGTGTAGAGGCTGCTAAGCAGGACGACTTTGAAGGCCGGGTGAATATTCTGCTGGGGGTGTGATTGGACTTGAAGAGCCATAAAACCTCTTAAAACTCGTAGCGAATGGAGCCAGTTACCGTGAATGGTGCTCCCGGTTCAATCCCTCGGGTGCGGGTGCGGGGAGTCCCTACGACATAGTTGACATCGAAAAGATTCCGCAAACCGAGGTTCAGCTGCCAGTTGTTTCGCTGATAGAACACCGCCGCATTGGTGAGAAAATAATTATCTAGGGTGAAGCTATTGTCCAAATCGCCCTGGCGATCGCCGACCCAGTTAATGCCGACACCAAACCCCAAGCCGGCTAAATCTCCCGACTGAATTTCATAGCTTGTCCACAAGCTGGCGCTGTGCTCAGGCACTCCCGGCAGCCGGTTACCCACATCAAACTGATTGTCCTGGGTCACCTGGGCATCAATGTAGGAATAGGAGCCGATCAGGTTCCATCCCGGCAAAATTTCGCCAGTGATATCCAGCTCAATCCCCTGACTTCTCTGTTCCCCTGTCGCTACGGAAGATCTTGGGTCGGTGGGGTCAGCCGTGGCAACGTTACGTCTAGTCAGGTCGAAGTAGGATAGGGTCGCCAGCAGGCGGCGATCCAAGAGTTCGGTTTTAATGCCCACTTCAAACCCTTCTCCTTCTTCGGGATCGAGGGGATCGCCCGCAACGTTTAACGCCGCGTTGGGAAAGAACGATCGCGCATAGCTGGTGTACAGAGACAGATTCTCCACCGGCTGATAGACCAGCCCCACCCGGGGACTAAAGAAATTGCCACTCTGGTCTGAGTCGGTTGTCGTGCCCCCTCGAGTCCTAGAGGTGGTCTGATCAAAGAGTTCATAGTTGAATCCTGCTACCAAAATCAGGTTGTCTAGCAAGTCAATTTGATCTTGAACATAGAACTGCAAACTATCGGTGTTGATGCTCTCATCGCTGGTGGGATCATCGAGACGATCGGGCCGGGGAACGGCACCATAGACCGGGTCGAATATATTAATCGGAACCTGTACCGTGGGCGGGAAAAAGACCGTGAATGATGTAGAGTCGAGGCGAGACCGCGCTAAATCCACCCCCAGCAGGAGAGTATGGTCGATCGATTGAATTCATTGGTGATGGTGTCATCGGGTTCTCCCAGGATGCGATCGCGGGGAATATCGGCAACCCTGTCCCCTAGAGCCACTAGCCCTGGGTCTAAGGGGCGTTGATCATTCAAGTACTCTAGCTGAACGTTAACGTTGGTGCGATCGCCAATCTGCCAGGTTAGCGATGGTGCAACAAAAAAGCGATTCACATCCTCCTCAAAATCCCGAAACCCATCCTCTCTTTGATAGGTCGCCACTAACCGGTAGAGCAGGTTCTCATCGTCAGTCAAGGGGCCAGTGAAATCGAGTTGGGGTCGCACGAAACCGTAGCTGCCCACCTGAAGCCCTACGCTGTAGGAGGGGGTAGCCATAGGTCGCCTGGAGACCACGTTGACAATACCGCCCGGTTCAATCTGGCCGAACAAGACTGAAGCCGGTCCCCTAAGTACCTCAATCCGCTCAACATTAGCGATGTCTATAATGGCGCGATCATCTTTGCCCTTGGGGCTGTAGATACGAAATCCATCCCGAAATACTGGCACTCCCTCAAATCCACGCAGATCAATCTGAAAGCCTCTACCTTCGCCTGAGTTGATGGAAACGCCACTAAAATTCCGTAACGCATCACCGAGATTCGTGATCTGCTGATCTTCTAAAACCTCCCGTGGAATGACCTGAATGGATGCAGGTGTCTCCAGAATGGGCGTATCGGTACGGGTTGCTGTGCTGGTATTGGGCACAAAGTACCCCCCGCTATTGCTCTGGCCGGTGATCGTGATCAAAATTGTGTCTTCTGAGTCCTCAACGGAGTCCTCGGCGGTGGGATCTCCCGGTGTGACAGTGAGGACTAGCTCCATTGCTTCGACGTTTAGGCTGACGCTGGGTGGGGCCTCAGTACCGGTGATCGTGATCCGCACCTGATTGTCAGGCCGGTTGGTGACATTGACCAGGGCAATTCCCGCCGCTGGGTCCCTAAGCAAAAATTCTTCCTCCTCCGGTAGCCTTAAGACGGCGTTGGGGATGTCGGCAATTGCCGCATTATCTGAGATGAACGTTTCTGAGTCCGCTAGTTCAGCATCGGTTTCGAGCCGCAGTCGCAACCCCGTTTCCGTTGACTCTAGCTCAATGCCAGTAATTTCAACGGGATTAGCCTGGGCAATGTGCTGTCGCGATTCATCCACCGTCGTTTTAGGTGAAATCAGCGGCCCTTCAGCCGTTGTCTTCAGCAGGACGTCATTGGCGATCGCCCCCTGCCCCATCAAGACCCATAGGCCCACTGTCAATCGAAGCGACCAGTCGCTCCATCTCATCCGCGTCACAGTCATATCTACGTTCACGCCACCAAATAGGAATACTTATCAATAACTCTTGACCGGCCGATGGTAAAGCGTGAGCGCTGAAGTTTTCTTTGCCAGCCGGATTTTTTTTCTGTCTCAGACGGACTTTTTCCCAGCCCGACCATGGGTTAACTGATACGCCTTGGGGCTTATGTCAAAGGTGCGACGAAAGGCAACGCTAAAGGCTTCAGGACTGCGGTAGCCCACCAGTTGCGCCACGCCAGCAATCGTGGCTGCCGGCATCAACAGGAGTTGCTGAGCCTGCTGCATACGGTGGCTGTAGAGATAGCCAAACACCGTCGTTCCAAATACCTGGCGGAACCCTTGCTTGAGTTTGCGATCGTTGAGTCCGATCAGGCGGGATAACTCTAGCAGCGTTGGCGGGTTGGTAATTCGGCTGAGCAAGATGTCTTTGGCGTAGAAAATGCGATCAATTTCATCGCCCTTCAGGCTAGACTTGTGGCTTGGAATGTCCAACAACAGGTGATCGAGACACAGGCTAATCAGCTCTAGGGCTTTGCTTTCGATGTAGAGCCGTTGGGTCAGTCCCTGATAAGGACAATGCAGCAGTTGTCCCAGAGTCGCTTCCATGACACTGGTCATCGAGTGAGAGCGACAATACTCTGCCTGCCCCGCGATCGCCTTTCTGAGCGCCACAGGTAGCTGCTGAGCCATCTCCCCATCGAACCCGCTCACACTCTCAGGCTGTATATGCAGGTGAATCAGTGTCACCCGCTCTTTGGCCTTATACTCCATGACACGACTCGATTCGTGAGTTACCCCAAAACTCACCCGCCCAGCTTCAACTCTCTCATCGTTCCCAGGGCGCAGTCGACGCATATGGCCCGCTAGACAAAAGCTAATCCCCAGCTTGACAGCTCCATCAGTACTCTCTCGCCTAACAATGGTGTTGTCTTGAAACTCCAAGTCGTGAATCATTAGGTCAAGTTCGGGGCGCAGCTGCCAGCGCTGAATCGAACCCTTGTAGTCCTCAGTCGTGGTGTTAGACTGGCTCGGCTTGTGGGATTCGGCCGGGAGAGGGCGCATCAGGGGGGTAGGTAAACGGATCGTTGGGACAGAGTTACTCAGCTGCATAATTAAGTTTGACTGCTAACGGCAGAATGAAGTCAATCCTACCTTATTGCAATTTATTTCTATCAAAAGTCCCATAGCAATCCTCTTTAAGTTATGAAAGGGATTTACAGGATCTGCCGATCCATATGTCACATCCTCGTTGATGTCCTTGGATAATCCATTTAAGCTAGGAGGAACCCTAACTCCCATCTGGTCTTCCTCCCCCATGTCCCAAAGCCAAGACATTCTCACGCAAATTCCCGGTAATCCCTGGCGAGGCTTACAAAACGCCGATCGCCGTTGGAGTCAACTGCGTCAAACCCCTCCCCCCAGTCCTCACGTCGTCGAGGAATCCCCGCAACCCCTCGGAGAGTGCGAGTGGGATGTGGTCATCTGTGGCGGAACCTTGGGAATCCTCCTGGGGGCGAGTTTAGCCCAACGGGGATGGCGAGTGGCGATTATTGAACGAGGCGTTCTCAAAGGTCGAGACCAGGAATGGAACATCTCCCGCAGTGAATTGCAAACCTTCGTCGAGTTGGATCTGTTAACCCCGGAGGAATTGGACAGGGCGATCGCCAGCGAGTATAACCCAGCCCGTGTCGCCTTTCCCGGAAGCCCCGACATTTGGGTGCGCGACATCCTCAACCTGGGCGTCGATCCCGTCTATCTCCTAGAAACCCTGAAACAGAAATTTCTCGCCGCTGGGGGAACGCTTCTGGAACAGACGAGTTTCCAAAATGCCGAGATTCACCCCGATGGAGTGCAAATTACCACCGATGGCCAATCCCTCACTAGCCGTTTACTCCTCGATGCAATGGGGCATTTTTCGCCAATTATCCGACAGATTCGCGGTCAGCAACGGCCCGATAGTGTCTGTCTGGTGGTGGGAACCTGCGCCCAGGGCTATCCGAACAATGAGACGGGAGATTTATTCGTCTCCTTCACCCCCATTCTCAACCAATGTCAGTATTTCTGGGAAGCCTTCCCAGCCCGAGATGGACGAACCACCTATCTATTTACGTATGTTGATACCCATCGAGATCGCTTTAGCTTAGAGTTTTTCTTTGACGAGTATCTACGACTCCTCCCCGAGTACCAAAAGTGTCAACTCGATCAACTCGACTTCAAACGGGCCTTATTTGGGATGTTTCCCAGTTATCGCAACTCTCCAGTGCGATCGCCCTTTCCCCGTCTTCTCCCCATTGGCGACAGTAGCGGAAGTCAATCACCCTTGAGTTTCGGCGGTTTTGGGGCCATGGTTCGTCACCTGAAGCGCCTAACTGAAGGAGTGAGTGAGGCCTTAACCGCCGATTGTTTAGATGTCCAATCCCTGGCCCTGCTGCAACCCTATCAACCCAATCTCTCGGTCACTTGGCTATTCCAAAAAACCATGACCGTGGGCGCAACGGAAACCGTTAAGAATGACCGGGCCATCAATGAATTATTAGCCGCCGTGTTCCAAGCCATGGAAGCGGCGGGGGATGAGGTATTACGTCCCTTTTTGCAAGATGTGGTCCAATTTGGCAGTTTATCCCAAGCCCTATTTCGTACTTCGATTTCTAGCCCTCTAACGGTGGCGAAAGTGGTTCCTCAGGTGGGGATTCCCCCGTTACTCGATTGGCTACGTCACTATCTGGCGTTGGGAGGCTATCAGGCCCTGAGTCCTCTGGGGCGGGCGATCGGCAACTCTCCCTTTAACCCGGACGACTCCCGCCAACGCTATTATCTTAATCGTTGGTCAGATGCGTGGACTTATGGATCTGGGGGCGACTATCACCTATAATTTAAATCATGTTTAGGCATCAAAGTCAATGTTTTGATACAAATCGTTTAAACTCAGTTCAACGCCCAAAGACTCTAAGAATATAGACTGTTCAGGGTCTTTATATTCGGTCATTAACCATTGATTAGAACTTTGTTTAAGATGCTGTTCCACATACCGTTTAGACTGGTCAATTAACAGATATTCTCGAAACGTGGGAATGGTTCGATAGGCGGCAAATTTCTCGCTGAGGTCATCGTTTCGGGTTGAGTCTGAGAGGACTTCGGCAATAAAGACCGGGTTTGTTACCGTATCTTTTCGACCCTCTTGAAGTTCGATAGGGGTCGGGAGAACCATGATATCAGGATAAGTATAAAGGTTTGCTTGAGGAAGCCAAAGGCGCTGATCCGCTAAGAATAGACGATAGGGCTTTTCAGCCAACGCTAGACTCAGGAGTACAGTTAAGGCCCGGATCAGTTCATTATGATTTGGCGTTCCTCCGGTCATTTCAACAATCTCCCCATTGCGATATTCATGGCGAACTGAAGCAGTTTCTTCTAATTCCAGATACTCAGCAGCGGTGTGGGTTTGCGTTGAGGTTATCACCATGGTTATGTTGTCCTGTTGGGGTACAATTGCGTTTATAGATTCACGAACTGGAGGATTCAGAGGGGAAAATAGACGCGAGTTCCACCGTGAACTCAGGAAATAGAGGCGACGTTAGGCGATCGCCCTCCAATAACGTCTGAACCCGCTGAAGTTGGGCATCCTGACGACGATACACCTCCAAGGTTTTCAGCCACCAATTCACCAGCCAGTATTCCTGAACCCCATAGAGAGAATAGAGTTTTAACTTCACCTCGCGATCGCGCCGTTCATTGATTTCCCCTGGAGAGAGAACCTCCACCACCAACTCCGGGGCCACCGTAAAATGTCCCGACGCATCCACCCCAGTCTCTAACCGAGATTGACTCATCCAGACCAAATCAGGAATCACCGCATCCCGAGGACTGAAAATCAGCCCTGGAGTGGCGATCGGCTGACCGAGGCCAGTTTTCCGAGACCAAACCTCGAGTTCAAACTGGAGATTACCACTAACCTCCTGATGACGAAAATGAGGGGCGCGAGTCACAAACAGTTCTCCATCAATGATGTCATAGCGAGTCCAGCCCCCATCATCGGGCATCACATCGAGATCGCGAATCGTCCAAACTTCGGTGGGTGTGACCATGGGGAGTCCTCATTCAAACAAAACCAAACAAAACCAAACAAAACCAAACAAAACCCAATAGGGCATAGACCCAGCCTGTTGATCCAAGACTGACCCTATGCCCTATCTTAAGCCAAATCAACCCAACTTAGCTGCTTTCATCCACCTCAACTCGCTTCATGCGAGACCGTTCCCCAGAGCGAATCGAGACCTGAGACTTGCGCACCCCAAAGCGGTCGGCCAAGACCTGAATTAACTCCTTATTAGCCTTACCATCAACAGGGGAAGATTGCAACCGAACCGTGAGACTGCCATCATCTTCGAGGATAATCGCCTGTTGCTTAGAATTGGGTTTGACCTTGACATTAAAAATCATGATGTCTCATCCGTTAAGCGCATCTCAGCGCGAACCATCGACTCTCCTAAAACCCGTTCAATTTTGAAGCCAAGATGTTCAGAAATGCGTTGCATGGCCCGGTTATCCGAGAGGATTTCGGCAAAGACTAAATCAAAGCCTTCTGCGCGGGCAATTTCAATCGAACGGCGTGTCATTTCAGTTCCTAACCCCTGATGCTGGAAGCGATCGCTGACCAACAAGGAATACTCCGCATCACGAGTTCCGTGAATTAGACTCAAGCGGGCCACCCCAACGAGTTCATGCTTACCCGTTTCAGGATTGCGGTAATCAGCAATCAGGGCCATTTCTTGATCGTAATCAATAAAACAGAGGCGCGAGAGTCGTTCATGAGTCACTCGGCGACTGAGTTTGAACGCGTGGGCGTAGCGTAGATAGACACTTTCATCCGAGAGGCTTTCGTGAAACTTCACCGCCATCGGTTCATCTTCGGGGCGAATGGGGCGAATCGTCACCTCCCGTCCATCGCGTACTGTCCAGCGTCCCACATACTGACTGGGATAGGGGCGAATGGCCGGTTTGGGTAACTCAGCCACATCCGTATCTGCCGAATGGAGAACCACTCGCGCATCCAGGGAAATCAGCCGTTCCGGACTAGCCAGCAGTGGATTCACCTCAATCTCTTTAATCCAGGGTTGTTCCACCACCAGATAGGAAAAGCGCACTAACAGTTGTTCGAGGGCGGCCAAGTCAATGGGATCGCGGCCGCGAATCCCCTTGAGGGCCGTATAGATTTTGGTGTTTTCCATCAAACGCCGGGCCAGGGTGGTGTTGAGGGGTGGTAGGCCCAGGGCGCGATCGCGGAACACCTCCACCAATTGTCCCCCAGTCCCAAACAGCAACACGGGGCCAAACTGAGGATCTAAACTACTGCCAATAATCAACTCGTAGCCATCGAGTTTCAGCATCGGCTGAACGGTGACGCCCTGAAAGTCCTCGGGGCTATGGAGTTCACTGACGCGATCTTGAATTCGTTGATAGGCTTTCGCCACCGCTTCAGCATCATTCAAGTTCAGCTGTACCCCTCCCACATCGGTTTTGTGGGTAATGGTTTCCGAGAGAAGTTTTAACACCACCGGATAACCGAGATCAGCGGCGGCGGCCATGGCTTCCTCCAGAGTTTTGGCGATGCGAGTTTCCACAATGGGGATGCCATAACTGGCCAGGAGTTGCTTCGACTCAAACTCGGTTAACAACGTCCGTCCAGCCTCTCGTACCGTTTGGATAATGGCGTAAGCCGAGGGGCGATCGCGGCCTGAGGCTTCTCCTTCCTCATCCTCTAATAACATCGGCGTTTCATACAAACTGCGCAAATTACGGCTGTAGCGCCACATATAGTTAAACATCCGCACCGCCGTATCGGGATAGGGGAAGGCCGGGATATTGGCCTGATTGAGAATCCGCGCCCCGGCTTCGACATCGGCCCCACCCATCCAACTGGCGAAAATGGGTTTCTTATTCCGGCCTTCCATGGGACAGGCTTTGAGTTTCTCGGCTGTCTCTGTCGGCGAGGTCATCGCTTGGGGTGTTAACACCACAATCAAGCCATCACTATTGGGATCTTGGACCGCGACTTGTAAGGCTTTGGCGTAGCGATCGGGGTCTGCATCCCCCAAAATATCAATGGGGTTGCCATGACTCCATTGCGGCGGCAAAATCTCATCGAGACGTTCCAAGGTTTCCGGGGCCAACTCCGCCAACTTACCTCCCTCGGTAATCAGAGTATCCGTCGTCAGGACACCGGGACCTCCTGCATTCGTCAAAATCGTTAAACGCGGACCTTTCGGGCGCGGTTGTTTGGCCAGCAATTCCGCCATGTAGAACAGATGGGCCAAGTGATAGACTCGTAACACCCCCGAGCGTCGGAACGCCGCGTCTAGCACCTCATCACTGCCCGCTAAGGCCCCCGTATGAGAGGCAGCGGCCTTGGCAGCGGCCTCAGTGCGTCCGGCTTTGATGACGATAATCGGTTTACTTAAGGCAACTTCCCGGGCTGCTGACAGGAAAGACCGGGCATCGCCAATGGACTCCATATAGATAACAATACTCTCGGTACGGGGATCATCGCCGAGGTAGTAGATCAGATCCCCCCAACCCACATCTAACATCGACCCTAGGGAGACGAAGGAACTAAAGCCCACATTGGCTTGAAAACTCCAGTCTAAAATGGAGGTACACAGGGCACCACTTTGGCTAATAAAGCCTACACTTCCGGGACGGGCCATAGACCCGGCGAAGGTGGCATTGAGTCCAGTCAAGGGACTCATCACTCCTAAACAGTTTGGTCCGACAATCCGCATTTTGCCTCGGGCCGCGTCTAGGATTTGTCGTTCGAGTTCGACGCCTGCTTCTCCCACTTCTTTGAAGCCGGCCGAGAGAATAATCGCTCCCCGGACTCCAGCGGCGACACATTGACGAATCACCTCGGGAACTGTTGGGGCGGGGGTGGCGATGACGGCCAAATCCACTTGGGCCGGAACTGAGGCCACGTCGGGATAGGCTTTAATGCCTAAGACGCTGCTGCGTTTCGGGTTGACGGGAAAGACGGTACCACCAAAGGGATGGCTAATCAGGTTCCAGAGTAAGGTTCGCCCGACACTGTTGGCTTTTTCGGTCGCACCAATGACGGCAACATTGTTAGGGGAGAAGATGGCTTGCAGTAAATCACTTTGGGAGCGCAGAACATCATGGGCTGGATCGGTTTTATAGGGGATTTTAGTAATCATACGTTTACTCCGTTTAAATTGGTTTTTCTGGACAGGTTGATGCTGATTACGTGCCGCGAATGATGGGCGCAAAGAACTCGGGTTGATTCCTCGAACTTCCGTGACATCAAGATTCCTGGCAAATTCAGCCCCGGTTTTGCTCTCCCAGGTCTAAGACTGACTCATTCATCAGCCTCCATTGGCTTTAGTGTACTGGTCTCTCCGGCAATCTCGGAAAATTTTAAGATAGTTTTACTATTGCCGGATTTTAGTTAGGATAGGTTGCGAAAGGTAGGACAGACCTGTTACATTTTAAGGCTCTACTGTCTTAAGGTTAGTGTACAAGATCACAAATCTAGCGAAGACGATTGTCGGAAAGACGCTCACCTCCCCTGGAGTCGGCTGCTGTTGTTGCGTTTCTGGGTAAGTCTGGGGGTCTTGGGATGGTTGACGGTGGAGGGTTGGGGGAGTCGATCGTGGTACGAGATTGGGGGATGAGATTCCGTTACGCCATTTACTGATGAAATTTACTGATGAATGTCCGTCATGCTCGCGCGAATGATTTGTCTGCTATTGTGGGCATTTATAATGCTGCAATTCCGGGACGAATGGCTACGGCTGATGTCTCGCCGGTGTCTGTTGAAAGTCGTTACCCTTGGTTTAACGGTCATTCTCCCGAGCGTTATCCACTCTGGGTGACTGAACGGGATGAGCGGGTGGTGGGTTGGCTGAGTTTTCGCCCCTTTTATGGTCGTCCGGCCTATGCGGCGACGGCGGAACTGGCGATTTACATTGACCCGGAATATCAGGGTCAGGGGTTGGGGCGTTTTTTGTTAGATTTGGCGGTTGCAAATGGCCCGATGTTACAGTTGAAAACACTCCTGGCCTTTGTTTTTGCCCATAATTTGGCTAGTTTAGGTCTATTTGAGCAGGCTAAGTTCCAGGAATGGGGCTATCTACCTCGGATTGCTCAACTCGATGGGGTTGAACGAGACTTGATTATTTTGGGTCATCGTCTCGAATCTCCCTCGTCGTTTTTACCGTCATCCCAGTCGGGATTGGTTTGAGGGAGTGAGCGGTTGCGTTCCCTCTTGAGATGTTGGCTAAGATGGGATTTGTTGAGGTGATGTTTCCACAGTTTTTCCACAGTTGTCTGGTTCTCGAATGTCAGAATGAAGGGTGATTCATCTGACTTTTCCACAGTTTCCACAGGGGACGTTTAAGATGCTTTTTGCTAAAATTAAACTCTTATTAACCTCAGAGATTTGAGAGAGCTGTTGGGACAACTTGTAAATTCTTGTTAAGTTTAGGGGCATAATGGGCAAGAATTTTGGAATATATCTTGACAAATACCTGGTTTTGTGAAACGAAATGCGATCGCCCCGTAGTTGGGGTCAAGCCAATTGCTAAACTGGCTGCGATCGCGAAACAGTTAAGCCCCATTTAACATCAATACCTTTATGTCGTCCTGGACTCCCTCGTGAGAGACTCAGCCCGAGATGCACCCCCCCTAGCACTCGCCCTCATTTCATCTGTAATGATTATGAAACGTTTACGAAACCTATTGTGCTTCCTATTAGGGACAAGCTTGTTCCTGAGCTTAAACCTATTTTTGCCCAACATTCCCCTGTTGTTGCGGGGAGCTGTTGCCGCTCAATCTGATGCCATCAGTGAGCTGGTGGTTCACAAGTCCATCAGCCTCAAAACTCATCCTGAAGTGGAGGTGACGGGGACGAAGTCCCTGAAGGGATTAGAGGTTGACGGCGATCGCCAACTGGCCCAACGGTCCATCCTCCAAGAACAAGGCCGTCTAACCAATCGCAGTTCCCGACTACGAGACGGGAGTCGCTACAATCTCTATGAATTTTCAGCAGAAGCCGGCCAAGAGGTTCGCATTCAACTCGAAAGTTCGGATTTTGACACCTATCTGATTCTCATTGGCCCTGACGATCAGCCATTAGCTGAAAACGACGATCGCACCTCGGGAGACACCAACTCAGAACTGGTGCTCAATCTGCCGGCTACGGGAACCTATCGCCTGGTGGCCAACGCCTTTGATTCTCGGGGTCGAGGGGACTATCAGGTTGCTGTGTATGCCACAGAAACGTCGAGGAATACCGCTCAGGAGAAACCTGATCCCAATGCAACGACGGGAACCCCGGCTCCGGTATCCCTCAGTGAACGAGAACAACTGATGGCCGAGGGCGATCGCTATTATCTACAAGGGAATCTTCGGGAAGCCGAACGGCTCTATCGTCAAGCCAAACCGGAGTTTCCCGCTGAAGGAACTATCGAAATCGCCGACGCGATCACCGAGGAGCAACTCTCCCCAGCCGGTCGCGTCTATTGGGATAATGTCCAAGAAGGCCTGGCCGAAAATCGTGAGTCTCAGCTAGAAGCCTCCTTAGATCTGCTGTTTGAAGAAGCTCCCGGTTTTGCACCCCCCTACGCTCTCATTGCTCAACGCCATCTCGATGAAGGAGACACCGACGAGGCGATCGCCTTCCTCGAAGACGCCACCACTCGCTTCCCCGGTTCCTATGAACTGGCGCGAATGCTGGCCGAAACCCTGCGAGAAGACGGACAACGCCTCGAAGCGTCAATCACAGCGCGGGAATTTGCCATTGTCAACCCCGAACATCCCCAAGCCGGGGAGATGACGGAATTAGCAGAAGATTATCTGGGCAGTTTCCGGGGTCGCCTCCGGGAAAACATTGCCCTACGGGGTTTGGGTGGCTTAGCCGTGGGGGTCCTAACCGGACGCACGGGTTCCACGGTGTTTCAAGCCATTAACCTCGCTCAGCTGATGCTGGCCGGAGAATCTCGCCTCGGGGAGCAAATCGCCGAACAGTTACAGGGTCAATTGCGGATGGTGAATGACCCAGAAATTCTCGGCTATGTGGACGAGTTAGGCCAAGACGTGGCCCGCTATATGGGACGAGATGAGTTTGACTATGAGTTTTTCGTCGTCGATGACGAGAATCTCAACGCCTTTGCCCTGCCTGGTGGTAAGGTCTTTGTCAATACGGGTGCTATTTTAGCGGCCAACTCCGAGGCGGAACTAGCGGGACTTATCGGCCATGAAGTAGGTCATGCGGTTCTCTCTCACGGTTTCCAACGGGTGGTTACGAATAATCTTTTGGCGAACCTCGCTCGGGAAATTCCTTTTGGTAACTTGTTAGGAACCTTAGTCAGTTTGGACTACAGCCGTAAACATGAACGCCAGTCCGATATTATCGGCACTCGGGTGATTCACAGTGCTGGTTATGCGGCGGATGGCTTACGCAACTTCATGCAAACTCTGCGGGAACAGCAGGGGGGTGGTTCGACAATTCCTTATCTTTCGACTCACCCGGCCCCGCGCACTCGGGTTCGTTATATGGAGGAGTTGATTGAGCGGAATAATTACAACCGCTACAGCTTTGAAGGGGTGGAACGTCACGCCCAGATTAAGGCGCGGTTGTCGTAGTTTTCGTTTGATTTCTTGACTTGTTGCCGTAACGTCTTTCGGGGCGTTACGGTTTTTTTGCACCTTTTTCTGTTTGGGGGAGTTGGGGTGAGGAGGCGATCGGCACTCTTGTATCGCGGGAGTTTGCAGCTCACAAGACTTGGAAACTTTTCGAGAAATTGTACTAAATGTCTAAAGTCGTAAGCTTTACCACTCTCTCAGAAATTTTTTTCTATTATGCTCCCAGCGCTTCTTGACACCTCAGCATTTGCAGTGGTAAAATATCCCAGGCACGAAAAGAGGTACAGCATAACCAAATTTTAAAATAAGTTATACCATTTTTCGTGCTTGCGTGCTAGACATCTGACGCCGAGGAAAGCGAACGGCTGCCCCTACAGACATCTATGGTATAACTTATGAAAATTGGTCTTAGTCTAGTTTAGACGAAATCACTGGCTCTGGCTCGCGCCCCATTAGTTTATTATTTAAACCATCGCTAGCACAGATTCTAAACTGATAACCCCTCTGTCATTTGTTCAGCAACTGGTAGCTAATATGCAAATCAAGACACTAGAGTATTATGACGACGAGTATAAGTGGGAGCTGGCAAGGGTCGATTTTTTGCAGAATCTAAATCTTCTTGTTGGTGTCTCTGGTGTAGGTAAGACAAGAACACTCAAAGCTATCTATAATTTGAAAGCCATAGCCAATGGTGCATCGTTGAACGGAGTGAAATGGAATGTTTGCTTTGTAGGAGATGATGGACGTGAGTACAGTTGGATAGGAGAGTTTGAAACACAAGAAGAAACCATTTTAGTTGATGAAAGCTCAGACGAAAATCAGCAAGTGAGACTCACGAGCGAAAGATTGGTTTGTGATAACCATAAGGTTTTGATTGAGAGACAAAACTCAGATATTACGTTAAATGGAAGTAAAACCCCCAAATTATCCCCTTTCGAGAGCGTTATTGAACTTCTCAAACAAGAGGATCAAATTTCTCCTGTAAAAGAGTCCCTAGACAACATCATACTTGCCGACTCTACAAGTTACTCTACAAATTATGGTAAAGTTTGGCGTCTGCCGATAGGTATGTTGAGAAAATTTGAAAAAGCTAAACTTTCCAACCTGCAGAAAAGTGGGTTGCCAGTGCCAATAAAATTGTCTATTCTTCATAAATTCTTTCCCGAAACCTTTAATAAAATCAAAGAGGCTTTTATATCAGTTTTCCCAAGTGTATCAGATATAAAAATTGAGACTGTCCGAGTTAATAACATTCCTATTGAACTATTTGATTTTTTCAAAGAGGGCAACACTGTTAGCATTAGAGAAAAGGGTGTGAAAGATTGGACTCAAAATATATCTTCGGGAATGATAAAGACACTGATGTATATTGGTGAGTTATATTTATCTCCTGAAAATAGTATCATACTAATTGATGAATTTGAGAATAGTTTAGGTGTTAATTGCTTGGATAGTGTCACGGAACTGATACTGGGCGATAAAAGGTTTCAGTTTTTTATAACTAGCCATCACCCTTACATAATCAATAATGTCAGTCCCGCTTACTGGAAAATAGTGACTCGGAAAGGGGGTTTGGTCACGATCAAGAATTCAGAAGATTTTCATATATCCGAATCGAGGCAAAAGGCTTTTATTGACTTAATCAACGTTCTAGAAGATAATGAAGACATGGAGGAATAAAAGTGAATATTTATTTTTTAGTTGAGGGAAAGAGTACGGAGAAAAAAATATACTCTAAATGGCTTCAACATCTAATTCCCGAACTAGAACAAGTTAAATATCACGATGAGGTCAAAAATAACAACTACTACCTCATAAGTGGCAAAGGATATCCTAGAATTTTGGATGATGCGCTTGATAACGCGGCTGATAAGATTCGGGAAACATTAAAATACGATTATCTTGTAGTTTGTGTTGATGCAGATGAAGAGTCGGTAGAAGAGAGAGTTCATTACATATATGAAGTGATACGAGAGAAAGAGCTAAACTTAGGAAAAACCAAGGTTGAAGTAGTTGTACAAAATCGTTGTATAGAAACCTGGTTATTAGGAAACAGGAATATTTTTCACTCCAGGCAATCGTTACTCGAGGGAAAGTTGCCAGAGTATGTAAAATACTATGATGTTTCTCAGAATAATCCCGAGGAAATGGGTAAATATAACGAGAAAAATCATGCGGATTTTCATCTAAAGTACTTACAGGAAATTTTTAGATCAAAAAACACAGCTTACACAAAGAAGTATCCAAGAGATGCTGCAAAAAAATATTATCTTGAGCAACTGCAAAAAAGGGTACAAGAAAACCCGGACGATCTCAAAACTTTTCAAGTTTTTTTGAAATTTTGTGAAATAGTCAGAAACAATATAATTCACAATATTGAGTAGCGGTAGCTCACAAAAGCTAAGCTCAGATTATATGATCCTGTTTAGAGAAAGTTAGTATCCCTGACGTCAGTGCCTATGCTAAGTGAAGGGTTATCAGGAATATTTTCAATATCGAAACACTCAACGGAGCCGGCGCTGCGATTAACCTGGGCGGCACAGTTCAAGGTAATCAGACCGGTTCACAGTCTCCACCACCTGAAGGCTAAAATATAAGGTAACTCCCTGACAAAAACCAAACCCTATTACCATTGCCCTTCAACCGGCTCAGAAACCCCATCCACATCAAACCAATCTTAACCATGAAAGCCATTGAAACCACCGCTATCCTCTCCGAAAATGGGCAACTTACCCTAGATGAACCACTGGCACTTGACGTGAACAGCCGAGTTCGAGTAATTGTACTGATCACTGAACCTGAAGATGACCCAGACGATACCTCCATTACCGAGATTCAGGAAGGACTCTACCAAGGCTGGCAAGACATCTTAGGTGGAAGAACGAAACCCGTTTCCCAACTTTGGGAGGGGATGGATGTCGACTAACTCACCCATTCAAGTTTTAGTCAGCGATCGCTTTGTTACGGAAATACACCAGCTTGCAAAGCGATATCGCCGTATCCGTTTAGATGTTCAACCCGTTATCGATCAACTAGAAGCGGGCGAGTTACCCGGCAATCAGATTCCTGGCATGGACTATACTCTCTTTAAAGTGAGAGTTAAAAACAGTGATGCTCAGAGGGGTAAACGTGGTGGCTACCGCATTATATACTACCTAAAAACAGAAACTCAAATTCTACTCGTCACCATATACTAAAAATCTGACAAATCTGATGTTACAACTGCTCAAATACGGGACATTATCACTCGTGCTGAGTTAGACTTCAGGAGGTCTAAAAACATAGAAAACCGAAATGACTAACAATTTCAATATCCAAAACTTCAACGCTGACAAGGCTGCCATTAATCTGGGTGGCACTGTTGAGGGCGATCAGATTGGAACCTATCATGAGCCGTCCACAGATGCGGAAGTACAACAAGCCGTTGCTGACCTGCAAACTCTTCTGGCTCAACTGGAGACTCAACATCCCCAGGTCACTACTGAACAGGAAGCCTCGGCAATTATCGAGGCTGAATTCAGCGAAATTCGCCAAACTCCAAATCGTGCCAATTTTTTGCCCTGAGATTGGCCGGCAGCGAAATCTATAACAAGGCGCTAAAAACATGATATGACAGAAGAGAGCCGTACTGTTTTCGCAAATAACGGTTTATGGATAAAGGAGCAGGATGACGCAATCACTTCCGTCTAAACTCTATGCAGAAGCCATCGTGCGATCGCCCGCTCGAACGTCCCTGTTGTCCGAAGCCACTCCTCTGACACCTGAGGCGATCGCCCAGTTTTATGGCGATCGCCGCACCCTGGATCAAGCCTGCGATCGCCTCGCCGCGGCCGGGTTTGAAGTGCTACAAGTCGGCAATCTTTCTATCAGTATCGCCGCCCCAGCAGACACCTACGAACGAGTTTTTCAGACCCAACTTCGTTCTGTTGAGCGTCCCGTCATTAAAGAACAAGCCAGAGAAACCACCGCCAGTTTTATCGATGCGGCGGACAGCCAACAATTTGGCAAAATCGACACGGAAAACAGCCCCCTAGCCGAGTTCTTAGATGGGGTCGCCATTAATGAACCGGTGTACTATCTGGGATATCCCTCTCCCTCGCCAACCCCCCCCAGCGTCCGTCAAACCTATCTCCAAGTTCCCGATGGTCTCGCCCAAGCCTTAAACGCCCAATCTCTGCATGAGCAAGGCATCTGCGGTCAAGGAACCCATGTGGTGATGGTGGATACGGGATGGTACCGACATCCCTATTTTGCTCAACATAACTATGACGTTAAGGTGGAGTTAGCCCCCGGTTCTGAGACTCCCAAAGAGGATGTTCATGGCCATGGAACGGGGGAGTCGGCGAATCTGTTGGCGATCGCCCCCCAAACTCGCTTAACTATCGTCAAAGCCGATGTGGCGATCGCCGGCAAATTCCGCAATGTCAACTCCATTGCTGCCTTTCGCACCGCCGCCCATCTCCGTCCTGATATTATTTCTTGTAGTTGGGGATCGGATATCCGCTATCCTCCCATTTCCGCCTATAATCGACTTCTGGCCGCCACCGTTGCCGATGCCATTCATAAAGGGATTATTGTGGTTTTTGCCGCCGGGAATGGTCACTGGGGCTTTCCCGCTCAACATCCTAATGTTTTGGCGGTCGGTGGGGTCTATTTACACCTGGATGGTCCCTTAAAGGGTCAATTAGAAGCCAGTAATTATGCCAGTGCGTTTAACAGTCCCCTGTATCCAAAACGGGGGGTTCCCGATGTCTGCGGCTTAGTGGGACAACGGCCCGATGCCAGTTATATTCTGCTCCCCGTTCCCCCAGGGAGTCGGATTGATAAAAACCGCGCCCTTGCCGGGGATGAAACGGAGTCTAATGATGGCTGGGCGGCGTTTAGTGGCACCTCGGCAGCAGCTCCCCAAATTGCGGGAATTTGTGCTTTAATACGACAGATGGCTCCGCAGTTATCGCCGTTTCAGGTTAAGGAAATTCTGCAACAAACGGCTCGCGATGTTCAGTCGGGGGGATGTCATCCAGATGCTGGGGGTTATCGGTCTCAGCCGGGGTTCGATTTGGCGACTGGGGCGGGTTTGGCGGACGCGGCGGCGGCGATCGCGTTTCTCACTCAGAGGCGGTTTTCAACGCCTCACAAGGGCAACCACGAGGTTTATCAGTCATCAATTCGGAGGACACCTAAAATGTCAGATTTTCCTAAGCTACGTCAAAATTTGGAAACGCTTATTGTTGAGTTTAATGAGCTTCTGCAAGAGAAGATTGAAGGAGGGCATATTGAAGACGTTGAGCTCAGTATTTCTGAGGGTAATTTTGTCAGGCGATCGCCGAAAACTCGCGGTATTCTTGCCCTAGTAAAGTTGTTAAAAGAGTTGGATGATCCTGCTAACCTAGAATTGAAACACGTTTTCGCTGCCCAGAGTTTGTTGAAAATCCATCAATATCGTGAACTAGCGACGGAAGTTTTGATTCAAGCGATTACCCATGACTCTAAAAAGATTTCAGAAGCTGCAACTCAGGCTCTCGGTGAACTCATGAATTCAGGAGAAACTTCAGAAGATTTAATGAATTGTTGCCAATCAGAGTCGGGGAATTTTTCAAGCCTATTTTATAATTCTATACTATTGTACTTTGAGGATCAAAATGGAAAATATCAAACATTTGGGACTGGAATAAGACAAGATGACGGCTCTTATGTTGTCAGATTGGGACCTTCAGGAAATTGAGTATGATTTTTTGTTGCATTAAGAGTTAAAATTGGCTGATAATCCTCAATTTTAAAAGACCTATGCCAACTTAAATATCTTTCAAAAAATTCAGATCCTATAATATGCAGAGGTCTTCAGGAAATCGGGTCTAATTTGTTGTATTGAATACAAAATAGCAAGAGGTTGAATCTGCTATATCACCCTGAAATCTCAAGACTCATCTTCACTTCAATTTGAGAAAAGATACTTATAAATTACATTGGGAAAAATTACGATCTAGATCTTCTATATATGAAGGAAGCCTGGTTCTACAGAGTGTCGCATCTTCAAGTTGAGCCGCTGTAAGATGAAGAGCATTTGTTAAATCGACATCAGTTAAATTGGTATCTCTCAAAGATGCTCCTTTAAAGTTAGTTTGATGTACCAATGCACCTGTAAGATTAGCTCCATTTAGGTCAGCAAAATTTAAATGAGTAAAATTCAAATGAGCATTTTTCAGAGTAACACCGTCAAGGTTAGCTCTTGTTAGATCTGCAAAATCAAGAGTAGCCCCTGTAAGATTTGAACGACTCAACTGAGTTCTTTGTAATTTGGTTTTAAAGAGATTTGCATTAGAAATATCAATGTCAGCCAAATATTCCTTACATAAATTCATCTCATTTAATCGATATTTCGGCCACCATAAAAATTCAATTATGTATTGAAGATTAGGTATTGGTCTATAGGTATCGGGACTTTCTGCAATTCGGTCACAGTTTTTCTGAGATAAAGCACCTTCAGTTAAATAAATGACTCCAAAATAAAGAGAGATGAGAATCAGTGTTACAGGCATCAAGGAATATAACCCTAAAGATTTAGCCCGATCGCCCCTCCGCTTCCATTGACTCTGGCGAATAAACTCCCGAGCCAACGCAGACAACGCCGTTTCCCCCTCCGAGGACTCCTGAAACTCCTTCGCATCCCGTAACGGACGACCTTGCAGCAAATACCCCTTAGACTGACCTGATTCCTGCCAATCTTGCGCCAATTGCTCAATCTTGCGCTTCTTGTGTAACGCTTCGCGAGATTCCTTAATCCACTCCTGCAACTGACCCCAATGACGAATTAACGCCTCATGAGCCACTTCCAAAGTTTCCTGGTGCTGCTGATTCAGCGATACCGAGAGAAACCGCACCCCAGGCGCTGCAAACTGATTGATAATCACCTCAAGCCGATCGCCCTCTTCAGAACTCGCCACCAACTCCGACGTCAGCACTCGGCGGCGGGTGTCCTCGCTTCCCTCCCCCAATTGCACCAATCCCAGGAACATCCGACGGGCCAGAGCGCGATCGCCGTGAGGTAAGTCCTCATACAGCCGTTGAGCCTCCCCCGCTAACGCACCTCCTACCCCACCAATCCGGGTTAACGTCTCCACTTCGGAAACACCAGCTTCCAATCCCTCCCAAATCTTAGTTAGAGCAAACTGCAACAGGGGAAGTGCATGATCTTGTCCCTGCATCTGTTGCAGAAGCAGGGTAATCACCGCCTCATCTAAGGGATGACCGGCTAATTCTGCCGGTTTGGCGATCGCCTCGCGCAACTCCTCGACTAACAGAGGACGCACCAACACCCCTTGTTCCGAAAACAGATGATAGAGTGGCGGATGCTGTTGCAACTCCCGCAAAAAATCACTGCGGAACGTCACCACCACCGTCACCTGTCGGTTGCGATCGCCCGCCGCCTGAACTAAGTTGCTAATAAACGCCTCTCGTTCCCCCTCCGAGTCACACAGAGAATAGATTTCCTCAAACTGATCGACAAACACAATCAGCGGCGAGGTATGAATCTCGGGTAACAGGGCCGCAATCTTGCGCAAACCACAAAACTCCGGTTGATTTCCCAACATTCCCGGTTTCACCGCACAGGGTTTCTCTAAAACCGCCAAAAACTCCTCACTTTTGGCCACTGGGGTGGGGTCATGGGTGGCCACTTTGGCCAACACCATCGCCAAGGCTTCTAGGGGACGATGGCCCGGAATCAGGGTGGCCACCTGCACGGAGTGACAAATGGGGAGGGGACGACGCACCAACTCAGGAATCAACCCCGCGCGAACTAGGGAGGATTTCCCACAGCCGGAGGGGCCATAGACGGGGAGAAATCGCAATTGCTGATCCTGTTGAGAGAGATCCCGCAGTTTCGTCCAAAGGGCCTCGATTTGGCGATCGCGACCAAAAAAGCGTTCATAATCCCGTTCCTGAAACGCCAGCAGTCCTTGATAGGGATTCGCCTTGAGGGTTGCGGCTGTGGTCTTCTTTTCCTCAGTTTGCAGGACACTCCCGTAAATCGTGACCTGATTGTTATCACCTGAAATGAGGAAACTTCCCCCCTGCATTTTCTGCACAGACAAAGCCGTACTATCGTGCATTGCGCCGATAACTTGGCTGTCTTCGGCGGTTTCAATCTCTTGCCGAATGGACTCGTTCATTAGGCGTTAAAGTTGCCCCCCACGTTACCCACTTCACCGACATTGGTGGCTTTACTATTACTCATATTGCCGATCGCCTGTCCCCCCTTCATCTCACCAATGGTTTGTTGAACCCCAGGGGAACCCGAATCTTGTTCCGCTTCCGCCAAAATTTGGGCGATCGCCTCCTGTAATTGCGGGTCTTTCTCAATCATTTCGGCTAACTTCGCTTCAAAAGGTTTTTTCCAAGTATCATCGTCAGGGTTTTTTGCCAACTCTTCTGCCGCCAATTTCGCGGCCATTTCCTGCTCCAGCTTGGGTTGTAGCGCTTGCCAGAGTTTACAGGCTTGTTCCCAACCCGCTTGTCCCAGTTCCCCGACGCTTGCCACCAGTTCCGACTCACCGACCTTTTTGAGAAGAGCTGGCAAGTAGGGGATTAATAGACTCGAAACAACGGTAATGTTCATGGTTGATGCCAACGTTTTAGGACGGTCTTATCTTGATCCTAATACCAGATGGGAGACTGTCAATACTTTATAGTTGCGTCATTTCACTTCGTTACAAGAAAAAAATTTATGAACCCGGAAGTATGGCTGCCGGGTTGGGGGGCTACTATAAACCTGATGATTGGTTTTTAGGTTATGCCTCAGTCTCGTCAACTTGAACGTTTCCTGCGTATTGATGAACTCTTGCGCCAGGAGTCCCGTTACACTCAGGAGGACTTAGCCAGAGCCTGTGAAGTGAGTCAACGCCAGATGCGAGAGGATCTCAACTTTTTGCGCGATCGCTATGATGCTCCCCTAAACTACAACCGCAAACAGGGTTGGCATTATACAGATCCGACCTGGCGTTTACCGTCGATTTCTCTGAGTCAGGGGGAATTGTTGGCTCTGATGACGGCCTCTCAGATGTTGTCAGGCTATGGAGGCCTCTATGAAGCGGAGGTGCGATCGGCTTTGGAACAATTGGCGAAGCGTTTACCAGATCAGTCTCGTATTGATTTGCAACAACTGGCCCATGAGCGGATGATTTTTGCTCCCGGAGCCAGTTTAAGTCTCGATCCCCAGATTTGGCGCACGGTGGTTGAAGCCACGCAAACACGACGTCGCTTGTGGTTGCGCTATTTTGCGGCCTCCCGACGCAAGGAGAGTGAGCGTGAGTTCGATCCGTATCTCATTCATGTCTTCCGAGCGACGAATCTCTATCTGATTGGTTACTGTCATCTACGCCAGGATATCCGCTGGTTTCGGGTCGATCGCATCCGTGAGGCGCGGTTGTTGGATATACCGTTTGAGGTGAATCCTGAGTTTGATGCCAAAACCCATCTGGAGAAGCTGTTTCAGGTGGAGGTGGGAGGCGAACCTCACTTGATTGAAATTGAATTTGACCCACAAACCGCTCCGTTTGTCAAGGAGCGTCAGTGGCATTCCAGCCAAGAAGTTGAATGTCATAGGGATGGTTCAATGACGCTGCGGTTTACGGCGACGGGGTTGAATGAGATTAAACGTTGGCTGTTGGGGTATGGCAAGGGGGCGATCGCGCGTCATCCTCCTGAGTTAGTCGAAATGCTGCAAAATGAGACCGAAACCATGGCCCGACAGTATGAAACGGGAGAGTTTGAATGATGAATGCTAAGGTAAAAAATATAAAATCCGCTCGTTCTACCACAATAAACGGCTCTAGCTATCTGCGCATTTGGGCGTTTGGTACATTTTGAAACGTTACCCTTTGATGCCTTCAGGCGCTAAACTTTACTCAATTCACCGAGGTCTTATGACATTCGCCACACAATCTCATCCCCACTCCTCAGCGTCTATCCAATCGGCTTATATCGAACTCCATTTTCCAGCCCAGGGTCACACCTGGTGTGCTGACCAAAATTACCGCCTGTTGGGGGCCATGGCGAAAGAACACCCAAGCCTACATCAGCTTGAGGGGTTAGCCATCAACACCATTTCTGGGATTCCCGATAAACAAGGTAAAATTCAACTGACAGAGGCTTCCCGCTTATCCCTGCGCTGTCCGAGTGAGTCACTCTTAACTGTATTACCCCTAGCTGGAAAAACCCTAAAAATCGGCGCTGATTCGATTTCGTTAGGATACCCAGAAGTTCGTCCCTTGCGTCCGGTTAGTGAATTAAAAGCCCGGTTAGTTGCCATTAAACATCCTTCAGGAAACTTTAACGAGGTTACACCCGATTGGTTTTTAGGAGCCTGCGATCGCCAACTCAAAGCATTAGGAATTGATGCCCCAGTCGGGATTCCCGCCAATGAAGATGGAGAGCCTGACCGAAAAACCTTAAAGATTAAGGGTAAAACTGTTGTCGGGTACAGCGTAGTTGTTGCAAACCTCTTACCGGAACAGTCCCTGCTCCTACAAACCCGAGGGATTGGCGGAAAACGGCGAATGGGTTGTGGCTATTTCGTTCCCTATTGTCTCAATATCGGTGAGTGAGGGCTGATACCATGAATCATAACTTATTGGCAAAAAGCAAGCCACAACGCAGTCTCCAAGACCACTTAAACGATACAGAAGAAGCAGCGCGTTGGATTTTTCGCGATCGCATCCTAGAGAACTGGTGTCGTTTTTTCAAAACAGAGCCAACTCTATTTCTTCGCTTACTGCGTGTAGCCGCTCTCTTTCATGATGTCGGCAAAGCAAACCATGAGTTTCAGCAGATGTGCCATGGTCAACGGGTCAAACAAACCCTACGACATGAATGGCTCTCTGCCTTGATTTTACATTTATATGCTGTCCGAAATTGGCTAGATCCTGCCGAAAACTTTGATTTTGAAGTGGTGGTTGCAGCCGTCCTCGGTCATCACATGAAGGCGGATGATAACTGGTCGAATACTTGTAAAACTGCCGTCAAGATCCTGGACTTAGATTTAAACTCAGAACAAGTTCAGTCGGTCCTGCTTCGAGTTTGTAACATTTTAGATCTCAAAGAAGTTCCCAACGACCTTCCTGAGCGATGGAACTTTGATGACCCCATTTGGAAAGCAGCCAGAAAGGATGGACGGTTCACCGGAAAAAAATCGTTTCAACGTTCGATCCGGCGTGATCCGAAACGACGAGGTTTACATTTAGCCGTCAAAGCGGGTCTGGTGGCAGCCGACACCGCCGCCTCGGGACTGATCCGTGAAGGTCATTCAATTCAAACCTGGATTGAGGAACAGCTACATAAACCTCCTCTCACCGTTGAGGAATTAGATCGGGACATTCTTCACCCCAAATATAAAGCGTTAGAACGCACATTTGAGGAACTTTATAATTTCCAGAAAAATGCTCAAAACTTGAGCGATCGCGCCTTGCTACTCGCCGGGTGTGGTCGCGGCAAAACCCTAGCGGCATATCTCTGGGTTCGTGGAGTGATTCGTCGGGGAACCTATCCCATTGGTCGTGTCTTGTTTCTCTATCCTACTCGGGGAACCGCCACGGAGGGCTTTAAGGACTATGTGAAGGCTGCCCCTGAATCGGATGCGGGTTTGTTTCATGGAACCAGTACCTATGAACTTGACCAACTGATGCAGTCACCGGATGATGGCGATTCGAGTGATGGTAAGTCCGATTATCGAACCGATCCCCGTCTATTTGCCTTGGGATTATGGGGGAAACGCTATCTGTCGGCCACAGTTGATCGCTTTTTAGCCTTTCTCTCCTTTGACTATGGTTCGACCGTGCTATTGCCTATGTTGAGTGATGCGGCGATTGTTCTCGATGAAATTCACGCCTATGATCGCCGAATGTTCGACCAAGTGGTGGCGTTTTTGAACGCATTTGATGGTCCCGTCTTGTGTATGACCGCTACTCTATCTGAAGTCCGACGCAACGAACTTGAAGACCTCGGCTTAGAACGCTATCCCCAAGATCGCCAAGAATTGCGAGATTTAGCCCAAGAAGAAGAGCGCGATCGCTACCACATCCAACATTGTCAGCCCACAGTCGCCCAGCAAGCTGCGATCGAGGCCTATCAAGCCGGAAAACGGGTGCTTTGGGTCGTCAATACCGTTGGCCGTTGTCAGCAAATCACCAGGGAGGTACAGAAAACGTTCAAAAAGTTGGGAGACGAAGAGACTCAGGTGCTGTGTTACCACAGTCGTTTTAAACTCAAGCATCGCAACCAACGACATCAACAAGTGGTTCAAGCGTTCAAACAGTCGGAAGGTAAACCAGTAGAGAGGGCGATCGCCATCACCACTCAAGTCTGTGAGATGAGCCTTGATCTTGATGCAGACGTGTTAGTTACGGAACTCGCACCCTGTAGCGCCTTGGTACAGCGATTTGGCCGCAGTAACCGCCATGGGATTTTGGATCACTCGCAAATCTGGGTGTATGACCCCGAAAAACCGGCTCCCTATTCCAAAGAACAGCTTGAACGCGCTCATGAGTTTCTCCACGCTGTTATCAAGGCACAACCCTACAGTAGTCAGAAACTGCTAACTGAACAGTTGGAACGTTACGGAGAACGGGAAACGAAAGCCGATAAAAATGCTCCTTTTCTGACTGGGGGCTATTTCGCCAATCGCGAGTCATTCCGGGATATCGAGAACTGGACTCACGACTGTATTTTATGGCAGGACTTAGACGAGGCGATCGCTCGGATCGAGGCCAAAGACCCCACATGGCACGAGTTGGTGCTTCCCGTTCCCAATTTTGTCCCCACTGAGCGACCCAGTGACACCCAAGGACAGTTTCTCAAGTATCTGCGTCTGGCTCCCGATGCTCTTTACAGTGAAACCGTAGGATTTCAAGCATGATCGAACTCACCTATCGACTGGGACAGCTTCCAAGTCCCGCCTATCGTGCCGGCCTCGCTGGACTGGTGTTTTTAATTCGCTATCTCCACCGCGATCGCCCTGAAACAGAACCCCTGATTTACACCGATATTAATCCATATGAGGCAACCTTTTACTGCGAGCCAGAAGGGTTGCAGGCATTGATGAACCTAGCCTTTGATGCCCATTACGAGGTGAAATTCTCTAAAAGCAAAATCAAAGATCCCATTGAAATTAAAGAGACGGAGGAGGGAAAACTCTATGGCTGGAATTTGCTAGTGGTCAAGGCCGCACCTTTACAGGAGCATGATCCGTCGGGACTTTGGACTCAACTTTGGTCAGACTGGTTATTGAATAGCATCCGGGCAATTCCTAAATCCCGCAAACCTTTTCAACTGCGAGCTAAGGGTGAGTCGGTGGCAATTGATAAACTCTGGAAAGCCTTACAAAAACCGGATGCCAAAGTGGGGCTAAGTTCATCGGCGCTGATTGGCGCGGAAGCCAAAACATCTGAGGGAGTCTCCCTCAATGATACCAATGCCCAACAATTCTTATTGAATTTTTGGGGTTATGTCAGTCAGCCTTATGTGCCTTGTCGGTTTGATAGTGATGGTAAACGGGAAGACTGGGGCTATGCTGTTGCCATTCCCGATGTTCAAGATTTAGAGGACTTCATTGATGGATTTGCGGAGTTTCTTGAACGCCGTCGTCCGAATCCACCTCAATATAAGGGGTATCGACCGTTAGATGCCCTTGTAGAACTCCCGGAGGAAGCGGGACTGGATTCCTTACGGCTGATTCGAGAACGTATGACCCAAAGCGATCTGGCCAGCACCGTTGAATATGATGTGTTGGGGTTTGAAGTCTGTCATGGGGTTCGGACGAATGCCCAACGGGGTCCGGATGTGATGACCATTAGCTATATTCAACCAGATTTAGAACGGGATAATCACTACGGCCGTATTCGAGAAACATTTCGTTGTCCTTGGTTTCGCCGACATTTACTGCAAAATTTGCTGAAGCATCGCTCTTGGACAGCTCGTTGGGGAGACGTACTGTCAACAGCATCTCAGAAGTGGTTTGATAATCGCTTCTTTCCCCATGATTGTCAACTTGTCTTTAATCGGGAGAAAAACATTGTGGAATTTCACGAATTAGCTCACATCATTAAATCCTTGTGCGATCGCTATCTCAATGCTCGCTTAGCCAGCAAAAATAAAGCTATTACCAAGGAAAACAAACACGAGGAGGCTCGACGAGAATTTTTTTCGGTGCGATCGCGCAGCCAGAAGGAAGCATTTCGAGAGTATTTCTTTGGCACGTTATGCAGTCAGGTAAATCCAGTTTTATCTGTCAACAAGCACAGTTCTCGATACGATGAAGACGAAAAGCTCCATCGAATGCTTTTACTGGCAGAAGCCATTGAGAAAAATACAGAAACTATTCGAGGTCTAACGATGTTGGCATTGGCGAGTAATTTCAATGCTTCTGAAAAAACAGATAAAGAACCTCCAAAGAAAGCGGACTAGCTCGGTTTTTGCTCTGAAAAACCTTGCCTCAGATACCCAGTCGGGATTGTTTACCCCATCGAATTTTATTCACAGTTATGTCAACTTCAAACCCATCTCTCAATCTGTTTGCAACGGTCTTAACTCATGCTGCCCCGAGTAGTAATTATCGAGGTGAGTCAGAACAAAATCGAACGGTTTTACAGAAAATTGCCCGAGGTGAACATCAATATGCCATTGTTTCTGCCGACTCTATTCGCAATGCTATGCGGGAAACTTTAGCTCAACTGGGCTTTCCCTGTAACCGTGTTCGCATCCAGGATGCGGGGCAATTAGCAGTCTCCTTTGAAAACTTGCCCAATCCTGATCAATATGCCGATGATTGGGCATTTGGCTACATGGTTGCGGATGAAAAAAAGTATGGAAAAAACATGAGCCATCCGACAAAACGAGATAGTATTATGCGGCTGAACACAGCCGTTGCGCTGGCTCCCTATCGTTTTGAAGCCAGTTTGCATCAATCTCCCAAAAATGTAGAACGGAAACCCCGAACTAAAGTGTTTTGGTTGAACTCTAAGGAGTCTGCATTACTTCATCGTGAGGCAAGTTATACGGCTTTTCAATATCCTGTTGCATTATGTGGGCGGGATTGTCAGACTAATCCAGAATGGACGAAAGGATTGCTACAAGCGATCGCCCAACTAAATAATGTCGCCGGTGCTCATGCTCGTAGCTATTTTGAGTTTGCCCCTCGCTCCTTAGTGGTTCGTTTAACACCAAAGCTTGTAGCAGGTTTTGATACCTATGGGTTTGATGAAACGGGCAACTGGCGGGAACTTTCCCGCTTGAATGATCAGGATTTACCGGCTCAAGAATTCTGGCTGGGTGGGGACTGTGTTCGTCAGATGTCAGAGGAAAAAGTTGACGCCTTAGAACAGGCGGGTGCTCATCTCTATCAAAACCCAGATCGCCTCTTGGACGAGTTGACGCAGGTGTTTCTAGGAGACTCAGATCGTGCTACTACTTAAGTTAAAGGCTCCCTTTGCCGCTTTTCGTCCCTTACAAGCGGGGACATTTCGCGCCACAGCTCCAACCATTTCTCCAACCGCTGCCTATGGGTTATTGCTGAACATAGCTGCTATTGAAACTCGTGATTGGAGCAAGATTAGTAAATCAGCAACTCCAATGTTGAAGAATCTGCCAAACATCGAGATTGCGATCGCCAATCGGATTGAGCCTGAAACAGCGATTCTGTTTCAGCAACTGCATAATGTCCCTGTAGGGAACGTTAAACCAGAACAGTGGGAACGCACTCAGGGATGTAAGCCTAATATCAAGCCTGTGCGTCGGGAAATTTTGGTGGACTTTGAGGCGGTGATAGCGGTGCGTTGTGAGATGGACTTGCGATCGCGCATTCTCGCCGGTTTGGAGGGGGAATATAATGGCGATCGCTATGGCTTGCCATTTGCGGGGGACAATAATTTTTTATTTGATACCATCGAGGTTTTACCGGCGGTGGCCCCTCTCCCTTGGTATTCTCGTATAGCAGACGATGCTCGGCCACAACGAGGAGTTTGTCGATTAACCACTTGGATAGATCGCACTCAATCGAGTCAAACAGTGGTTGAAACCTTTGCTCCCATTTCTGACCCCACGGTGGAACCGCCAGACGGAGCCTGGACCATGTTACCTCGTCCATAATTTTCGTTGGGGGGCGATCGCTCTCGTTAAAATTGAGCTAACTCGCCTCCCATCTGAACTGTTGCAATGATTACCACCTCATCCCTCACCCTCGATCAATTTCTGGCATTACCAGAGAGCGATGTCACCTACGAACTTATCGATGGACAAGCCATCCCCAAAATGTCTCCCAAGTTTCGCCATTCCCGCACCCAAAAAACACTCCTATTTTTACTAGAAACTTGGGCAAACAACAACGGATTTTTACAGCCAGAATGGGCAGTGCGACTCCAACGACAGGGTCGCGATTGGGTTCCCGTTCCCGCTCTACTCTATATCTCCTTTGAGCGCCTCTCCCCCGATTGGGAGGACGATGCGCCCTGTCCCGTTGCGCCAGAATTAGTTGTAGACATTGTCTCTCCTGGACAGTCCTTTGGGGCGATCGCCGAAAAAGCCAGCGCCTATCTCATTGCCGGAGTAGAACGAGTCTGGCTCATTGATACTCAGCATCGTAGTTTAACGGTGTTCACCGCCAATCAGATGCCCCGAATTTATCAGCCGCCGGATGTCGTTGAAGATGATTTATTTCCCGAGTTGACTCTTTCAGTCTCGGATATTTTTCACTCGTGAATGGTTAAAAGGGTGTCAACTCAGAAAAGTTTAAAACCTTTTAGAAGCCGGAAGCATGGCTGCCGGCTCGCTTTTTTAAGATAGACCTGAACTCTATTCAAGGTCTGAAAACATGACAACGACAACCCTATCCTCAACCTCAACGA
The DNA here is from genome assembly GCA_001314905.1 of Phormidium sp. OSCR. Classification (GTDB taxonomy): domain Bacteria; phylum Cyanobacteriota; class Cyanobacteriia; order Cyanobacteriales; family Geitlerinemataceae; genus Sodalinema. The sequence goes on from LJZT01000026.1 coordinate 30,662, forward strand.
TTCGGGTTTGTGCCTTGCACGCCTTCGCCTATTGTCCTCGCCTTTTTTACCTCGAAGAAGTCGAAGAACTTTACACCCAAAATCAAGCGGTATTTGAAGGTCGTCGCTTGCACGCCGAACTTGAACGTCAAGAAGAGGGCGAATGGGACGATTTCTTTCTCACCGACGAAACCCTGGGTTTGCGAGGTCGGGTGGATGCCTTGCGGACTCGCGATGGACAGTTGATTCCTTACGAGCATAAGAAGGGACGATGCTATCGTGATGCCAACAAACAGGCTCAGGCTTGGCAGAGCGATCGCCTGCAAATCCTCGCCTACTGCTGTCTCCTAGAAACCATTGCCCAACATCCCATTCAAGAAGGTCGTATCCGCTACCACGGCGATAACACCTTAGTCAAAATTCCCTTCAACCCGGAGACTCGTGCCGAAGTTGAAGCCGCTGTCGCCGCAGCACAAACCCTGCGCCAGTCCCAGCAACGTCCCCCCGTCACCGACAACGAGCGGCTTTGTGCCTCCTGTTCCCTGGCTCCCGTGTGTCTGCCCGAAGAAACACGCTTTACTGACGATGACACCCATCAACCGCCGCGCTTGTTTCCCAAGGATGATGACCGCCAAATTGTCCATATCCTGGAACCGGGAACCCGAGTGGGACGCACAGGGGAGCAGTTGAAAATCACCCGTCGCAATCAGCCGGTAGAAACCCTCTCCGTGCGTCAGGTGCAACAAGTTGTCCTTCATAGCTTCTCGCAAATCTCCACCCAAGCCTTGCATCTTTGTACCTATCACGACATCGGCGTTCATTGGATTTCTGGAGGCGGGCGCTATGTGGGCAGTTTGGATTGGCGACAAGGTAGTCTACAACGGCGCTGTGGGCAATATCGAGCCCTCACCCAGCCGGAGATTTGCCTGGATTTGGCCCAGCGTTTAGTCACCTGTCGCGCCAAAGGGCAACGTCAGTTTCTGATGCGTGGCAAACGCAATCTCAATGGTTCCACGGAAGCCGTGGCCTCAGTGGTGACCTCCATGAAGCGGCTATTAAAATCCATTGAGCGCGCCGAGTCCCTAGAGCAACTCTTGGGATTGGAGGGGAATCTAGCCGCCCTCTATTTTTCCGGGTTAGGACACCTGGTGTCTGCCAAAGTGGCCCCAGAGTTGCAGTTCAATGGACGCAATCGCCGTCCTCCGAAGGATCGCTTTAATGCCTTATTGGGATTCGGCTACAGTTTGTTGCTTAAGGATGTCATTAACGCCATTTTGACCGTGGGGTTGGAGCCAGGATTGGGGTTCTACCACCAGTTACGCTCTCAGGCCCCTCCCCTGGGATTGGATTTGATGGAGATTTTCCGAGTTTCCCTTGTGGATATGCCGATTTTGGCTTCTGTGAATCGCAGTCAGTGGGATGTCGTGGCGGATTTCGACATTCGCGGCGATCGGGTTTGGCTGAGTGAGGCGGGCCGTCGCAAGTTCATCGAGATTTATGAGCGGCGCAAGGGGGAGAGTTGGAAACATCCGGTTCTCAAATATTCCCTCACCTACCGTCGTCTGTTGGAGTTGGAAGTGCGGCTATTGGAGAAAGAGTGGTCTGGGGAAGCGAATGTGTTTGCTCGTTCTGTGGTTCGTTAGGGAGGTCAGAAAAGATGGCTGAATTGCATCACTGGTATATTGTCGCCTATGACATCCGCTCTCCCAAGCGTTGGCGTAAGGCCTATAAGCTGTTGCAGGGATATGGGAGCCGTTTGCAGTATTCGATGTTTCGCTGTTGGTTGAATCCACGGGAACGGGAGAAACTGCGATGGCAACTGGAGTCGATTTTGACGGCGGAGGATGAGTTACTGTTGATTCGGCTGTCTCACCAATGTGTCCGAGATTTGCCGCAATATAACCGTCGGGAGGCATGGTCTTTGGATGAGTTGCCTTATCGGGTGATGTAGGGGGAAGAATGTGCAAGGATAGCTCGATGTTGACTCAAGGGATGAGTGACCTGTGGCTGAAATGCTTGTTGGCTCAAGGTTTTGGGCTGCTTGGGGGTGCGAGGGTTGCTTGCAATTTCTGGAAAGTCTCTCTATGTCTGGGTTTGCGGAGTCTGGGGTTGGCTGGTCTGGAGGCTCTTGAGGCTGGGTCAGGCTATCCTGGTGGTATCCTTGTCAAACGGTCTGTGAAACTAAGCTCTATGGCGGTTTCGAGGGTCGCAGTTTAATTCCTCTGATTGCCGAAAGGCGTTGAGCACAGAGTCAGGAGAAGGCGATCGCCGAAGCGGAAAAAGGTTTAATTCCTCTGATTGCCGAAAGGCGTTGAGCACCTTCAAAGAGCAGCAAATCACTTTAGGTCTTTTTCCGTTTAATTCCTCTGATTGCCGAAAGGCGTTGAGCACAGTGCCATCATTGCTGGCTGTAACGGCCGCGCTCCGTTTAATTCCTCTGATTGCCGAAAGGCGTTGAGCACAAGGAAGACCTGGCATATCGTCCGGGGATTGGCTGGTGTTTAATTCCTCTGATTGCCGAAAGGCGTTGAGCACTGACTGATTCTGAATATCAACAATTGGAACTGGACAATGTTTAATTCCTCTGATTGCCGAAAGGCGTTGAGCACGGGACAGAAAAGCTGAACGAGACCGCCGATTGAGCGGTTTAATTCCTCTGATTGCCGAAAGGCGTTGAGCACATGAGGATGAGGATATGGATTGCTGCGATCGCGTAAGTTTAATTCCTCTGATTGCCGAAAGGCGTTGAGCACCAAACTACAGCCCGAAGGCTGCTAAGGCGGAACTCGTTTAATTCCTCTGATTGCCGAAAGGCGTTGAGCACGGCTTGGCCGGACGCGAAAATGTGGCCTCCTTTGACCAGGAGTTTAATTCCTCTGATTGCCGAAAGGCGTTGAGCACACTCTCAATCGCTTCTAGCAGCTTCCAAAGTGTCGCAGGTTTAATTCCTCTGATTGCCGAAAGGCGTTGAGCACAAATAGCTTGCTGTCTAAGCTCCAGTTCTTGAATCGTTTAATTCCTCTGATTGCCGAAAGGCGTTGAGCACATTCGCAATCCTTCCCGCCAGAGGGCTGAGTCTGGGGTTTAATTCCTCTGATTGCCGAAAGGCGTTGAGCACCTGACCACCTTGTTGAGAATCCCGACATTTGACCAGTGGGTTTAATTCCTCTGATTGCCGAAAGGCGTTGAGCACGGTCGGGAACCCGTGATGACAGGCGGAATCCGCCTTTTGTTTAATTCCTCTGATTGCCGAAAGGCGTTGAGCACATGGCCCACAAAAAGAAACTAACTGACCCCACGGTTGTTTAATTCCTCTGATTGCCGAAAGGCGTTGAGCACCTTGAACCTATTTTCTCTTATTTCGGAGGATTGCTAGGGTTTAATTCCTCTGATTGCCGAAAGGCGTTGAGCACGAGAATAACCGTTTTCCCTGTTTCGACACAACAGAGTTTAATTCCTCTGATTGCCGAAAGGCGTTGAGCACGGAGTACAATCTTCTTCTTGTTCATAGCTTTTTAGTCTAAGTTTAATTCCTCTGATTGCCGAAAGGCGTTGAGCACTAGGCGACCCACTTGTTGCAACTAAACGTGTTGGGAGTTTAATTCCTCTGATTGCCGAAAGGCGTTGAGCACATTTAGAAGGAACACCCACGGCAAGCTTCCGTTCTCGTTTAATTCCTCTGATTGCCGAAAGGCGTTGAGCACTCCAAGATACAGTATCTATGATGCGCCGACAAGTAAGTTTAATTCCTCTGATTGCCGAAAGGCGTTGAGCACCGACGCTTCCAGGCATTAAAGTTCCGCCCTTAAAGGGGTTTAATTCCTCTGATTGCCGAAAGGCGTTGAGCACTAATCATCCTCTGGCTCACTGAGTTCCAAAACCACCATGTTTAATTCCTCTGATTGCCGAAAGGCGTTGAGCACGATAAAGTGGTTGGTAGGTGTGCTGTTACTATATTCTGGTTTAATTCCTCTGATTGCCGAAAGGCGTTGAGCACAGCAACATCACTTCTATAACCCGGCACGGACACAGCAGTTTAATTCCTCTGATTGCCGAAAGGCGTTGAGCACATGCCAATGTAATTTAGTAATCGTAGGGATAGGGATGTTTAATTCCTCTGATTGCCGAAAGGCGTTGAGCACGGATGAATGAGACAACCTGATCCGCTACAATCCGGCAAAGTTTAATTCCTCTGATTGCCGAAAGGCGTTGAGCACATAAGAAGTGGGAACCCCTGCTGAGGGAATACTCAGGTTTAATTCCTCTGATTGCCGAAAGGCGTTGAGCACGATGATGGATGGTTTACCTCAATGTTGCAAGAAGGCTGTTTAATTCCTCTGATTGCCGAAAGGCGTTGAGCACAACCTTCTTAGCTTTTCTGCCATACCCCTCGAACCGTTTAATTCCTCTGATTGCCGAAAGGCGTTGAGCACATACTGGCACGGAGATTTTCACCCCAAAATATATAGTTTAATTCCTCTGATTGCCGAAAGGCGTTGAGCACTGGCCCAATCGACAATCAGCTATTACAGAAAGGGAGTTTAATTCCTCTGATTGCCGAAAGGCGTTGAGCACTTTTTTCGCCGGAAATCCCAGCGTGTGTTTCTTCCTGTTTAATTCCTCTGATTGCCGAAAGGCGTTGAGCACAAGAGGATTTAGCGGGAAGTGCGCGTTGCTCAGAAGTTTAATTCCTCTGATTGCCGAAAGGCGTTGAGCACTACCTAAGTATTGACCACCACGACAAAGGGCGAGAGTTTAATTCCTCTGATTGCCGAAAGGCGTTGAGCACGAGCGACATAGAGGCGAGAATCAAAGCCCGCTTAGAAGGTTTAATTCCTCTGATTGCCGAAAGGCGTTGAGCACTTTCAGTTGGTGCAGGGGAACCAGTCGTTCCTCATCGTTTAATTCCTCTGATTGCCGAAAGGCGTTGAGCACATAATCGCCATCGGCCATATAAAACCCACCTTTCAAGTTTAATTCCTCTGATTGCCGAAAGGCGTTGAGCACGGTAGCCGCCGATTCTCGGTATTGACGAGCTATTTGTTTAATTCCTCTGATTGCCGAAAGGCGTTGAGCACTCCCTGCCCGATTCTGAGGGTGGGGCAGAATTCCGGTGTTTAATTCCTCTGATTGCCGAAAGGCGTTGAGCACAACGTGCTTCCTGGCGCTTCTGCCGAGAGGGAAAAGTTTAATTCCTCTGATTGCCGAAAGGCGTTGAGCATCTTCTTCCATAATCCTGCGCTGCGATACTCGGCTAGTTTAATTCCTCTGATTGCCGAAAGGCGTTGAGCATAAGAACTATCCCTATTGCGATACTCCCGCCGTAGTGTTTAATTCCTCTGATTGCCGAAAGGCGTTGAGCATAGAACAAAGCATTACTGTAATCGCCGCTGAACTCCAGTTTAATTCCTCTGATTGCCGAAAGGCGTTGAGCATTAGGTAAAGGGCTTGAAATGATGGGGGTGTGGCAGTTTAATTCCTCTGATTGCCGAAAGGCGTTGAGCATTCATCAACACCTGTACTAGCATCGAAGAAATCGAAGGTTTAATTCCTCTGATTGCCGAAAGGCGTTGAGCATCTAATTCTAACCGCGTGTTATTGCCCCTTTTGTTGGCGTTTAATTCCTCTGATTGCCGAAAGGCGTTGAGCATACAAAACCAAAGCGAAACTCACTGAAACAGTATCAGGTGTTTAATTCCTCTGATTGCCGAAAGGCGTTGAGCATTAGGCATGGCAAGGATTTCAGCCTACGTACCAACGCGTTTAATTCCTCTGATTGCCGAAAGGCGTTGAGCATGAAATTTTAAACCACCCCAGCTATACAATCTCAGCGTTTAATTCCTCTGATTGCCGAAAGGCGTTGAGCATGAATTCGTGGGTATAATGTCGCTGGATTCTCGTTCGAGTTTAATTCCTCTGATTGCCGAAAGGCGTTGAGCATTGAACGACGCTTTGCTTACAGACTATGCTATCGGGGTTTAATTCCTCTGATTGCCGAAAGGCGTTGAGCATTTATTCGCGCCTTAAAGGTGCGCCATTCTTCTTACGTTTAATTCCTCTGATTGCCGAAAGGCGTTGAGCATGTGGAAGCAGGTAGAAGAAATAGGATTGACAAGAGGTTTAATTCCTCTGATTGCCGAAAGGCGTTGAGCATTGGCTACCTGCGGCAATTACCAGGTAATTCACCCCGTTTAATTCCTCTGATTGCCGAAAGGCGTTGAGCATCGTGAGAAGGGCGACGAATCCTACGGGTTTATCAACTGTTTAATTCCTCTGATTGCCGAAAGGCGTTGAGCATTCTTCTTTGTTCCGCTGTTCATCAGCGGTGTCTGCCTCGTTTAATTCCTCTGATTGCCGAAAGGCGTTGAGCATGTCTAATAGGTCGCTGTACATTGCCGCATCTATTGTAGTTTAATTCCTCTGATTGCCGAAAGGCGTTGAGCATAGGTCGATGATCGCGGACCGGGACATTGGCACTCCGGTTTAATTCCTCTGATTGCCGAAAGGCGTTGAGCATCCCTTAATCAACAATTATGCCTCTCTTAAATGATGTTTAATTCCTCTGATTGCCGAAAGGCGTTGAGCATAGTATAAAGGATTCCGACGGAAAAAAAATAGGTATGTTTAATTCCTCTGATTGCCGAAAGGCGTTGAGCATCTTCAAAGGATAGAATTTTCCTTTGATTTTATTATGTGTTTAATTCCTCTGATTGCCGAAAGGCGTTGAGCATTTCTCTCCATGTTGAATGGAAGTTTTGACATACTGAGTTTAATTCCTCTGATTGCCGAAAGGCGTTGAGCATGAAGTTTTGACATACTGAACAAAGGCATTCAGTATGTTTAATTCCTCTGATTGCCGAAAGGCGTTGAGCATAGCCGCTTGCAGCCGGTATGCAGAATGCTCCCGTAAGTTTAATTCCTCTGATTGCCGAAAGGCGTTGAGCATAGGAGTTCCAGGTAAAAATGCTCGGTGCGAGTGGGTGTTTAATTCCTCTGATTGCCGAAAGGCGTTGAGCACGCCTGGTCTATTCTCAAGGAAGACCTGGCATATCGCGTTTAATTCCTCTGATTGCCGAAAGGCGTTGAGCACCTTCCGAGACATCTATCTGACCTTAGAGGAGTTAGGTTTAATTCCTCTGATTGCCGAAAGGCGTTGAGCACGACGGAGATTATAGCGGAATAACCCAGGCAATCTTGTATGTTTAATTCCTCTGATTGCCGAAAGGCGTTGAGCACGAGCCAAATATCGAAATAACAGTGTCATGGCAAGAGTTTAATTCCTCTGATTGCCGAAAGGCGTTGAGCACACCAAGCGGCGTAGGTTATCCAATTCTTGTATTCGGTTTAATTCCTCTGATTGCCGAAAGGCGTTGAGCACGGCATCACATCCGGCATGACGACCTTGGTCGTCGCGCGTTTAATTCCTCTGATTGCCGAAAGGCGTTGAGCACGTTAGTAATGTTGTAAGGGTTCAAGGATTTCTCATTGAGTATCGCGCTCGGTCGGTGGGATAACCAGACTTGACCTGATTAGCCCTGGCCGGGACGACGTAGAGGAATCCGCAGAATAAACTCCGTTCCTTGCCCTAAACGAGACTGACACTCAATCGAGCCACCATGCTTATCCACCACAATCTGACGGCAAATCGACAAACCTAGGCCCGTTCCTTGGCCCACACCCTTGGTCGTAAAACTGCGCTCGAAAATGCGCGATCGCACCGCCTCAGACATTCCCCGGCCATTATCCGCCACCCGAACCACCGCCCAATCCCCATCCTCTGACAAATCCGTGGTCAACGTAATCCGACTCGGCTGTTGTTGTAACATCTGAAAACTCATCCCCTGACTCGCCTCTTCCAAAGCATCAATGGCATTCGCAATCAAATTCGTAAACACCTGATTCAACTGTCCCGCAAAAGCTTGCACCTCCGGCAAAGAACCATAGTGACGCACCACCTGAATCTCAGGGCGTTTCTGATTCGCCTTGAGACGATGCTTAAGAATCAAAAGCGTACTTTCGAGACCATCATGGAGATCATAGCGAACCGGCTGATCGCGATCGCTGCGAGAAAACGTCCGCAACGCCTTACTAATTTCACGAATGCGATCAACCCCCACCTGCATCGACGCCATCAACTTAGGCGCGTCCTCCAACAGATAATCCAAATCCACCTCCTCAGCATGATCCAAAATCTCGAGATCCGGCTCAGGGTTGCGATCGCGATATAACTGCAAATGCTCAATCAAATCCCGAATATAATTATCCGCCAGAGTCAAATTCCCCACAATAAAGCCCACCGGATTATTAATCTCATGAGCAATCCCCGCCACCAACTGGCCCAACGCCGACATCTTCTCACTTTGAATCAACTGATGTTGTGCCAAATCCAACTCAGCCAGAGAGCGCTCCAACTGCTCAGCCCGTTCCCGTTCCCGTCGTTCCGACGCTTGCAAACTCTCATAAAGCGTCGCATTCTCAATCGAAATCGCCGCCTGAGAACAGAGCAAGCGCAGTAAATCCAAGCGTTCGTGAGTAAACGCCCCCACCGTCAAATTATTCTCCAAATACAGCACCCCGACCAACTTCCCTTGCCGTTCAATCGGCGCACAGAGGAGCGATCGCGGACGATATTGCTGAATATAGGGATCATTCGCAAACCGTTCCGGGCCTCGACTCCCCTCAAGTAAAGGCGAAAAATGTCTCGCCCCCACCTCTGCCGCATCATCCAACGCCACCGACTCCCGCCGCCGCGCCACATAATAAATCACCGAATGGGGCAATAACTCACAATGCTCCAGAGGCAGTCCCTGACGAACCGTAATCCGTTCCGTCGTCACCGTTCCCACCGCCTCAACAAACAACGGCGGCACCTCACCCCGAGGTCGCGTCTCATCCGACGCCGCCAAAATCAAAAAGCCCGTTTGCGCCCCAGCATTTTCCAACACAATCTCAATCAACTTACTCAGCAGCGACTCCAAAACAATCTCACTCGACAGAGCATGAGTCGCCTTAATCGCCGTCACCCGATCTAACATTTCCCCCGACGAGCGATCCACCGATGTCTCTAAAATCGTTTCCAAAGGCGCGTCCATCAGCGTCGCATTAAGGGGATCACTCCAAGTCTGATCCAGCGTTGGGGCCAGCGGTTGTGACCTCGGGACGCGACGCACCAACGCCACCGCTCCCCAGATCTGATAATGGCGTTGAGCCCCTTGTCGATACACATTGGCGATCATCTCCCGTCCAGCCATCCGATAGAACCGGGCCGCCTGCTCACTCGCTGTCGCCGCATCAAACCAGCGGCCCAACTCCTTCGCCTTCGCGATCGCCCCATCATAATGCTGCATCGCCAGTAACACCTCCCCTCGCTGCCGGCATAACTCCGCCTGCACCAACAACAGCAATGGTTCAAAATTCTCCCGAACCCGTTGCGCCCAATCAGCCAAGCGATCGCGATCGCGCTGCGCCACCGCCAACTCCTCAGGAGACAGGGGCACTCGCAACCGAGCCAACAGTTGATAGGCCAACTGATAGCCCCTATCGACCAACCCCAGAGCGATCGCCCCAGAGCGTTCACTCCGCCTCTGTGTCGCCAGGGCCTGGTCCCAGTCACCAAACAACAGATCCTCAAGCAGCTTCACCAGGGTCTGCCAATACTCCACCAACGCCCCCACCTCTGGAGAAAGCATCGCCAGGGATTCCCCCCCAGCAGCGGCACTCTCATCGGCCTCACCCAGCAAACGACTTAAAAACGGCTGCCAAATTTGTCCCAGGGCCATCCCTAAGCGAGGATAGGTTCCTTGAAGAGTGGCGATCGCCATCGCCTGTCGGGATCGCACTGCCGAGAGAGTCGATTCTCCCCAAAACAACTGCCCACAATAGGCAAACGCCGCCTGAACCAATGCCGAGATCCATCCCTGTTCCCGTGCCAGCAACAGTCCCTCTCGCAGAGACGGCAACGTCTCAGACAGGGGCTGAAACCAAGGTCGAACCCGAGCCGCCAACAGAACTTCGACTCTCGTGGCCAACTCCGACGAGCGCATTCCCAACTCACATGAGTGCAACTGCTCAAGGGCTAACTCTGCCTTCTGTTGGGGCGAAACATTTTTCTCCCCCACCGGCCAGGGTCCTTGAGCCGCCCCCAAAGCGGCCATCCAGGCGAACATCAGAGCAAATTGCCCCGAGTTTCGGCTCCCTTGCTGAGACTCAAATAGGTGCTGCTGAGTGGCGATCGCCCGCTCCAGAAGTGCCGCATCTGTGAACGAGGCCAATTCTGCTAGAACATCGAGACCTTGCAGCGCTAACTCAAGCTGAGGTGACAGTCTCTCAACTGTCCCCGAAGCGGACTCTAGCAGGGGCATCTCGCCCACCTTAGCCCCTTCTGGGGCAAAAGAAACCCCCAGCCGCTCAAACAGCTTCTGAGCCATTTCTAGGGCGCGATCGCGCTCTTGTAAGACTCCATAGAAGCGCAGTTGTTGAAAATAGGCTTGGGCCATTTCCCAATCCGTTCGTGCCTCTCGCAACACGGTCGCCAACAACACCTCACTGCGATAGCGCGGCACCCGGTTCAATACCCGGTTCAATCTTGGTTGTCGCCCTTGAACCAAGGCCACTTCCACCTCCAAAGCCGCCAGATAGACGGCCATTGTCAGATCATAATCTCGTTGCCAGCCCTCATCCCCCAGGGCAATCCGGCCCACATCCAAATAATCACTGGCCGTCTCCCACGCACTAGCCGCCTTAGCTTTACGAGCCGCCATCAGGTTTAACTGAGCTAACTGTTGCCGTTCCTGGGGATGAACCATCAGGGCGGCCCCAGCATTAAATTGATTGACAATCTCAAAAATGTTCTCTTCGAGAGCGTCGGGGGGTGTACTGGCCAAAAGAAGTTTGCCTATTTGCACCCGCACATCCTGACGAATCTCCGGGCTAATGAGAGCCAGAGCCGCTTGTTGGACGCGATCGTGTCCGAAGGTATAGCAAATCGGCAGTTTGGCAATTTCAGCGTCCTCGGCTTCGTTTTCCGTGGACGCATCTAAGGTCAGGGGAATTTTATAGGCTTCATTCAAAGGGATGATCAATCCCTCAGCGATCGCCTCCCACAAATCGGCCGCCGTGCGACGGGGCGATCGCTCATTCACCACCGACAACACGTTCAAGTCAAAGCGATTGCCAATGCAAGCCGCTAACATCAGTAAGTTTTGCGTTTCCTGAGGTAAGGTTTGCAGCTTGCGCACCGTCAAATCAATCACATTTTCGCAAATTTCGACTGAGGCCAGGCGATCGCTATCCCAACGCCAACGCCCCTGAGAGCCGTCGAAAAACAACAATTCATCTCGGGCCAACGACAGCAATAACTGAGTCAAGAAAAAGGGCAACCCATCGGTTTTACGCCACATTAAATCCGCCAAGGGGCCGACGTCCGAATCGGGCAAGGCTAAACTATCCGCAATTAGGGACTGTACACAAGCCAAATTTAAGCCTTTGAGCTTTAACTGTTCTGGACGAATCCCCTCCCGTTGCAATTCTTCGAGGGTTAACATCAAAGGATGATTGGCATTGACTTCATTATCTCGATAGGCACCGACCAGTAACAGCGGTTTCCCCCGTTGGCTTACCGAACGCAGCAACAAATCCGCCAATAGCTTAATCGACGCCGTATCGGCCCATTGCAAATCATCGAGAAATAAAACTAACGGATGACCCGGCCGGGCGATCGCCTCAAAAATCCGGCAAAAGAGTTCATGTTGAATCCTCGCCGGGATCTCGCCCGGCCAAGGGAGTTCTCGATGTTCACAGACCTGGGGACTCTCCAAAACGTCCGCCAATTCCGGCAACAGATGCAAGGCCAAGGTCTGATAGTCGATGGGGGCTACCGTTGCTGCGATCGCTCGGTTGTGTTGATGGCTCTCCTTCAAGCCATCAGCCGCTTGGACGGGAGGACGTGGCCCTCGGGAGGGGACATCTGATGTTGCTGTCCTAGCCGACGTTTCCCCTAAACTCCCCGTACCGCTGCGAGTTGCGATCGCCTCAGCAGTTCCCAAGACAGATGTCGCCCGAATTGGCTCAGCTAAAGCCGTCGTTAGACAGGTTTTGATGGCATTGAGCCGTTGTTGATTTTCAGCCAGTAATTGTTCTAAAATATCGAGAATGGCTTGACGAAAACCGAAGTAGGGAAGATTGCCTTTTAACTGTTCAAACTTACCGGCGGCAAAATAGCCGCGATATTGGGCCACAGGACGATGAATTTCTTGGACTAATACCGATTTCCCCACTCCAGAATAGCCCGACACCAACAACAGTTCTGCCCCGGCTCCAGACATGACTCGTTCGGCCGCCTCCATCAACCGAGCCACTTCCGATTCTCGTCCGTAGAGTTTGGCGGGAATTTGTAAGTCTGCTGAGCGATCAAAACGAGCTAAGGGGAACGGAGAAATCGTCTGTTTCTGCTCAAGTTGCGCTTGACAGTTTTCTAAGTCTTTCAGGAGTCCAAAGGCACTTTGATAGCGGTCTTCGGCGCTTTTAGATAGTAGCTTCATCACCACATCAGACAAGGCCAGAGGAATATCAGGATTGATCAGTTGAGGCGGTTGAGGAACCTTGGCAATATGACAGTGAACCAGCTCTAGGGCATCATGACTGAGAAAGGGAACTCGTCCCGTCAGGAGTTCGTAGAGAGTCACCCCTAGGGAGTAGAAATCACTTTTGTAGTCGAGCCGCCGATTCATGCGCCCGGTTTGTTCTGGGGAAAGATAGGCGAGGGTTCCTTCGAGACCATGGTTGGCTAAATAAGGGGGCCGACAGCTGATATTGGTCTGGTTTTCTGGGTAGAGGCGAGAGGTGATGCCAAAGTCGATCAGTTGAAGTTGATGGCTATCGGGGTTATAGACAATGTTGGAGGGTTTAATGTCTTTGTGAACCAGTTTAGCTTGATGGAGATGCAAGAGAGCTTTAGCTAGTTGAATGGCGATCGCAAGCTGTTTGAGGATAGCCTTTGGGGAATCGGGAACCGGATAATCGTTGCCGAAAAGGCGATCGAGGGAGATTCCGCCGATATCCCGGTAAATCGCAGCTAAACGCGGTGTTTGAGTCAGTTCGATCGCCCCCATCAGGTAAGGACTATCAAGGGACGCTGCAATGTCGTATTCGTGACGCAGACGCGCAATTTCGCTGAGTTGGGGATACTCTCGACTGGGGGTTTTGATGATCACCGGCTGGCCATCGCTGTCACGATAGCCCCGATAGACATGGTTTTTGGGACGAGTTTGCCGATAGCGGTTGGAATCATAGTCAACAGTGGGACTCGATTCAACGGCGATCGCTTCGGTGATGTGATAGCCAGGAAGTGGAATCATCAAAAGAGGGAACTTCGGAATGGGGAACTTCGGAATGGGGAACTTCGGAACAGGCCTGGGGTTGCCGTTAGGACTCGACTCGGGCAGCAGGAGGGGTATGGTATAGTCTATGAACCTGGGAATCGGGCCGTGTTGTAGGAGGGTTAGCCATGACAACCAACTCAAAGATGAGTGGATTGAACGGACGTGATTTTTTGAGTCTAACAGACCTGAGCGCTGCTGAGGTTGAGGGGCTGTTGGAACTGGCACAGGCACTAAAAACCCGAGAGCTAACCCCCAACTGTCAGAAAGTCCTGGGACTCCTGTTTTATAAGGCATCGACCCGGACTCGTGTTAGTTTTTCGGTGGCGATGTACCAGTTGGGAGGTCAGGTGATTGACCTCAATCCTAAGGTAACTCAGGTTGGCCGTGGCGAACCGTTAGCGGATACGGCGCGAGTGTTAGATCGCTATTTGGATGTGGTGGCCATTCGCACGTTTGCTCAGGCGGATTTGCAGTCCTTTGCTCATTATGCCAAGATTCCGGTGGTCAATGCCCTGACGGATCTGGCTCACCCTTGTCAGGCGTTGGCGGATTTGCTGACATTACGGGAATGTTTTGGCGAAATTCGTGGCACAACAGTGACCTATGTGGGGGATGGTAATAATGTCGCTCATTCGTTGATGCTCTGTTGCGCTCTGTTGGGAGTGAATGTGCGAGTGGCGACACCGCCAGGGTTTGAGCCTCATTTGAATATGGTGGAGAAGGCTCGTCAGTTGGCCGGCGATCGCAGCCGGGTTGAGCTGCTCAATGACCCGATCGCTGCGGTGAAAGGGGTTCAAGCCATTTATACGGATGTTTGGGCCAGTATGGGCCAAGAGGCCGAGGCTCGCGATCGCATCCCAGTCTTTCAACCCTATCAGGTCAATGACGACCTCATCGCCCATGCTGATTCTCAGGTGATTCTCCTCCATTGTCTCCCGGCTCACCGAGGGGAAGAGATTACGGATGAGGCGATCGAAGGACCCCATTCTCGGGTTTGGGATCAGGCGGAAAATCGGATGCACGTCCAGAAAGCCCTTTTGGCTAGTATTCTGGGAGCGGTTTAAGGCCAGGCTTGTTTTTTGTTTTTACCTCAATGTTGCAAGAAGGCTCCCGCCATAATCTTTGATTTGGCGGTGAGATGAATGGCAACCCACAAAAAAGAATACAGGATTTGTGCTTA